>DATAOR010000375.1:0-16775 GCA_036265635.1 Gemmatimonadales bacterium
CGGCGCCAGCCTCGGCCGGATATAGGTAGATTGCGACATGGACGCGATCACGGCCATGCGACGGCGGACTTCGGTCCGCCGTTTCCGTCCCGACCCCGTCGGGCAGGACGTGCTCGAGACCGTGCTCGACTGCGCGATCCGGGCGCCCAACCACAAGCTGACCGAGCCCTGGCGGTTCGCCGTCCTCACTGGCGAGGCCAAGCGCCGGTTCGCCGAGATCCGGGCGCGCCATCGCCGCCAGCGGTTCGCCGACCCAGCCGGGCCGGAGGCCACCGAATCGGCCGAGAAGATGCGGGCCGAAACCGAACAAACCCCGGCCGTGATCGTGGTGGCGTGTGCGGTGAGCCAGGACGAGAGGCGGCGGGAAGAGGACTATGCCGCGGCCATGATGGCGGTGGAGAATCTTCTCATCGCGGCCCAGTCGCTCGACCTGGGCACCTACCTCCGGACCGGGGGCATGATGCAGGACCCGGAGCTGGCGGCCATCACCCGGCTGGAAGAGGGTTTCCGGATCGTGGCCATGGTCAGCCTCGGGTACCCGGCGGAGCCGGCCGACCCGCGCCGCCGCCGCCCTGCCGCCGAGCTGACCCGGTGGCTCGAGTGACCAGCCGGGTATTCCGGGGCCCCGGGATCGGCGGTAAGTTGGCCCGTAGGCGATCCACCCACCCGCACCACTTCGTGGAGGCTGTGGCCGTGAACGTCCGTCGTGAGAGTCTCGCCCTTGTCGTGCTGCTGACTGCTGCCTTGTCGCCGGTCGCAGCACAGACCCCTGATACCACCGTCCAGGGCTATGCGCCCGCCACCCCGCCCGCCGCAGCGCCGGCGGCGGCTCCCACCGCTGCGGCCCAGCCTGCCGTGCCGGCGTCACCCACGGCCGGGAAGACCGTGGCCGAGGCGCTGGGCTTCATCGATGTCATCCCGGCGCGGAGCCAGCAGCGGATCCGCAACGAGATGGAGTCGGCCCGGGCCGCCGAGCGGGAGGCCGACGCCAGGATCGCGGAAACCAGCTCGCAGCGGGCGCAGACCAAGGCGCTCGCCGAGGTGAAGAAGAAGGAGATTTCAACCATCGACGCCCGGATCAAGCTGGCCGACAAGCAGAAGCAGGAGGCCGACAAGACCGCGCTCCAGGCGGAGAAGAAGGTGGCCGAGCGGCAGAAGCAGTTCCTCGATAAGCGGGAGCAGCTCCACGGGGCCGAGCAGGACCAGGCCAAGGCGGCCAAGCGACTGGCTCAGGCGGAAGAGAAGGCACTCGACATGGAGCTGCAGCTGGCCAGCCGGCGCGAGGATCGGGCCCGCACGGCCAACACCGACCCGACCGCGGTCCTCCGCCAGGATGCCGTGGTCCGCGAGCTCGAGCGCAAGACGCTGGAGGCCCAGTCGGCCCGGGCCGAGGCGGCCAAGGACCTGGCCGGGCGCGATCAGGACATCGCCAAGCGGCGGCTGGAGCTTTACCAGGCGCAGGCGGCCGCCAGCGGGAACAGCGCCAAGTAAGCACGGGTTGGCCGGGACCGAGGTACCCGAAGGGGGGCATGCGTTAAGCATGCCCCCCTTCTGATGCTCGGCCACCCGGTCGCTCCGTCACGCCCCCTCTGGGAGAGCGAACAGCCATGACCCATCATTTCGGCATTCACGCGGTGGACAGCGGCGGCATCGACATGGCGGCGCGGCGGGCCGCCGCCGCCGGGGCCACGGCGTTGCAGATCTTCACCGCGATCCCGAAATACTACGGCGACAAGTCCACCATTCGCCCTGAGCGGGTCCAGCGATTCAGGGCGGCGCTCCAGACGACCGGCATTCGCCCCGAGCGGGTCGTGGTTCACGCGGCCTACGTGCTCAATACCGCCACCAACGACGAAGAGAAGTGGGGCCGGGCGGCAGCCGGGCTGGCCAAGGAGCTCGAGCGCTCCAGCGCCATCGGCGCCGGCGGAGTCTGCTTCCACCCGGGCGCCGCCACCGACGGCGACCGGCTGGCGGCCGTGCTCCGGGTGGCGCGGGCCATCACCGGCGCGCTGGAGCGGGTGCCGGGAAGCACCCGAATCCTGGTGGAGAACACCGCGGGCGCGGGCATGACGATCGGCCGGACACCCGACGAAGTCGGCGCCATCCTCGCCGCGGTGCCCCCCGAGCTCAGGAGCCGGACGGGGTACGGACTCGACACCTGTCACCTGTTCGCGGCCGGACACGACATCACCCGCTCGGCGGCCGACCTGGCGGGTATCCTCGACCAGTTCGAGCAGGCCGCCGGCGAGCCGCCCGCCTTCTTCCATCTCAACGACAGCGAGGGCGGGCTGGGCTCGAATCGTGACCGCCACGTACTCATCGGGGAAGGGAAGATCGGCCGCGCCGCATTCGGCTGGCTGCTGGCCGATCGGCGGAGCCGGTCGGTCCCCCTGATTCTCGAGACCCCACAGCAGCACGCCGTGGTGGCGGAGGACGATGCGGGCGCCGACCCCTGGGATCTGCGGATGGTGACGCTCCTGCGCGAACTCGCTGGCGACTGACCGGGCGGGGCCTGGCGCCGGCAGGGCGGATCGGGCCAGGGACACGGCTGTGCACCGATCTTGCAGAGCGTCCCGGAGGTCCAGCCGGCACCCCTCACCCACGCGGGAGCGACGCATGTACGCCAACTCGCCGTCTCCCAACGGCGTACGCGCCGGACTCATGCCTCGGCGGCCGTTCCTGGTGGCCTTGGCGACGTCGCTTCTGCTGGCGGCGGTGGAGTTCACACCTACGGGGGCAGTCGAGACGCCACCGCTTTCCGCCTTGGTCGTGGCAGGAGCCACCAGCGCGCCCCTGGCTCCCAGGCTGGCCGGGGGCACCGTCGATCGGGCGGTGGACAGCGCGGTGCTCGAGCGCGATGTGGTCTCGCGCTACAACTACAGGCCCCTGACGCTGCTGCTGGGTCGCAGGACCAAGAATCCCGCCATCGCGGCCCGGATCGCCCGGGCCCTCGTGAAGGAGGCCGCGGCGCTCAAGGTGGCGCCCAGCCTGCTCACCGGCGTACTGCTGACCGAGAACGCACGGCTCGAGACCGCTCGGGTGAGCAGCCAAGGCGCTATCGGGCTGATGCAGGTGATGCACTTCCACGCCGGCGAGTTCGACTGCGAGTCGAGCGACCTGCGCGACGTCGAATCCAATATCTGCCACGGTGCGCGAGTCTTCGGGCGTTACCTCCAGCGCACCGGCAACGTCCACCGCGCCCTGCTGCGGTACAACGGCTGCGTCACCGGGGCCAACACCCCCAACTGCTCCCGCTATCCCTCCAAGGTGTTCCGTGCGGCGCGTGAAGTACGCCGCGATCTCCTGGCGTATCCGGCTGCGCTCGAGTAGCCGGCGCCGCCGGCCGTCGGGCGTCCGCTTCCTCGCGTCGGCCGTGGGCCAGGCCGTCGCGGTGCCGGCGGCGTCGCCTACTTGAGCAGGTCCTTCAGGATCTCGCCCAGCTTCCGCCCCACGTCCTTCAACCGCTCGATCAGCGGCGCCCGGTGGGTTGAGCAGAGGCGGGTGGGCTCCGTGCCGGCCCGGAAATATTCGCGCTGCGTGACGGGGCACCATTCGTTGGCCAGGTCCCCGTTGAACGCGTCGATCGTCCGGCTCACCATCCCCGGCGGCGGACGCCAGTCGGCCGGGTCGCGCTCGAGCCAGCCGGTCAGGTAGAAGTCGGCCCAGGCGGGCGCCGCCAGCCGGCCACCCGACGCCGCGGCCGTGATGGCCCGCGGCGAGTCGTAGCCGAACCACACCGCGGCCACCACCGTCGGGGTGTAGCCGACGAACCATACGTCTGCACCATCGTTGGTGGTGCCGGTCTTGCCGGCGACCGTGCCGCGCACCCCCCGATCGCGAACCACCCGGCCGGTCCCTCCGTCCACCACCGACTCCAACATCGAGGTGAGCTGATAGGCTTCGGCCTCACCCATCACCCGCTCCGGGCGCTGGGCCGGGGCCCGCCAGAGCACCGTCCCGTCGCCCGCCTCGATCCGGCGGATGAGCGACGGCGTGACCCGAAGGCCGCCGTTGGCGAATGGGGCATAGGCGGTACTGAGCTCGAGCGGGGTGACCTCGCCGGCCCCGAGCGCGAGCGCCGGGACGGCCGCCAGCGGGCTCCGGATGCCGGCCCGGCGCGCCAGCGCCGCGACCCGCCGCTCGCCCACCGACTCGCCCAGGCGGACCGTGGCGGCGTTGGCGGAGCGCATCAGGGCGCGACGGAGGGTGAGCGGACCGGCGTAGCGACCGTCGAAGTTGACCGGTTGCCATACCTGGTCCTTGTCGCGGATGGCCACCGGCGCGTCCATGACCACGGCGGCCGGCGTCAACCCGCCGGCCAGGGCCGCCGCGTAGACGAACGGCTTGAACGCCGAGCCCGGCTGACGGCGGGCTCCGACGGCCCGATTGAATCCACCGGGGACGTAGCGGCGGGCGCCGACCAGGGCGCGGATCTCGCCGTTCCGCGGGTCGAGCGCCACCAGCGCTCCCTGCAGGGTATCGCGCTTGCCTGCCGCCGGCCGGTCGATCAGATCCGCCTGCCGCCGGACGGCGGCTTCGGCGGCGCGCTGGGCCCTGCCGTCGAGCGTGGTGTAGACGATCAGGTCGCCGACCTGGTCGTCGCCGAGGAGCGAGTCCACCGCGGCGCGCACCGGATCGATCGCGAACGACCGATCTTCCCGTGGCCGCCACTCGGCCGGCGAGAGCCGGAGCGGCTCACTGCGGGCCCGGTCCGCCAGCGTGTCGGGCAGGTAGTGCTCCCGCGCCATCACGGCGAGCACCAGGTTGCGGCGGGTCATCGCCCGATCGGGATGACGGCGCGGAGCGTAGACCGATGGCCCCCGTACCAGCGCGGCCAGGGTGGCGCCCTCGGCCACGTCGAGCCGGTCGACGCTCTTGCCGAAGAGGTCGCGGCTGGCCGCTTCCACCCCGTAGGCTCCGTTCCCCAGATAGATCACGTTGAGATAGAGCGCGAGGATCTGCTGCTTGGACAGGGAGCGCTCCAGCCGGCCGGCGAGATACATCTCGATCAGCTTGCGGCGGAGGGTGCGCTCCTGCGCCAACTGGGGCACGAACGCGTTCCGGACGACCTGCATGGTGATGGTGCTGAAGCCTTCGCTGACCTCACCCCGGGTGAGGTTGCGGACCATGGCGCGGCCCACGCTCCGCCAGTCGATGCCATGGTGATAGAAGAACCGGCGGTCCTCGACCGCGACGAACGCCGCCCGGACGTGGCGGGGCACCCGGGCCAGAGGAACGTTGACCCGGCGGACGAACGCCAGCCGTCCCAAGGGGGCGCCGCTGCGGTCCAGCACACGGCCGCCCTGGCTCGGGCGAAAGGCCTGAATGTCGGCGGTGGAGGGACAGCCGGCGAACCCGCAGGTCACGGTCCAGGAGACCGTGACCGCGAGTCCAAGGAGCAACAGGATGAGCGCCGCCAGCGCCAGGCGGCGCCCGGACGGCAGAAACCGCGTCAGCTGGGTTGCGAGCCGGAGCTCGAGGCGTCGCTTCGGTCGCCTTCCGAACCCGGATGCCCGTTGCCGCGGCGCTGCTGGAACCGATCCCACCGGGCCTCCGCCTCGTCGCGGACGGTCGCCGCTGCTTCGCGCACGCGCTCGCGGGCGGGCGCGGCGCGCTCGCTGGAGAAGAAGTAGGCCGCCGCGGCCAGGCCCGCGCCGACGGTGAGGGCCGTGGTCAGGCCGCCGCCGGAGTCCTCGTCGTCGTCAGTCAGATCGAGGTCGTCGATCCGGTCCTCCAGCTGTTCGAGCGCGGCGTCATACCGCTTCTTGCCGGCCCGGGTCAACTCCTCGGCGCGGGTCCGCACGGCGCGCCGGGCCGGGCGGCTGCGCTCCTCCAGCTCGTCCAGCTCGTCTTCCAGCCCGGCACGGGCGGCGGCCAGCCGCTTCTTCAGGTTCCGCCGGGTATCGCTGCCTGCCTGCGGCGCGGCCAGGAGGCCCACGCCGACGCCGAGCATGGCGGCCAGGACGATGGTGCCGACCCGCCCGCCACGCGCCTCACTCCGATCTCCCGAACTCATGCAACCTCCGACGCGGCCACGAAGGCCGAGGTGGGTCAATGGCCCCGGGCGGGAGCCCGGCGCACAGTAGAGTGACTCTAATCTACTGGGCGGGGGAGCGAAACATCTTGCATTCCACCACCGGCTGAGGAAAAACGCACCCGGCCCGGGCCGTCCCGACCGGTGGGGGAGCCCGTCGCCACGGGTTGGTTCCAGCCTAGGGTGGTGCTCGCAAATCAAAGCAGCCAACTAGGTTACCCTACGGTCTGGCGGCTCCGCCCAGGCGAGGACCCGCTCCGGCAGGGCCAGTGCACAAAACTGGCAAGCATTGTCACCGCCCGGCCGGTCATTCCTCCCGAGCGCACCGCTTACATTGTGACCACCCCCGGGGCTTTCCGCCCCACGATCGAATCGAGCGCCCATGTACCTCGTCGAGCTGAGACCAGGCAAGGAAGAGCTCTACCGGACGACCGACGAGCTCGCTGCAGCCATCCGGAACGGCGACGTGGACGTGCACTCGCGGATCTATCACCGGGCCACCTCCAAGTGGATCTCGGTCACGCTTCACCCTCAATACAAGGCGATCGTGGCCGAGCACACCCCGGCCGCGCCACCCCTGCCGCCGCTCGAGCGGAGCAACTGGACCTTCTTCAACAACGCGGCCGACTCGCTGGCCGGCGCCGACGAGCCGCAGTCCGAGACCAAGCCGGGCGAGGGTGAGTCGAGCGATCCGAACCATCCCTGGCGGCGGCCGCTGGCCCTGAGCATCATGGGCGGGCTGCTGATCCTGGGACTGCAGCTGGCGGCCTCAGGCCCCAAGCCGCCTTGGGCCGCACGGGCCTCGTCGCCCGCGGCGCCTTCGGCGCTTCCGGCCGCGGCCCCGCGCCCGGCTCCCACGGCCGCGCCCAGCCAGACCATTCCGACGACGCGATCGAGCGGGCCGGCGCCGTCGCCCATCATCTCGCTGGTAAGCGCGGGCGCGAGCTGGACCGATGCGCCTCGTGGGTATGAGGCGTCGGCCAGCGAGTCCACCGTGGATGGCCCGGGCGCCGCTGAGGGGACGGAGGCCGCTCCCCGTCCGGCCATGCCCGGCCTGCCCGCCGCCCCGCGGCTCAGGCCCGCGGCGCTGCTCGGCGCGCTGTCGCCCAAGCGGACCACTCCGCCGACGGCCACCGACCCGCATGTGGACGCCGTCCGGTCTCTCATCGCGAACTACACCGCGGCTCACGACTCGGCGCTGGCTCGGCTGGAGAGCGGCATGCGGGTGGCCCGGCTCGACCGCCTGTTTGCTTCCGAGCGGTTCAGCCCCGCCGGCGGAGTCACCGAGACCCGGCTGAGCCTGGCAGGGGTGGCCAACTTCATCCGGATCTACCGCCAGCAGCAGGCCGCCATCGAGCAGGAGTACCAGCGCTCGTTCGCCACCGCCTCCAAGGCCCAGGGCTGGACCGCCGCCGAGGCCAAGGCGTGGAATGGCCGGCCCGCCCGCTCGGACTCGCGGATGCTGGCTTCACTCACGTCGTCGCTGGTGGGACAGATGGACAGTCTGCTGGGCGTGCTCGATGCGCAGGCGGGCGCCTACGCGCTGACCCGGAACACCATCCGGTTCGAGGACCCGGCCGCGGCGCGGGACTACACGGTGCTGCGCGAGCGGGTGCTGCAGACCCTCGATTCGGCCAAGGCGGCGGGCGGGGCCGACCGGCCCGGCCCGATGAACTACCTGCTCGAGGCGATCGGCTCTACTCGGCTGCCCATCGCGATCTGACGGCCGGGTCCGGCTCGGGCTCGACCGGCTCGTCCCGCAGCACCGCTGCCGGCCGGTGGACCATGGCACGCTCGGCCAGCGCTTCCTCACCCTCCGCGGCCAGACTCCGGTAGGCCTCGAGCGGCGACACCCCGGTCCGCCTCGGACCGTGATGATCGGTCGCCACCAGATCCACCAGCCCCTCCGCTACCATGGTCCAGGACAGCGCAGACGCGCCCGGGCGATGGGCGTCGTAGTGTCCCTCAAAGCTGCCCGCGTTCACCTGCAGCAGGGCGCCGAGCTCCCGCCAGCGGCGCATCACATCCAGCGGACGGCAGCCCGGGCGATAGCTGTACCGCTCGGGGTGCGCGACCACGATCCGGCGACCCGCCCCGACCACCGCCTCGATCACATCGTCGTGGCTGCCGGTCAGGTCGAAGCCGAATTCCACCAGCAGGGTGGAGGAGCCATCGAGGCCGAGGTCGTTCCGGTGGACTACCCGGAGAATGGCGGCGGCGTCGGGGGCCCAGATCTCCTGCCCCAGGCCGATCATCGGGAGGTCGGTTTCCCGGGCCACCGCGTCGGCCAGCCGATGAAACGCACGCCGCTGCAGATCCAGCTCGCGGGTCACGGCCCCTTCGGTCGAGAGCCGCGGCAGCAGCAGGTGGGGCGTGGCGACCAGCACCCGGACGCCCTGGCGATACAGGCCCCGCAGGGCGTCGAGCGACTCGGCCACGGTGGCTGCGCCGTCGTCTACGCCGGGAACCAGATGATTGTGGAGATCGATGAACGGAGGGAGCTGAGACATGCCAAAATCCGTGGCAACGTTCGGGCCACGGGTGTTAAGCTTCGGCCTTCGCCGCCAGGAGCCGCCGTTGTCCACCGCCCGCCGTACCCACGGGTTCCGCGAGTCCGTCATCCGCGGGATGAGCCGACTAGCCCGGGAACACCGCTCCATCAACCTGGCCCAGGGCTTTCCCAATTTCGCGGCGCCCGACCTGCTGAAGGAGGCCGCGGCCCGCGCCATCCGCGACGACATCAATCAGTACGCCATCACCTGGGGCGCTCAGACCCTGCGGGACGCGGTGGCTCGAAAGTACGCCCAATGGTATGGCCTGAGGGCTGATCCGGAGCGGGAGATCACGGTGACCTGCGGGGCCACCGAGGCGATGATCGCCACCCTGCTCGCGGTGGTGAATCCGGGCGATGAAGTCATCGTGTTCGAGCCGTTCTACGAGAACTATGGTCCGGATACCATTCTGGCCGATGCCCGGCCGGTGTACCTGCCGCTGGCCTCGGGCGAGCCGCTCGATCTCGACCGGCTGGCCGCGGCCTTCTCCCCCCGGACGCGCGCGATCATCGTCAACACGCCCAGCAATCCCTCGGGCCGGGTCCTGACCGGGGCGGAGCTGGGCGCCGTCGCCGAGCTGTGTCAGCGGTACGATGCCCTGGCGGTGACCGACGAGATCTACGAGCACATCCGGTTCGACGGCCCGCACATTCCCATCGCGACCCTCCCCGGCATGCAGGACCGGACCGTCACCATCAGCGGCGCCTCCAAGACCTTCAGCGTGACGGGGTGGCGGATCGGCTGGATCATTGCGCCGGCCGGGCTGACGGAGGCGATCCGCAAGGTCCACGACTTCCTCACGGTCGGGGCCCCGGCCCCGTTGCAGGAGGCCGTGGCCGTGGCGCTGGACGGCCTGGACGCGAGCTTCTATGACGGTCTGGCGGCGATGTACCGGGCCAAGCGCGATCGGCTTTACGGAGCCCTGACCGAGGCTGGGTTCCGCTGCCGGCCCCCGGAGGGCGCCTACTACATCCTGGCCGACTTCACCGGCCTCGGTCCGGCCGCGGCCGGCACCTGCGACGATACCGAGTTCGCCATCTGGCTGAGCCGCGAGGTCGGGGTGACGCCGGTCCCGGGGTCGAGCTTCTTCCGGGACGGCGGCGGCCGTTCGCTGGTCCGCTTCGTCTTCTGTAAGACGGACGACGTCCTGACGGAGGCGATCAGGAGACTGCACTCGCTCGGTGCCGGCGCTCCCCGCGCGAGCGAGCCGGCGGTGGAGAGCGGCTTGCAGCGCTGACCGCGCCGGCCACGGCGGCGGCCGTCGCTGCCGGGGTGCCGTGTGACGTGCGCCATGGAGTGCGACCTCGACCGATCCTATTCTGGTCGCATGTGGGAGCCGCCCCGGACCCTGATGCCGCTGATGCTGCTCGCCGCAGGCTGCGGCGGGAGCGACCTGACCATCCCTGGCGCCGGCGACCCGGCGTCGCTCACCATTGTAAGCGGAGACGGGCAGCGGGCCGCCGTGGGTGCACCGGTGGCCCAACCGCTCGTGGTCCAAGTGTTGGATGGGGCCGGAGTTCCCGTGCCCGGCGCGATCGTTTCCTTCCGCTTCAGCGGTGACATCCCCGATGGCCAGGTCGATCCCGCCACCCCCGCCACGGACCCCGAGGGCCGGGCCGCGGCCAGTGCCCGGCTCGGCTCGCTGGCGGGGGGGCAGATCATCGAGGCCCAGGTCGCCACGCCCGGCCACGACCTGCTCGTCCAATTCCAGTTGACGGCCATCGCCCCTCCGACCGATGACGGCGGCGGGGGCGGCGATCCGCCGGGCGATGGCGGAGGCTCGGGTGGTGGCAATGGCGGCTCCGGGGGTGGCGGTGGAGGTTCCGGCGGTAATGGAGGCTCAGGGGGTGGCGGAGGCATCGGTGGTGGGGGCGGCTCCGACCCGGGCAGCCCGCCGGGTCAGGGCGGCGGCGGGGGCGGAGGTGGTGGGCAGGGCAAGGGTGGCCACGACAGGGACCACGGTAAGGGGCATGACAAGGGGCAGGGCAAGGGCCCTGGCCATGGTGACAAACATCATGACAGTGGGGAGGACTAGCATTGCCGGGCTAATGCTGGGCAGTGCAGGGTGATAGACCGTGGTCAGCGCGATACGGGGCGGTTCCTCGGCGGAACCGCCCCGCGCTTATTTCGGCGCTGGATCCCCCTCAAGTGAATTGTGATGCAGATCACATTAGGTAGGTGAGGGGTAGCGACTTGGGGTACCGGTTATTATCCTTCGGGCGCCTCACGCAACCAGCCTCATAATCCGGAGAACGGCTCCCTCTGGCCGGCGCACCCGTCCCCTCTGTGGGCGGGCGCTCTCGTGCGGACTGGTTCGGTGCGCGTGTGTCCGTGCGGGGTACCCCAATTCCTTTGCAGAGCGGAGGTGTGCATGCGGAAGTTCGCTTGGACCTTGATGGTGGTCGGCGCGATCGCGACGACCGGCTGTAACCAGGCCGAGCTGAAGAAGGCGCTGGCCGACGCGAAGAGCGCCGAGGCCCAGAAGGACAGCCTCCTGACCGAGGTGCTGGAGACCACCCAGTTCGTGACCGACATCAACAGCGAGCTGGCCAAGGCCAAGGCCCTGGCGGTCACCACCGTCAGCAGCGATCCGGGCCTGCCCGGCGCCCGGAAGGACCGCGAGGACCGCAAGGCCGCCCTGGAGCGGGTCCAGGCCGTCATCACCAAGCTGAACGAGAGCGAGGCCAAGCTGGCGGCGACCGAGGCCAAGGCCAAGACGTCGCGGCAGCGCAATGCCCGTCTGCTGGCGCAGATCGAGACCTACAAGAAGACGATCGACGATCTCCGCACCACCGCTGAGGCGCAGAAGACGGACTACGAGGCTCAGCTCGCCGCGGCCAATACCCAGATCGCCACGCTGGCCGGACGGGTGGACACGCTGACCACCGAGAAGGGCCGGCTCGAGAGCGACAAGGCTGCCCTGGCCGACACGGTGGTCAATCTCACCTCGTACAAGAACACGGTCTACTACGCGGTCGGCACCAAGGATGAGCTGATGAAGAAGGGCGTCATCACCAAGGAAGGCTCGAAGTTCCTGGTGTTCGGCGGGACTCGCCTGGAGCCGGCTCGGAACCTCAACCCCGAGGCCTTCACCGCGATCGACAAGACGACCAACACCTCGATCGCCCTGCCGCGGACCGACAAGAAGTACAAGATCGTGTCGCGCCAGAGCCCGACCTATCTCGCCCAGGGTGTGAGCAAGGACGGCAAGGTGAGCGGGACGGTCCAGATCGCCCAGCCGGAAGAGTTCTGGTCCGCCTCCAAGTACCTGATTCTCGTGCAGGACTGAGCGCCGCCAAGGGGAGCCGCACCCCGGATTGATGGAACGACGGCCACCCTCGGGTGGCCGTCGTCGTTTTGTCCCCCACCGTCCCGCGAGCCTTCCCACCGAGTCCCAGGGTCATGAGGTTGACCAGACTTTGATCATCCGGTGATCGAGCTACTCCTTTGCCATCAAAGAGATTGACGATGCGTTGTCAACACTCTCGACACCCGATGCGGATAACCGGGTGACCGGGCGCACAGGCAGATTCACCCCACCACGGCATATTGTGGCCGTGGCAGGTCCAGACACGCCCATCAACGGAGGCTGCTCGTGAATAAGCTCATGCTGGCCGCAGGTATCGCGGCGTTTGTCCTGACCGGCGCCTGCCGGAAGACCGGGGAAGGCGAGTACGAAGTGCAGAAGCCGACCGTGGGGACGACGACCGACACGATCAACACGCCGAGCGTGGAGACGGGGACCGTCAAGGACACGATCAACGTGCCGAAGGTGACGACCGAGAAGAAGGAAGTGAATGTCCCCAAGGTGGATGTGAAGAAGCCGAACGAGTGAGTCCCCGGCGGCCCGAGGCTGATCGCATCCTCAGGAGCCGCCGGGTATATTTTCTCCGACCGGCGCCATCCGGCGCCGGTCGTTTCTTATGCCATATCCTCGCTTCCCGGGATTCGCCATGACCGCGGTCGGACTTCGCGTGACGGCGGCCGTGGCGCTGTTCGCGGCCCGGCCGGCGGGGCTCCAGGCCCAGGCCGGAGCAGGCCCGGCCCCGCCCGTGGAGCTGATCGCCATTCGGGCCGGCCGGCTGATCGATACCGACCGAGGCGAAGTGCGCCGGGACCAGGTGATCCTGGTCCGGGGCGAGCGGATCGCTGCGGTCCAGCCGGCCGCCACCCGGATTCCCGGTGGCGCCAGGATCATCGATCTCAGCCGGGCCACGGTGCTGCCCGGACTGATCGACTGCCACAGTCACCTCATCGGCGAGGCCGACGCGGCCGACCGGCTCCAGCCGCTGGAGCGGACCGAGACGCAGGAGGCGATGAGCGGGGTCCGGAACGCCCGGGCGACCCTGCTCGCCGGTTTCACCACCGTCCGGGACGTGGGGACCTACCGGGCGCTGGTGGACGCCGGGCTGCGGGATGCCATCAATGACGGCACGGTGATCGGTCCCCGGATGAAGGTGGCGGGGGCATACGTCACCGTGACATCGGGCGGGGGAGAAGTCGCCGGTCAGGCGCCGGACGTGGTGCTCCCGCCGGCCTTCCGGTTCGGGGTGGCCAACACCGCCGACCAGGTGCGCGAGCGCGTGCGGGCTCTGCTCAACGCCGGCGCCGATTTCATCAAGATCATCGCCACCGGCGCCGTGCTGACCCAGGGGACCGAGCCCGGCGTCTCGGAGTACACCGAGGCGCAGATCCGGGCGGCCGTGGAACAGGCCGCCGAGTACGGTACCTTCGTGGCCGCCCATGCCCACGGCGCCGAGGGGATCAAGCGCGCAGTGCGGGCCGGCGTACGCTCGATCGAGCACGGCTCGCTGATCGACGACGAGGGCATTGCGCTGATGAAGCAGCGCGGCACCTGGCTGGTGGCCGACATCTGGAACGGCGACTACATCGACAGCGTCGGCCGGGCGCAGCACTGGCCGGCGGACATCCTCCGGAAGAACAGCGAGACGACCGAGACCCAGCGCGCCGGCTTCCGCAAGGCGGTTGCCGCCGGCGTCCGGATTGCCTACGGCACCGACAGCGGGGTCTACCCGCACGGGCTCAATGCGATGCAGCTGCCCTACATGGTGAAGTACGGCCTGACGCCGATGCAGGCGATCCAGAGCGCCACCAGCTCGGCGGCCGAGCTGATGCAGTGGCAGGATCGGGTCGGCTCACTGGCCCCGGGCAAGTACGCCGACATCATCGCCGTCGACGGCGACGCCCTGGCGGACCTCCGCTCGTTCCGGAAGGTCGGGTTCGTGATGAAGGGCGGGATCGTATACAAGGGTCCTTAATGGCCGGATTCACCACATGAAGGGCCCCGTGTACCAGGGTCCCTGGTGGCCGGATTCACCACGGAGCCACGGAGCGCACGGAGGGAACAGCAGGCTGTGAGGTCGGGGTCGCCCGGGTGACGAATCTGCCGCGCTTCCGCCGTCGAGAAGGAGGGGGTCAGGTGAGAAACATTCTTGGGATCGTCCTGCTCGCGGTCGGCCCGGCCACCGTAGTCGCCCAGGCTCGGCGACCGGTCGAGGTCGGCGACCTGGCCCGGGTCCGCGACGTGTCCGACGTTCAGCTCTCGCCCGACGGCGGCTGGGTCGCCTACACGGTGTCGGTGCCGGACACGGTCAAGGACCATGATGACACCGATCTCTGGCTGGCCCGCTGGGACGGCAGCCAGCAGATCCGGCTGACCCGGAGCCCCAGCGGGGAGCACGCTGCCCGCTGGAGCCCGGACGGTCGCTGGATCGCCTTTCTGTCGGACCGGGACGACCCGCACGAGGTGGACCAGCTCTGGCTGCTGGACCGGGCCGGGGGCGAGCCGGAGCGGGTGACCAACCTGCCCGGGGGGGTCAGCGACCTGGCGTGGTCGCCGGACGGACGCCGGATCGCCCTGGTGGTGAGCGACCCGGATCCGGACGCCCGGGTCGCGGGCGACACCAGCGAGGTGCCGCCCAAGCCGATCGTGATCGACCGGTTCATGTTCAAGCAGGACGAGACCGGGTGGCTCCGCGACCTGCACGACCACCTCTGGCTCTACGAGGTCGCCACTCGGGCCGTGACCCAGCTGGTGGCGGGCGGGACCGACGAGGCGCTCCCGTCCTGGTCGCCGGACAGCCGGTCGATCGCCTTCGTCAGCCGGCGCCGGCCGGAGCCCGACCGGACCGGCAATTTCGATCTCTACGTGGTGGAGGCCGCGCCCGGCGCCGCGCCGCGCCAGCTGACGACCTTCCCGGGCCCCGACCTGGATCCCGACTGGGGCAGCCGGGCGCCGTCGTGGAGCCCCGACGGGTCGCTGATCGCCTACGTGCAGGGCGGGCCGCTGTCGCTGCTGTACTATGCCGGCCAGAAGGTCGCGGTCGTCCCGGCCGGGGGCGGACCGGCCCGGGTCCTCACCGCCACGCTGGATCGGACGGTGATCTCCCCGGTCTTCGCCCCGGACGGAAAATCGGTCCTGTTCCTGCTGGAGGAGGACCGTGAGTACCAGCTGGCGCGCGTGCCCCTCCACGGCGGCCCCATCGAGCGGGTGGTCCAGGGCCCCCGCGCCCTCACCGACCTCTCGGTCGGACGGGACGGGCGGGTCGCGGTCGTCTGGAGCAGCGCCACGGCACCGAGCGAGATCGGGGCGGTGGAGGGCCACGAGCTTCGGCCCATCACCCGGCAGAACGCGGCCTGGCTGGCCGGTGTCCGGCTCGGCGCGGTCGAGCCGATCTCGGTCCGGAGCCGCGACGGGACCGAGATTCACGGCCTGATGGTCAAGCCGCCCGATTGGCAGCCGGGCCGGCGCTACCCCACCATCCTCCGGATTCACGGTGGGCCGGTCTGGCAGTTCTATCACGACTTCGCCAACCTGGACTGGCAGGTGTTCGCGGCGCGGGGGTACGTCGTGCTCGGGGTCAACCCGCGCGGGAGCAGCGGCCGGGGCGAGGCCTTCGCCCGGGCCATCTTCGCCAAGTGGGGCCAGAAGGACGCCGAGGACGTGCTGGCGGCGGTGGACTGGGCGGTCGCCCAGGGCATCGCCGATCCCGATCGCCTGGGAGTCGGCGGCTGGAGCTACGGCGGGATCCTGACTGACGAGGTGATCGCCCGCGACCAGCGGTTCAAGGCGGCCACCAGCGGGGCGGGCACGGGCAATGCCCTGGCGGGGTACGGCACCGACCAGTACGTCAAGGAGTACGAGGCGGAGCTGGGCACGCCGTGGAAGAACCTCAAGACCTATCTCGAGGTGTCGTACCCCTTCCTCCACGCCGACCGCATCGTCACCCCCACGCTGTTCCTCTGCGGCGATCAGGACTGGAACGTGCCCCTGATCAACTCGGAGCAGATGTACCAGGCGCTCAAGAGCCTCGGGCGGGAGACCCAGCTCATCGTCTATCCCGGCGCCTCGCACGGCCTGGCCCGCCCCAGTCATCGTCGGGACCGGATGGAGCGCTATCTTGGGTGGTATGACAAGTATCTGGGCGTGTCGGGCGGTGCGGCGGCTACCCGGTAGACCCTGGCAGTCGGCCCTGACCGCGCTGGTCGCGGTGGCTGTGGCCTGCCACAGCCGGAGCGACGCCGAGGCCGGTCCGCCCGACCCGGCCACGCCGGGGGTGCTGGACGTCGAGAACCACGTCCAGGGCGACGTGGTGGTCTACCTCCGGCACGGCAACCAGAATATCCGGCTGGGCACCGTGACCGGCCTCGGCACGGCGACCTTCACCTTTCCCTGGCACCAGATGGGGATCATGGGCTCGAGCTGGCTGGTCGCCCGGCCGTTCGGCGGCTCGCGGGCGTATAACAGCGAGCCGCTCGTCTTTCAGCCCGGCCAGTCGCTCAAGCTGACCGTGGAGAGTGACCTGGACCGGTCGTCGGTGGCGGTGTGGTGAGCGGGAGCAACGGCGGCGCCGGCTGAGGGCAGCGGCGCCGGCTGGGGCGGCAACGCCGGCGGCTGAGGCGGCAACGCCGGCGGCTGAGGCGACAGCGCCGGAGGCTGAGGCGACAGCGCCGGAGGCTGGCGGGAGCAAGGGGAGCAGGTAAAAAGGGGCATGCGCGGTCCGCATGCCCCTTTGTGTTCGAGCCCCAGGCGCCGAGAAGTCTAGGCGCTTCGGTCGGTGCAGGTCCCTCCGTTGGGATTGTTCTGCTCCTCGATCGGAATCGGCAGGTTGACGTCCTCGCCGTACGAGCCGCCGCCCTTGTGATAGTCGCCGACGGGAAACACGGTG
>DATAOR010000376.1:0-6577 GCA_036265635.1 Gemmatimonadales bacterium
TCCTTAGGCGGTCCTTGGTCCGGCCGAGGAGATCGATGACACGGAAGTCCAAGCTGCTCAAGTGGATCGGCGGCGGCGTCGCGCTGCTGCTGGCTCTGCTGCTCGTGCTCCCGCTCCTGTTCAAGGGCACCATCGCGTCTCGAGTCAAGACGGCGGTGAACCAGAACGTCAACGCCAGGGTGGATTGGCGGGACGTCGGGCTCACCTTCTTCCGCCACTTTCCCAACCTGACGCTCACCCTCCACGATCTCAGCACCGTCGGGGTGAACAAGTTCCAGGGCGACACCCTGGCCGCGGTGCGGCACCTGCGCGTCGTGCTCGACCTGGCCAGCGTGCTGGGCAACGTGATGGGCGGGAAGCCGGTGGTCATCCGGGCAATCGAGCTCGACCAGCCGCGGCTCCGGCTGATTACCCTGGAGGACGGGGCGGCCAGCTGGGACATCGTCAAGAAGCCGGCCGAACAGCCGGCCGAGGCCAAGGCCTCGAAGCCGATGGCGGTGAGTCTCCGCCGGCTGGCGATCAGCGACGCTGCAGCGCTATTCGACAACCGCCGGGCCAAGCTCAAGGCCACCGTGGCCGGCTACGACCAGACGCTGAGCGGCGATTTCAGCCAGACCAACGTCGCGGTCCGGACCAAGGCCGACGCCGACACCGTGAGCGTGACGTACGCCGGCATCCCCTACCTCAACAAGGTGAAGCTCGCCCTCGATGCCGACGTGCAGGCGGACCTGGCGAGGAAGGCCTACACCATCCGGCGCACCGACCTGTCCCTCAACGACCTCAAGCTCGGCGTCACCGGCTCGGCGGCGACGGCTGGCAGGAACACCGCGCTGGACCTGGCCTTCAAAGCGCCGAGCACCAGCTTCCGGAGCATCCTGTCGCTGATCCCGGCGGTGTACGCCCACGACTTCGACAAGGTCAAGACGTCGGGAACGATCGCGGTGGACGGGAAGGTGCAGGGCGAGTACGGCGCCAGCGCGTTCCCGTCGTTTGCCGTCAGGAGTAAGGTGGTCAATGGCGCGTTCCAGTATCCCGACCTGCCCCTGCCGGCGCGTGACATCGCGGTGGACCTGGCCCTCACCAATCCCGGCGGCAGCGCCGACAGTACCCTGGTGCGGCTCGACCGGTTCCACCTGCGGCTGGGCCGGAACCCGGTCGACGCCCGGATGACCCTGCGGACGCCCGTATCCGACCCGGACCTCGACGCCCGGGTCACCGGCAAGGTGGATCTGGCGGACGTCCACCGGACGGTGAAGCTCGAGGGGATCGACCAGCTGGCCGGCACGGTGGCGGCCGACGCCGGGGTCAGGACCCGGATGTCCTACATCGACAAGAAGCAGTACGATAGGGTCAACGCCAGCGGGACGGTGGACGTGGCCGGCTTTACCCTCAAGGGCAAGACCCTGCCGCACCCGCTCACGATCACTCAGGCGTCCCTGGCCCTGGCGCCCCAGCGGGCCCAGCTCAAGAGCTTCAGCGGGACCATCGGGAGCAGCGATCTGCAGGCGACCGGCCAGATCGAGAACCTGCTCGCCTTCGCGCTCCGGGACGATACCCTCAAGGGCACCGCCTCGATCCGGAGCAACCGGTTCAATCTGACCGAGTGGCAGTCGGGCGGCGGCGACCTGCAGATCATTCCGGTGCCGCCCAAGATCGACTTCGGGCTGGACGCCACGATCAACCGGCTGGACTACGCGCCGCTCACGATGACCAACGCGCGGGGCAAGCTCCGGGTCAAGGATCAGCGGGTGACGCTGGAAGACTTCCGGGTCAATACGCTCGGCGGCGAAGTCGCGGTGACCGGTTTCTATGAGACCACCGACACCACCAAGCCGACGTTCGACGTGGGGCTCAAGATGACCAGGCTGGACATCCAGTCGGCCTTCAAGTCGCTGGCGACGGTCCAGGCGCTGGCCCCGGTGGCCAAGTACGCCGTAGGACAGGTGAGCACCGATCTCAAGCTCAACGGTGCCCTGGGCAAGAACATGCTGCCGTTGTTCCCCGGTCTGGCCGGCGGGGGCGCACTGCAGACGACCGAGGTCGAGCTGCACGACTTCCCCATGATGGACAAGATCGTCGACGTGACCAAGCTGCAGTTCCTCGACAATCCCACCCTGCAGGCGCTCAAGACCGCGTTCCAGATCAAGGCCGGCCGGCTCTTCGTGCAGCCGTTCGACGTGAAGATCGGAGGGACGACGCTCAACGTGGCGGGCTCCAACGGACTGGACCAGTCGCTGGAGTACGACCTGAGCCTCAAGGTGCCGCGGTCGATGCTGGGAAGCGCCGCCAACGGGGCGCTGTCGAGCCTGGCGGCCAAGGCGGAGGGCGCCGGCATCAACCTGAACGCGGCAGAGCAGATCAACCTGGGCATCAAGGTCGGCGGCACGGTGACCAGCCCGACCGTGGTGCCCGATGCCACCAGCCTGGCCTCCTCGGTCAAGAGCGGGGCGGAGCAGGCGGTGAAGCAGGCGGCTCAGCAGAAGGTGGATTCGGCCGCCGCGCGGGCGGTGGCCGAGGCCGAGCAGAAGGCGGGGCAGATCCGGGCCGAAGGCCAGAAGGCGGCCGACGCGGTCAAAGCCGAGGGCTATCGCCAGGCCGATTCGCTGCTGGCCAGGGCCAACAACCCGTTCCTCAAGGCGGCGGCGAAGCCGGCGGCCGATCAACTCCGCAAGCAGGCCGACGGCAAGGCGGCCAACATCGTGGCCGAGTCGAACAAGCGGGCCGACGATCTGGTGGCGGAGGCCCGGCGGAAGGCGGGACAGCCGTAGCGGCTTACCAGCGCCCCAGCACGCGGCGCACCCCGCTCTCCCCCAGCTCGACCTCGACTCGGGCCGGGTCCAGCCAGTCCGGATGGGGCACCCGCAGGGGCGGAACCTCCGGCGGCAGCAGGGCGGAGGCGTGGCTGGCGATCGCCCGGTCGGCCAGCAGATAGCCGTGGTTCTCCAGTACCGCCGCCTCGGCGGACGAAAAGGCGTCGAGGTCGGTCCGCACGCCGGCAATGAGGCGGGTGGCCAGGTCCTTCGGGTAGCCGGCGGTATCGTCGGCCGCGTAGCTCGACCTGGCCCGGCCGATCCCCCAATAGGCTCCCCCCAGCGCGCCCGAGGCGAACGAGGCCAGCAGCCAGCGGCGCCGGAGCGACCGGCTCTGGTGATCGGCGACGTCCACGTACCGGCCGAGGCGCCGCCAGAGCAGGCGGGGGACCCTGTCCCGCTGGAAGACCGAGCCACCATCCGAGACGAGCACCGTCTCGTGCGTCTTCCAGACCGGCTCCAGTCCCAGATTGTCGTACACCCCGCCGTCGGTCAGCCGGACATCACCGAGGATGCGGTCGCGCTCCGGCCCGGCCGGAAACCTCCCGCGTCGGAAGCGTGAGGGGGCAAACGGGATCCGGCACGGCTGGAAGACGGGCGGGAAGCAGGCGCTGGCGGCCACGGCGCGGCCGATCGGCCAGTCGCCCGGGTGCGGCGAGATCCGGCCGGCCAGGTAGTCGCCCATCCGGTCTCGGGCGAACTCCCAGTTGACCCCGAAGGCCAGATCGGTGGCGCAGAAGACGAAGCGGGGGTGGGCGGGAAGGTCGGCCAGGGTGCCCGGCGCCAAGTCGCGCTGGTAGCGGGCAGCCAGCCGGTCGGCCCCCGAGCCCCGGCCCAGCCAGGCCGCGGGGCTGAGCAGCTGGGCCACCACCGGCCAGGTGCGGATGTTCCGCCGGGTAAAGGCCCGGACCGGCTCGGCGACCAGACGGTCCCAGGCCTCGGGCTCGAGCGGCTCGACCAGTGGCCAAGGCACCGCACTGGCGAGCCGGGCCGCCACGATGCTGCCGCCAGATACCGATGAAAATGTCCCGATCCGAGGCAGCACGCCCAGCTCGTTGAGCCGGCGGAGGGCGCCGAGGTGGAACAGCGCGGCCCGGAATCCGCCGCCCGAGAGGCAGAGGCCGATGCCGCTCCGCTGGACGCCTGGGCCGGGCAACGCCTCAGTCTCGTCCTCGCCGGCGTCGACCGAGCCGTCGAGGGCCGGCTCGTCCCAGCTGTCCGACCAGGTCTCATCGGCGGTTTCCAGCTGGCCATCGAGCAACCAGTCGTCCAACCGGTCGTCGGTGTCGAACGGCTCGTCGCTCCCGGACGGGTCATCGGCCGGGGTCATGAGGTCGGGGTCCGCAGCGGCGCGGACTGCCTGCCAGGCGTGCGGTCAGGCGCGCCAAGGCTCGGGCGTCGGGACAGGTAGGGCTCTGGGATGAAAGGGTCGGGGGCCAGCGGACCATAGGATACGCTCCGGTACCAGGGAAGGCCAGGGGCGGTGGATCCGCCCTCCCTGGAATGGGCTGGAGCCGGGGGAAGCCATGTGGCAGGGCGCGGGTCCGGCCTCGGCCCGACCGCCTCGGACAAAGCCTTGTTGGCGGGTGGGTTGTCCCCGGGCGGGCCGGCACTCAGCCCGGGGCTCAGCGCGAGACCGGTGTAGATTTCAGCAGCGGCGCCGGCCGCGGCGGCGCGCCCGCCGCTCCTTCTCCGATCCGAGGACCCCGTGAGCAGCTATAAAGTCGAGCAGTGTCACGTCCGCTTCGGCAATCGTGTCTTCCATTTCGTCTCGTACGATCATGAGCCCGCCAATGAGCGCCGGGGCCTGCCGGCCGTGCCGGCCATGTGGTATCTCATGGGCCCGGGCAAGCGCTGGCCGGTGATGCCTCAGGTGGCGGGACAGACGGCGGAGCAGTTCGAGCCGCTGCTGCGGGAGTGGCTGCGCGAGCAGGGCCTCGACCGTCGCTCGGTGGCTCGCACGGGCTGACCACGCCGCGCCGTCCGAGCCGCCGGCGTGGCGGCGGATCAGCGGCCAATACGTTGTCGAACGGCGATCCGGTCGGCGGGAGGCCGACGCATGAGCGAGCGCAACCTGAGTGTGGCGGCCGCCGTCGCCTTCGCCGTGGTGGCTATGGTGGCGGGTTGCCGGGCGATCGGGCTGCCGCCGGTGGTGATCGTGGGGGGCTCGAGCGCGATCGGGCTGGTGATGTGGCTTCGCACTACCGGCGGCCGGGCGGTGGATCCTGATCTGATCCTGCCGCCCTTCCTGCTTACGGTCGCCGCGCTCGAAACGCATATGGCGGAGGAATACCTCACTCCGCGTCCGGCGGCACACCCGGCGGGTCGCTTTCAGCGCCCCTGGGCTGCGGCGGCCGGCGCCCGGACCAGCTGCCCAGGGTGGTCGAGGACGATCTCCACCCGGCCCCGGTAGCTTACCACCCCTCCCCGGACTCCCACCCGCCGGCCAACCAGGCTGTCGAGCCCGGCAGTCCATCCCGCCACCGGCGCGAGCGCCACGGCGGTGAAGGTCTGGCGAGGATAATCGGCGCCGAAGTTGAGGTAGACATTCCCGCCCTTGGAGCGGTAGATCGCGGCGACCGTGCCTACGACCGTCACCGTTTCACCCAGATGAGCGGCGGCCTCGCGGTCGGTGATCACGCCTTGGCCGGGGAAGACGGCCTCGGCGGCTGACGGTCGATAGCGGGCCAACGCCTGGTTGAGCAGGCGGGCCAACCGCACACCCGCCGTGATGATGGCCCGATCGATCACGGGCCGCGCGGCCGCCACATACGCCGAATCGATGTGTCCGTCCGGCGGCAGGCGGTACACCCGGGTCGCGGCGATCCGGTGGCTCTCCATGGCCCACTCCACCACGGTGCCGCGCTCGAGTGCCGAGAGGTTGATGGTGTCCATCTCCCGCCGGAGCAGGGCCAAGTAGCCCGGCTCGGTCAGCCCCTGCCCCTCGAGAATCTGGCCGTCCCACACCTTGTGAAGGTTGGTCGAGTCGCCCAGCAGGTACACCGTCCGCAGGTTGCCTCCGCGGTCGCTCGCCTCGCCGGCGTGGAGCGGCTGATGCAGATCTCCCACGAAATGGATCAGGAACCGCAGCGCCTCGGCCCGGTCGAGCCGGGATGCGGCTGGGTTGGCCAGGACCCTTAGATCAGCCGGGATGGCCGCCACGACGCAGCGGCCGTCGGGACAGTAGCGAGCCGAGTCCCAGGTGGTCGCGGCCAGCGGCAGGTTGACGTAGTGGAGCGGATCGGCGTCGTGGCGGTACTGCCTGATGTTGTCGGCCCAGACGGATGCGTCGGCCAGGCTCTGGCCGTCCAGAATGTCACGGGCGGCAGCCCTGGCCTCGGGGGTGAGCCGGAGCTCGGCGATGCGCGCCATCATCCGGTGGCCCAGGTCCCACCAGCGCGCGTGCGCGCCGACCGCTGGCTGGGCGGCGATCAAGGCAAGCAGCAGACCGCCCGCCAGCGGCCCGACGATCGCTCGGCCCAAGCGGCCCGGGGTGCTCAGTCGGGCCACGCTGACCGAGTCAGGGGCCTGCCAGCAGGACGCGTGAGGCAGCTCACACCGTCCTGCCCGTCCCGATGTCCACCGCGATATCGCGCCACTTGCCCTGACGGAACCGGAAGGCGCTCAGGCTGAATCGGGTCACGTGGCCGGCGAGGATGGCCAGCCAGATGTGGATCGCGTGGAGCGCCCCGGTCCGCTGGATGGCCAGGCAGATGCCCAGCGGGAGGATCACCTGGGACACGATGGAGATGTAGAGCGGGCTCCTG
>DATAOR010000377.1:0-6707 GCA_036265635.1 Gemmatimonadales bacterium
CACGGAAGGCACGGAGAACGGCAGATCCACTAAAAGCACGGCAGGCACGGAGAACGGGTTGGATCACCCACATGAATTCACTGTGGGTTCGGGCGTGGAGCTCCGTCCGCCCAGCAATCTTCCGTGCCTTCCGTGCTTCCGTGGTGAACCCGCTGTTTCCTGTCGCGTGCCCCTGCCTCGGTGGCGAACCCGTTGTTACCTCCGTGCCCTCCGTGCCTCCGTGGTGACCCCGCTGTTCCCCATCCCGGGGGCCATCAGTCGGTGGCGTGGGACAACTCCGCGGGCAGATCGGCGACGACGTACGCCATCACCGCCATGGCCGCGACGCAGCGGGCGACCTCTCCCGGGTCGAGCTTGTCGAGCATGTCCCCCTCGCTGTGGTGATACCAGAAGTAGCGGGTGGGATCCACGTCGATTTCCATCGCCGGGACGCCGGCTTCTGCCAGAGGCGTGATGTCGGCCGCCGGGCTTTCGTTGACCCGCTCCAGGCTGGTGGCGTTGATGGCCTGGAGCAGGCCGGCCACCTGCCGGACCACCGCCGCGGTCGAGTCGTTGGCCGAGAGGACGAAGCCCCTGGGATTGAAGACGCCGTTGTCCGACTCGATGGCCAGGACATGGCGGGCGATCTCGCCGGCGTGGGCAGCGGCGTAGGCCTGGCTGCCGGCGCCGCCGTTCTCCTCGTTGGTCCACAGCACCACCCGGACCGTCCGCCGGGGCCGGAGGTTGAGCCGCCGCATCAGGTGGACCGCCTCCCAGGCGACGACCGAGCCGCCGGCGTCGTCCATGGCCCCCTGACCCACGTCCCACGAGTCGATGTGCCCGCCGATCACGACCACCTCGTCGGGCTTCTCCCGCCCGACCACCTCGGCCACCACGTTGCGGGACGGCGCGTCGGGCAGGGTCCGGGCACCCATCCGGAGCGTGACCACGATCGGCTCGCCCCGATCCTGGAACCGGTGCAGCATGGCGGCGTCCTCGACGCTCAGCGCGGCCGCGGGAATCTTCGCCACGGTCGAGTCGTAGCGGGTGGCGCCCGTGTGGGGGCTGCGGATCGAGCTGGAGGCGACCGAGCGGATCAGGCAGGCCACCGCTCCCACCCGCGCGGCCGCCGAGGGGCCATCGGTCCGGACCTTCCGGGTGGTGAGGTAGTCGGTGAAGGGGACGTCGATCAGGACGATCCTGCCCCGCGCCTCGGCGCCTCGGCTGGCCAGCTCTTCGAGGGAATTGACCACCAGCACCGGCGCGGTGATGCCCTGCCGGGGGGTGCCCACACTCATGCCCAGTCCCAGCATGGCCAGGTGCGCCTTGCGCGGCTTGACCAGCTCGGCCGACTCGGCGCCCCGGACCCAGTGCGGCACCATCACCGGCTCGCCCCGCACCCGCTCCAGGCCGTCGGCCTTCATCAGGTCGAGAATCCAGTCGATGGCGGCCTCCAGGCTGGCCGAGCCGCTGAGCCGGGGACCGAAGGTATCCACCAGCCGGCCCAGCCGGCGGTAGGCGGCGCTGTCACCGGTAGCCGCCCGGACCAGGCTGTCGGCGACGGCCCGGTAGGCGGTGGCGATCTCGGACTGCTGGGCGGCGGCCGGGTCCGGGGCAACGGCGGTGAGGGCGGCAGCGAGGAGGCAGGCGGCGAGCGCGGCGCGGAAGGTCATCGGGGCTCGGGGGCGATGAGGTGGTGGTCGGCGAGACAGGCGATCAGCTCGGCGGTGGCGCGGTCGGAGAAGTGGCCCCGGAGACGGGCCAGCGCCTCCCCGGCGCGATCCGAGGCGCAGGCCACCGCATCCACCAGGTCGAGCGCGGCGCGCTCGGGCTCGGTGAAGGCGGGGTCCACGGCGTGACGGTCGAGCTGGGTCAGAAGATCCACCGGGAGGCCGGCCGAGCGCCAGTCATGGCGGGCGCGGTCGAGGCACCAGCGGCAGCCGCTCCGCTCGGCGGCGCGCTCCCGGACCAGGAGGCGGACCCGGTCGCCCAGCTGACCGGCATTGCCCGGCCGCTGGCCCAGCGCGAGATAGGCCCAGAGCTGATCGAACTGGCGGTGCACGGGAGCCTCCTTGCCGAGGTCGTCGGGCGATAGTACAGTTGTGACTATGAATGCTTCAACTGTGACTCCGGCGCAAGGTCGCCCGGCTCGGACGGCCGCCAGACGGGCCGAGTGGCTGCTGCTGATCCACCAGATCCCCCCCAAGCCCGACTACCTCCGGGTCAAGGTCCGGCGGCGGCTGCAGCGGATCGGGGCGATCCCGCTCAAGAACTCGGTCTACCTGCTGCCCCGGCGGGAGGGGACCCGGGAAGATTTCGAGTGGCTGGTCGGGGAGATCCGGACCGACGGGGGCGACGCCACCCTGTGCCGGAGCGCGCTCCTGGCCGGCACGACCGACGAGGAGGTCACCGCCATGTTCCGGAGCGAGCGCAGCGCCGACTACCAGGCGATCCTGACCGACGCGAGGGCGCTGGCCGAGCGGGGCGAGCCCAGCGACGAGGAGCTGGGCCGGCTCCGCCGGCGGCTGGAGGAGGCCGAGCGGATCGACTTCTTCGACGCGCCCGGCCGGGAGGCGGCCGAGGCGGCCGTCCGGGCTGCCCGGCCGGCCGAGGAAGGCACGGTGGCCGAGCCCGTGCCGGCGGTGCGGGCCGGCACCTGGGTCACCCGGACGGGTATCAAGGTGGACCGGATCGCCAGCAGCTGGCTGATCCGGCGGTTCATCGACCGGGCCGCGCGGTTCAAGTTCGTGCCGGCCAAGGGCTACCGGCCCGAGCCGGGGGAGCTCCGGTTCGACATGTACCAGGGGGAGTTCACCCACGAAGGCGACCGCTGCAGCTTCGAGACCCTGCTCCGGCGGTTCGGGCTGGCCGACCCAGCCCTGGCGAGTCTGGCCGAGATCGTCCACGACGTGGATCTCAAGGACGGCAAGTTCGGGCGGGCGGAGGCGGCGGGCATCGCCGCCCTGATCGACGGCCTGGTGCTGGCCTACCCCGACGATGCCGAGCGGCTCGAGCGGGGCGGCGCCGTATTCGAGGGGATGTACGCCTATATTTCGGCTGGGGCGCGCTCGCGCTCCGCGGAATGACTCTCGGTGGAGGCTGCATGTCGAAGCGAATGCTGGGCCTGCTGATCGGCGCGACACTGGCCCTGACCACGAATGCCTGGGCGCAGGGCGCTGGAGCCAAGGAGCCGGCGGCCGACGGCCGGCCGCTGAGCCGGTGGGTCCAGGATCTCAAGGCGCCGGCGCCGCAGACCCGGAACGCCGCGGCCTACGAGATCTCCGGCATGGGGCCCGCGGCGGCCTCGGCGGTGCCGGCGCTGATCGAGGCGCTGGACGATCCGGAGGCGTCGGTCCGGTTCCCGGTGACGGTGGCGCTGGCCGAGATCGGCCCGGCCGCCAAGCCCGCGGTGCCAAAGCTCAAGAAGATGATGGATGAGGAGATCAACGACGAGATCGCGGCCGCCGCCCGGCGAGCCATCCGGCGGATCCAGCCGGAAGCGCTCAGCTCCGAGTAGCGGCTCCGCGGAGGGCCTGGTCCAGGTCGTGGACCAGGTCCTCCGCGTGCTCCAACCCGATCGAGAGCCGGAGCAGCCCCGGCGGGGTACGGCTCTCGGGGCCTTCCACCGACGCCCGGTGCTCGATCAGGCTCTCGGTCCCGCCCAGGCTGGTGGCGGGGGTGAACAGCTCGACCCGCCGCACCACCTCCAGCGCCACCGGCGCCCCACCCGCCACCTCGACCGACACCATCCCTCCGAAGTCGGACATCTGGCGCGCGGCCACCGCATGACCCGGGTCGGCCGCGAGGCCGGGATAGTGCACGGCGGTGACCGCCGGGTGGCCGGCCAGAAAGCCGGCCACCCGGGCGGCGTTCTCGCAGTGGCCCCTCATCCGCCAGGCGAGGCTCCGGATACCGCGCATCAGCAGCCAGCAGTCGAAGGCCGAGGGCACGGCCCCGCCGAGCTGCTGCAGGGTGCGGAGCCGGGCAGCCCACTCATCGTCGGCCGGCAGCACCAGCGCGCCGCCGGTCAGATCGCTGTGGCCGCCGAGGTACTTGGTAGTGGAGTGCATCACTGCATCGCAGCCGAGGGCGAGCGGCCGCTGGAGCAGCGGCGTCGCCCAGGTGTTGTCGCAGACGCAGCGGGCGCCGGCCGCCCGGGCAATGGCGCTCACCCGGGCGATATCGGTGATGGCGAGGGACGGATTGGACGGCGTCTCGATCCAGATCAGCCGGGTCCGGTGGGTCACCGCCTCGGCCACCGCGTGCGGATCGGCCATGTCCACCAGAGAGCTGTCGAGTCCCCAGCCGGCCAGCACCTCCCGGAGCAGCCGGGCGGTACCGTAGTAGGCGTCGCGCGGGGCGATGACGTGCTCCCCGGGCAGCATACTCTGGAACACGGCCGCGGTGGCGGCCATCCCGGAGGCGAAGGCCAGGGCGACCTCGCCGCCTTCCAGCGCCGCCAGCGAGCGCTCGAGCGTCTGCCGGGTCGGGTTGTCGCTTCGGGCGTAGATAAACCCGTGCGGCAGCTGGCCCTCGGCATCGCGGGCGAAGGTAGTGGTGAGATGGATGGGCGGGGTGACGGCGCCGGTGGCAGGATCGGGCCGATGCCCGGCGTGGACGGCGATGGTCTCGATCCGCATTCCTAGCCGCGCTCCGCCCCGACCTCGACCCGCGCCGGCAGCAGCGACTGCAGCAGCTGACGGACCGCGGTCACGCCGTCCACCCGAAACCGGGCCTTGGTGTCGCCCGCGCCGACCTTGATGGTGATGGCCTCGGGTGGCAGCGCGCCGAACATGTCCTCATCGGTCCGGTCGTCACCGATGGCGACGATAGCGGTCGAGGCCAGCCGCTCGGGCGACAGGGGCGGAACGATCCGTCCCTTGTGGACGCCGTAGGGCCGGATCTCGATGACCCGGTTGCCCGCCAGGATCTCGACCGGCTGGTTGCTCAGCAGCTGATTCAGGTGGAGGCGCAGCTCATTGGCCCGCCGGGCGCCGGTCTCCTGATCGGCCATGCGGTAGTGCCAGGCCAGGGCGGCCGCCTTGACCTCGACCAGCGACCCCGGCGTCCGCTGGGTGATCTCGTGCAGCATCGCCAGCACCGGCTCGCGCCAGGCCCCCCCCAGCTCGGCGGCGGCCACCCACTGGCGGGTGGCCGGGTCGCGCGAGACGAAGCCATGCTCCGCGTGGAGCCAGATCGGCAGGGTGCCGAACCATTCCTCGAGCGGAGCCTGGGGCCGGCCGCTCACCAGGTGGACTTCGGTCTCCGGACGGGCGGCCAGCGCGCCGAGCAGGTTGAAGAGGGCCGCGTCGGGCCGGGCCAGCTCGGGCGTCGGGGTGAACGGCACCAGCGTCCCGTCGTAATCGAGCAGCAGGAGGAGCCCGTCGGTCTCGGCCACCCGCCCGGCCAGCTCGCGCCGGGCGGCGGGGCCGCCGGCGGTGGCCAGCGAGCGCGGCTCGGGCGGGGCGATCTCCTCGAGCCGCTCGAGGAACGAGGCCACCCAGCGGTGCACGTCGAAGGTGTGCACCCGGGACCGGAGCGGCGCCAGCCGGGCGCGTCGCTCCGACGCCGGCATGGTCAGGGCCCGGTAGTACACCTCGGCCGCGCCGTCGAGGTCGTAGGGGTTGACCTGGAGAGCCTCGGGCAGCTCCCAGGCGGCGCCGGCGAACTCGCTCAGCACCAGCACGCCGTCGCCGTCGGTCCGGGCGGCCACGAACTCCTTGGCCACCAGGTTCATCCCGTCCCGGAGCGGGGTCACCAGCATCACGTCCGCCGCGCGGTAGAGGGTGACCAGCTCCGCTTCGGGAATGCCGCGGAAGATGTAGTGCACCGGGACCCAGCGGGCGGTGCCGAAGGCGCCGTTGATCCGGCCGACCAGCCCGTCCACCAGGGCGCGGAAGTCCTGGTAGGCGCCCACGTTGGTCCGCGACGGCACGGCGACCTGGACCAGCCGGACCCGCTCGCGCAGCTCGGGATGAAGCTGAAGCATCCGCTCGTAGGCGAGCAGCCGCCGGGGAATGCCCTTGGTGTAGTCGAGCCGGTCCACTCCCAGCAGAATGCGGACGCTGCCGTCGCCGCGGATCACCTTGACCTCGGCCTCGATGGCCGGGTCCGCCGCCATGGCGGCCAGGGCGGCGGCATCCACGCCCATGGGGAACACCCCCAGCCTGACCTCGCGGCCGGGCAGCTGGACCCGGTCGATCTCGACCGAGCGGCCGAGGATGTCGGTCAGCGAGGTCGCGAAGTGCCGGAGGTAGGCCGGGGTATGGAAGCCCACCAGATCGGCGCCGAGGATACCCTGCAGCAGGCGGTCACGCGACGGCAGGGTGCGGAACAGCTCCTCGGACGGGAACGGGATGTGGAGGAAGAACCCGATCCGGGCGTCGGGCAGCCGCTCCCGCAGCATCCCGGGCACCAGGCAGAGCTGGTAATCGTGGACCCAGATCAGGTCGCCCGGGCGGTAGTGGGCGGCGGCCACGTCGGCAAAGGCCTGGTTGGCCTCGACGTAGCCCTCCCAGTGACTGGCCTGCAGAGGGACCTGATCGAGCAGGTAGTGGAACAGCGGCCAGAGGACGCCGTTGGCATACCCCTCGTAGAAGCCGCTCACCAGGTCGGCCGAGAGCGGGACGCCGACCAGGCGCATGGCGGCCAGCTCCCGATCGAGGGCAGCCTGCTGGTCAGGGGCCAGGTCGGCGGGGGCGCCGGACCACCCGATCCAGAGCCCGTCG
>DATAOR010000378.1:0-26789 GCA_036265635.1 Gemmatimonadales bacterium
CCAGTGGGGGCACGATTTCCGGCCGGATTACCGGCGCCTGGCCGGCGTCCGCGCCGAGCTGGGGGTTCCCGCCGCGGCGTTCACCGCCACCGCCACGCCGGACGTGCGCGCCGATATCGCCGTCCAGCTGGGGCTGCGGGACCCGCTCGATCTGATCACCGGTTTCGAGCGATCCAACCTGACGCTGGCCGTCGAGACCTGTCGCGGCAAACAGGAAAAGGCGGCCGCGCTGCACCGGCTGATGGCCGACATGGGCGCGCCGGGCATCATCTACGCGGCCACGCGCAAGGCTGTGGATGCCTGGGCCGACCACCTGGAGCGCCTGGACGTCCGCGCCGGCCGATACCACGCCGGCCTATCGGACGAGGAGCGCTCGAGGGTGCAGGATGGCTTCCTCGCCGGTACGGTCGACGTCATCGTCGCCACCAACGCGTTCGGCATGGGGGTCGACAAACCCGACATCCGGTTCGTGGCGCATGTGGAGGTGCCGGGCAGCGTCGAGGCCTACTATCAGGAGGCGGGCCGAGCCGGGCGGGACGGCGCCCCGGCCCGGTGCACCCTGCTGTTCTCACCCGCGGATGTCCGCACCCAGGAGTTCTTTCTGGCCGGGTCCAACCCTTCGCCGGCCGTGCTGCGCGCCGCCTGGCGGCAGATGGCGGAGGGGCAGTCCGATGAGGCGGTGGTGGAGGCCCTGACCCACGATGCCGCCACCGGCATGAGCGCCGCCACCGCGGTCCGCCTGCTCCGGCGGACTGCCGAGAGCGAAGGTCGCCCTCCCGGCGACGGGCCCATGCCGCTGGACGAGGGTCTACGGGTCCGCAAGGCCGAGCGCGATCGGGAGCGGCTCGACACCATGGTCCGTTACGCCTTCTCCCGAGGCTGCCGAACCCGGTTCATCTACGACTACTTCGCCGGCGGTGCCCGGGGCGGCACAGCACCTCGCTGCGGCACCTGCGATGTCTGCCTGGGCTGGGGGCGGGCCGCCGCGCGACCCCTGACCGACGAAGAGCTGCTCCGGGTCCGGATTGCACTGTCGGGGGTGGGCCGCCTGTCAGGTCGGTTCGGCGTGGAGCGGATCGCCCAGGTGCTCACCGGCAGCCGGGTGCGGCCGGTGCTGGACCGCGGGCTGGACCAGATCCCCACCTACGGCAAGCTGGCCATGATCCCACCCGACGAGGTGAAGGATCTGCTCAACGTCCTGGCCGACGCCGGGCTGGTCGCTCGGCAGGGCATCGAGGGCGGCCGGCCCGGCGCGTTCGTCCTGGCGCTGACGCCCGAGGGTCGGCGAGTGGCAATGGGACAGCTGCGGCCCGAGCTCGCGTTCCCCGTGCCGACAGCGGCCCGACGGGGCCGGGCTCGCCCCCGCCGCGGTCGTGGCCCGACGTCCGCAGCTGGACCCAGCGCGGGGACCCTGGCCGCTACAGCCGACGCCACCGAGCCGCCCGCTGACCCCGCCATGCTGGCCCGGCTCAAGGAGTGGCGGCGGGAAGAGGCCCGACGCCAGGGCAAGCCGCCCTACGTCATCTTCCACGACAGCACTCTCGAGGCTCTGGCCGCGGCCCCGCCCCGGGACCGGGCCGACCTGCAGCGCGTTCGGGGCATCGGCCCCGGGAAGCTCGAGGCCTACGGCGAGGCCCTGTTGCAGCTGCTGGGTTGACCTTCGCAGCCCCCGCCCGCGCTGGATTGGCAGCGCAAGCTCACAAACCACTTCCGCATTAGCGGCGAACCCTTTCGTCGCCTTGAATTTACCGTCATTCACCGCCATCTTGCGCCCGGGCGGGAGCAGGCGGGCTTTGCGGAAGGCTGAGGATGATTAAGGTGACGGCGGTGCAGCCGGGGACGATCGCGGAGGAGCTCGGGCTGGTGGCAGGCAGCGAGCTGCTGACCGTGAATGGCCGCACCCTGGAGGACTTCCTCGACTGGGAATTCCTCACCGCCGACGAGGCGTTCCTGCTGCACGTGCGCCAACCCGACGGCGAAGAGATCGAGTTCGACATCGAGCGCCCCCTGGGCGAGCCGCTCGGCGTCTCGCTCGAGCCGGCGCGGATCCGCCGGTGCGCCAACCGGTGCGACTTCTGCTTCGTCGACGGCCTGCCCGACGGGCTTCGCGACGTGCTGTACATCCGCGATGACGATTACCGCCTGTCGTTCCGGTACGGCAACTTCGCCACGCTGACCAATCTCAAGCCCAAGGACGTGGCGCGGATTATCGAGTACCGGCTGTCGCCGCTGTACGTCTCGGTCCACGCCACCGATCCAACCGTCCGCCGGTACCTCCTGCGCAACCCGACCGCACCGGATATTCTGCCGCAGCTCCGCCACCTGGCGGATCACGGGATCCAGTTTCACACCCAGATCGTGATGTCGCCGGGGGTGAACGACGGCGAGGTGCTGCGGCAGACCCTGCATGACCTGTACGGCTTCGGCCCCGAGATCCTGGGCTGCTCCGTGGTGCCGGTCGGACTCACCGAGTACAGCAAGCATCACCTGGTCCGTGAGCCCACGGCCGCCGAGTGCCGGGCCGCCGTGGCTGAGGTAGAGGCGTGGGCCAGGACAGCCCACCGCGAGCGGGGCGGGCACTGGGCCTTCGGGGCCGACGAGCTCTACCTCCGAGCCGGCCTGCCGCTGCCGCCGGCGGACATCTATGACGGCTTCGATCAGGTCGAGAACGGGGTCGGCAGTGTGCGCTGGCTGCAGCAGCGGATCGCCGACGGCGGCGAGGGGTGGGAGGCGTGGGCGGGCCGTAGGATCGGGGTGGTGACGGGCACCGCCATGGCCGCCCTGATGCCGATGGTGCTCGAGCCACTGGCCGCCCGGAGTGGGGCCACCTTCGAGCTGATGCCGGTGGTCAACACGCTGTTCGGCGCCTCGGTCACCACCGCCGGGCTGCTGCCCGGCACCGCCGTGCAGCAGGTGCTGGCCGGACGGCATGACCTCGATCTCGCCCTGCTTCCCGGCGAGTCGGTCAACGACGACGGTCTGTTCATGGACAGCATGAGCCTGGCGCTGCTCGCCGGGGCGGTCCCGATGCCGCTGCGCCCGTCGCACGACTTCGTCGACGCGCTCGACCCGGTGACCGCATGAGCCGCCCGACCGTCGCCATCGTGGGCCGGCCCAACGTCGGCAAGTCGACGCTGTTCAACCGAATCGTGGGCGGCCGCCCGGCCATCGTCTCCGACCGGCCGGGCACCACCCGCGACCGTCACTTCGGCGAGGCCGAGTGGGCGGGCCGCGCGTTCTGGGTGGTGGACACGGGCGGACTCGTGCCCGAGTCCGATGAGTCGATGGATCGCGCCATCCGACAGCAGGTCGACTTCGCCCTGGCCGAGTCGGACGTGGTCCTGTTCGTGGTGGACGGCCGTGAAGGGCTGAACCCGGTGGACCAGGCGATCGCCGAGCACCTCCGCCGGGCCCGCCGGCCGGTCGTGCTGGTGGTCAACAAGCTCGACGATCTCGAGCGCAGCACGGCGCAACACGACTTCCATCAGCTCGGCTTCGGCGACCCGATGGGCGTGAGCGCGGCGGTCGGGAAGGGGAGCGGGGACGTGCTGGACGCCGTGGTGGGACGGTTTCCGCCGGCCGCCGCCGAGGACGTGGACGAGGCCATCGCCGTGGCCGTGGTCGGCCGGCCCAACGCCGGCAAGTCGTCGCTGGTGAACCGGCTCCTGGGCGAGCTGCGCCACGTGGTGGCCCCCGAAGCCGGCACCACGCGGGATGCGGTCGACTCCCTCTTGCGGTTCAACGGTCGGACCCTCAAGTTCATCGATACCGCAGGCTTACGTCGCCGTGCTAAAGTGGAAGATGACCTGGAATTCTATGCCACCCTCCGAACCGAGCGAGCGGTGGAGCGAGCCCAGGTCTGCGTGCTGGTGGTCGACGCCACCCTGGGAATGCACAATCAGGACCTCCGGATCGCGACCCAGGCGTGGGATCAAGGGTGCGGTCTGATCGTCGTGGTCAACAAGTGGGACCTGGTCGAGGACAAGGACGCCAACACCGCGCACCGGGGAGAGGAAGCGCTGGTGGCCAAGGCGCCCTTCCTGCGCTACGTCCCGTTCGTGTACGCCAGCGCCCTGACCGGGCAGCGGGTCCGCCGGATTCTCGACCTGATCCTCCAGGTGGCCGGGGAACGCGAGCGGCGGGTGCCCACCGCCGAAGTGAATCGGGTGCTGGCCGAGCTGCTCGAGCGGAGCGCGCCGCCGCAGAAGCCGGGGGAGGAAGTGAAGCTGCTGTATGCCTCGCAGATCGCAGTCGCGCCGCCGACCTTCGCCATCGTGAGCAATCGGCCCGACGACGTGCCGGATGCGTACCAGCGTTACCTGGTCCACGGCTTCCGCGAGGTGTGGCCGTTCGCGGGCTCACCGCTCCGACTCCGCTTCACGGCCCGGGGCTCGAAGCGGTGAGCGGCGCCGCGCCAGCGCTGCTGGCGTCCTATCTGCTCGGCGCCGTCCCGACCAGTTATCTCGCCGCCCGGCTGTTCGCCGGCATCGATCTGCGCCAGCACGGCAGCCGCAACCTCGGGGCCACCAACCTGTACCGCACGCTCGGGTGGCGTTACGCCATCCCGGTCGGCCTGCTCGACGCCGCCAAGGGGTTCGTCCCCGTGGTGCTGATCGCGCCGAGAGTGTCGAGCTCCGAGATCTTCGCGCTGGTCTGCGGGCTGACCGCGGTGCTGGGACACGCCTTCTCCGTCTTCGTCCGGTTCAAGGGCGGCAAGGGCGTGGCCACGGCCGCGGGCGTGATGCTGGGCCTCTCCCCGGTGGCGCTGGCCGTCGCCGCCGTGGTCTGGCTGACCCTGGTCAAGCTGACCGGCTACGTCTCGCTGGGCAGCATCGTGGCGGCGGCGCTCTTTCCGCTGGCGGTGCTGCTGCTCGAGCGGCCCGCCCATCCCGCCACGCTGTGGCTCGACGTCGGCGTCGCCGCGGCGATCATCTGGCTGCATCGCGGCAACATTCAGCGGCTGCTGAACGGCACGGAGCATCGATTCGGTCGGCGGTCGGCCCCGGCCTCGCGGCCGTGAGCGCCGTCGCGGTGCTGGGCGCCGGCAGCTGGGGCACCACGCTGGCCGCGCTGCTGGCGGGGCGGGGGACCTCGGTCCGGCTGTGGGCTTACGAGGCCGAGGTGGTCGAGTCGATCAACCACGCCCACGAGAACCACCTGTTTCTCCCGGGGGTCGCCTTGCCGGCGTCCCTGACGGCGGTGACCGACCCGCTCGAGGCGGTGCTCGGCGCCCGGCTGGTCATCTCCGCCTCGCCCAGCCACGCGGTCCGGGCCGTGGCCCGCCGGGTGGCCGAGGGGGTGACCCCCGGGGCGCTGGTGGTGAGCGCGACCAAGGGGATCGAGACCGATACGCTGGCGCTGATGTCCCAGGTCTACCGCGACACCGTGCCGGGCAGCCGGTTCGTGGCCCTGTCCGGTCCCAGCTTCGCGCTGGAAGTGGCCCAGGGCCAGCCGACCGCAGTGGTGGCTGCGGCCAAGGACGCCGGGGCGGCCCTCGAAGCCCAGCGGCTGCTGGCCACGCCGACCTTCCGGGTGTACTCCGGTTCCGACGTCGTGGGGGTCGAGCTGGCCGGGGCGCTCAAGAACGTGATCGCCATAGCGGCCGGTATCCTCGAGGGGCTGGGCCTGGGTCACAATCCGCGCGCCGCCCTCATCACCCGCGGGCTGGCGGAGATCACCCGGCTCGGCCTGGCGATGGGGGCGGACCCGCTGACGTTCGCCGGCCTGGCCGGGATGGGCGACCTGGTGCTCACTGCGACGGGGGGACTGAGCCGTAACCGGGCGCTGGGCGTCGCCATCGGGCAGGGCGAGACGCTTCAGCGGTATCAGGCTACCCACCGCACCGTGGCTGAAGGCGCCAACACCTCGCGCGCCGGCGTGGCGCTGGGCCGGCGCCACGGGGTGGAGCTGCCCATCATCGGCAAGGTGTGCGAGGTCCTGTTCGAGGGGAAGCCGGCCCGCGAGGCGGTGCCCGAGCTCATGGAACGCGAACTCAAGGCGGAGCAGTGGCGATGACCAGCACCCGGCCGGTCCAGGAGTTTTATTCCATCGGGGAAGTGTGCGCCCTGACCGATCTCAAGCCGCACGTGCTGCGGTACTGGGAAAGTCAGTTCCGGTTCCTCAACCCGGCCAAGAACCGGTCGGGCAACCGGGTCTACAAGAGTCGCGAAGTCGAGCTGATCATGCTGGTCAAGCACCTGCTGTATACCGAGAAGTTCACCATCGACGGGGCCCGCCAGCGGATCGACCAGTACCGCCGGACTGGCGAGCTGCGGGCTTCGGCCCGGAAGGCATTCGAGGCGGAGCTGGCCACCGAGGTGCGGGCGGCCGTCGAGGAGATCGTGAAGATCCTCGACGGCCGGCCCGAGACGACGCGGGAGTCGGGCCGCGAGGCACCGCGGGACAGCGTTCGCGGATGAACATCCTGGTCACCAACGACGATGGCATCCTGGCGCCGGGCCTGGCGCTGCTGGCCGACGTCTGCCGCGAGGTGGGCACCGTCACGGTAGTGGCACCCGACCGCGAGCAGAGCGGCACGTCGCACTCGCTGACGCTGCACCGGCCCCTCCGGCCCGCCCGCCGACCGGACGGCGCCTGGCAGATCGACGGCACTCCGACCGACTGCGTCATGCTGGCGATCCAGGCGCTCATGCCCGAGCGGCCCGACTTCGTCTTCTCCGGCGTCAACCACGGACCTAACATGGGGGAGGACGTACTCTACTCCGGCACCGTCAGCGCCGCGATGGAGGCGGTGACCCTCGGCGTGCCGGGGATCGGGATCTCGTTTACCGGGGGAACCCAGCCGGAGATCCTCGGGACCTATCGCGACACCCTGATCCACCTGGTCAGGCAGATCACCCGGGTGCCCAACTTCCCCAGCCACACCCTGCTCAACATCAATCTGCCCAGGATCGTCGCATCCGAGGTGCTGGGCATCCAGGTCACCAAGCTAGGCAGCCGGTATTTCTCGGATTCGCTCACCCGGATGAAAGACCCCTGGGGCCGCGAGATCATCTGGATCGGCGGGGGCACCATCACCTGGACCGGCACCGAGAACTCCGACCACCTGGCGGTGGCCGAGGGGTACGTCTCCGTTACTCCGCTCCACATGGATCTCACCGACTACTCCCTGCTCGAGACTGTGAAGGGCTGGTCGCTGGAGGGGTGACTGCCAGCGACGGGTACGGGGGCTACCGCAGCCGCCTGGTCGAGACGCTGCAGGAGAAGGGGATCCGCGACCTCGCGGTCCTCCGGGCCATCGGCACGGTTCCCCGGCACCTGTTCGTGCCGGAAAGCGTGCGCCACCGGGCGTACGAGGACGTAGCCCTGCCGATCGGCGGGGGACAGACGATCTCGCAGCCGTGGGTCCAGGCCCGCTACCTTGAGCTGGCGGCGTTGACCGGCCGAGAGCGGGTGCTCGAGATCGGGGCCGGCTCAGGCTACCAGACGGCCCTGCTGGCCCAGCTGGCCGACGCGGTGTTCGCGGTCGAACGGATCGCCGCACTGGCGCACAGCGCCAGGCTGGCGCTCGAGGCGGTGGATGTCCGCAACGTCACCGTGCTGGTGGGCGACGGCACGCTCGGGTGGCGGCCGTTCGCGCCCTACGACGCCATTCTGGTGGCGGCGGCCTCCCCCGAGATCCCGGCTCCGCTGGTGGAGCAGCTCGCGCCGGCCGGCCGGCTGATTATTCCGCTGGGCGATCGGAACCATCAGGTGCTCACGGTCGCCCGCCGGATCGACGACCGGCTGGAAACCAGCACCGTCGCCGACGTCCGCTTCGTGCCCCTGCTGGGGCAGTTTGGCTTCTCCAACCGGTGAGCGCCGTGGCATCCTTATGCTGACCCAGTTCTGGCACTGGCTGGCCGATACCGTTCTGGCGCTGGGATACCCCGGCCTCATCCTGCTGATGGCCATCGAGTCCTCCATCCTGCCCCTGCCCAGCGAGCTGGTGATGCCGCCCGCGGGCTACCTGGCCGCCAAGGGGCAGATGAACGCCTACCTGGCGGTGGCGGCCGGGACCCTGGGGAGCGTCCTCGGGGCCCTGGTCAACTACGCCCTGGCCGTCGGGGTCGGCGAGCCGGTGCTCCGGCGCTACGGCAAGTTCGTGCTGATCTCGGGGCGCTCGCTCGACCGGACCGAGGCGTTCTTCCGCCGCCACGGCGAGATCAGCACCTTCATCGGACGGCTGCTGCCGGTCATCCGGCACCTGATCTCGATTCCAGCCGGCATGTCACGAATGGCCCTCCGACGGTTCGTAGTGTTCACGGCGCTCGGCGCCGGCCTGTGGTGCGCCATCCTGACTTACCTCGGCTGGCTGATCGGCCGACACGGGCAGGACGTGGAGGCGGCCATCGGGCCCTACGTCCACCAGACGCTGGTGCGCTACGTGCTGCCGGGGGCCCTGCTGCTGGTCGGGGTTTACGTGCTGTGGCGCCGGCGGCAGGGAGCGACCGGGAAGTGAGGCGGACGTGAGCGTGGTCCGCTTCCTCGTGTCCGGCCAGGTGCAGGGCGTCGGCTTTCGCTGGTTCGTGGCGCGTCACGCCCGTCAGCTCGGCCTGGCGGGCTACGCCCGCAACCTCGGCGACGGCGGGGTGGAGGTGGTCGTGACCGGGGAGGGCGAAGCCGTCGCGGAGCTGGAGGCGCTGCTGCGGCGGGGGCCGGCGCACGCGCGGGTGGAGACCGTCGATCGGGCCGAGCCGGCCGAGGATACTTCCGTCCCCCAGAGGAGCTTCGACATCCGATGAGCACCGTCACCCCGCTGGCCCGGCACGTCCTCGAGACTCTCCGGCCGATCCCCAACTACCCCAAGCCGGGCATCATCTTCCAGGACATCACGCCGGTCCTGCGCGACGGTGCCCTGTTCCATACCGTGATCGAGGCCATGGCGGAGCCGTTCCGGGAGCTGGACGTCACCCATGTGGTGGGGATCGAAGCTCGGGGCTTCATCCTGGGTGGTGCGGTCGCCACCAGTCTTCGCGCGGGCTTCGTCCCGGTCCGCAAGCCCGGCAAGCTGCCCTGGGAGCGACTGGCGGAGTCCTACGAGCTGGAGTACGGCCAGGATGCGCTCGAGTGCCATCGCGACGGCCTGCCCGCGCCGGCCCGGGCGCTGGTGGTGGACGACGTGCTGGCCACCGGGGGGACCGCCCGGGCCGCGGGCGACCTGGTGCGGAAGCTGGACGCCGAGCTGGTGGGCTGGAGCTTCCTGCTCGAAATCGCCGGCTTGGGCGGGCTGGAGAAGCTGCAGGGCGGGGCAGTCCAGGTGCTGGCGAGGCGCTGACGGCGACCCGCGGCATCGCCCCCGGGATGCCCCGCATGGGCTCTACCGGGGCGGGGTTGCGGGGTTGCCCTCGGGTCGCCCGTCCCGCCATCTTTCAGGACTCCGGTGGACCCGTGACGGGTTCGGCCCCCGTAGCTCAGATGGATAGAGCAGCAGTTTCCTAAACTGTTGGCCGCGTGTTCGAGTCACGCCGGGGGCATCGGCTGGACACGGCGCCAGGCTTCTCGACCCTTGAACAGGATGGACATGGCCACGACGGTACAACCTACGACCCGGGAACGCGCCCCGGCGCCGGCCACGGCATCACCCTGGTATCGCGACCGCACCAAGCTGATCCTCGCGATCGTCGCGGCCGCGGCGGTGGTCGTAGGGCTGGTCGCCTGGCTGGTGGTCAAAAGCAACGCGCGAAAAGAGGAGTTCGCCGCCCAGCGGCTCAACCTGGCCCGCCAGGCGGCCGAGGCCGGGAATCTGCCGCTGGCGTCGAGTGAGCTGCAGAAGCTGGTCGGCGAGTTCAAGGGCACCGACGCCGCGCAGGAGGCTGTCATCACCTTGAACCAGGTCCGGATGGTCAACGGTCAGAGCGAGCTGGCCGCCGTGGGCCTGCGGAACTTTCTCGCGGAGAAACCCGATCCCAAGTTCGCGGCCCCGGCGTATGGGTTGCTCGGCGCGGCCCTCGAGAACGCCCAGAAGTGGTCCGACGCCGGTGACGCCTTTGCCAGCGCCGCCAAGGTGGCCGACCTGGATTACCTCCGCGCCCGCTACCTGACGGACGCGGGCCGGGCCTATCGCGAAGGCGGCAAGACCGCGCAGGCCGTCGCGGCGTACCGCGAGGTGATCCAGAAGTATCCCAAGACGAACAGCCTTACCGAGGCACAGGTCAGGCTGGCCGAGCTGACCGACGGCAAGATGTAGGTCGGGCGGCCAAGGTCGGAACCCCGGGGGCGGCGTGGCCAGACGGCGGCGCCGCCTCTGCTGTTTCTATGGCGCCCGCGGCGGCCGACCCCATATTTCACTGTCTCGGGTGGCCGCCGGCAGCGCCGGCGAGACCAGCCCGACCAACGAGAGGAGCAGGTGACCATGCGAGGGCTCTGGCGAACAATGGCGGCGCTGCTGCTGACTGGGGCACTGCCGTCTGGTTATCTGAGGGCGCAGACGGGCTTCAACGGGGTCATCACGTTCAAGACCACCTCGAGCAGCGGTCGGATCGACACGGTCAAGCAGATGACCAAGGGCCGGCGGCTCCGGCTGGATGGGTTCGGCGGCGAGGGCGGCGCCATGATCATCGACAAGGAAGCCGGCCGGGTCATCCTGATTCAGCCCGAGCGAAAGCAGTACATGACGATGACCGAAGCCGATGCCAAGCAGATGCGAGCCATGATGGGGCCGATGATGGAGCGGATGAAGGGAAAGCATGGCGAGGCGTCGAAGGACCAGCTCCGCTTCACCAAGACGGGCCGGACGGAGGTCGTGGCCGGGGTCCGGTGCGAGGTGTACCGGGGTGAATATGTGGGGTCGGACAAGGACAAGGAGGAAGGCGAGGCCTGCGTGGCACCCGGCGTGGGTTTCGCGCTGGGCGACATTCTGTCCGGCAATCCGATGCTGACGGACGGGGGCCGCGGCTCCAGCGAGTTCCAGCGGTACCGGGACCTGGTCGGCACCGACAAAGGGATTCTCAAGGCCGGCCGAATTGAGAACGGCCAGCCGAGAAGCGACCTCGAGGCGATCCGGATCGAGAAGACGGCCGTGCCGGACGCGATGTTCGAGCCGCCGGCCGGGTACACCGAGATCCGGCTGGCCGACATGATGATGAAGGCGCACGGGGCGAGGCCGATGCCCAAGGATACGGGCAAGGCGCCGTAGCCGGGCAACCGAAGTGCAGCTGGCCAGGCCGCCCCAACAGGGCGGCCTTCGAGTGGGAGGGAGCGTGGCTGGAGGGCCTGGACGGGATTCGGCTGCCTGACGGACTAGGTTGCTGATAGGAACTGCGAGGGACTCGGCTGCCTGACATGAATGACGTATAAGATATATTATGTTAAGTTCATCTGGGGATAACTGTGGAGAACCGTGACGGCTTTCCCCATTTATGTTGTAAGTGATTGCAGGATAATACGGTAGCAGAACTAGCAGGACCGGAGTCCAGCTGGCTCTGGGCGCCAATCCGCTCCGCCATCCGGACGCCACCAGCCCCTAGCCCTGCCAGACTCGCTGGAGCGCCATCCGGATGCCGTCGGCCCCTAGCCCTCCCAGACCGCCCGGAACACCAGTTTGCCCTGCCCCCCCAGCCACACCCCCGAAGCCGCCCCGCGGTCGATTCCCGCCTGGACGGTCATTTCCTCACCCCCCCGGCTGATGAACCGCACCGGCGGGACCGCCTCGCCGTGGGCCGCCAGTGCTACCCCGGAGGCCACCGTGCCGGTTCCGCAGGCGAGCGTCTCGCCTTCGACCCCGCGCTCGTAGGTGCGGATCCGCCATGGGCCGCCGGCCTCGGCCGGCGCCGCCACGAAGTTGACATTGGCCCCGGCCGCCCCCAGCCGCCGATCGTGGCGGAGGGCGCGCCCCCGCCCAAGCAGATCGATCGCTTCGATGTCCTCGACCGCCAGGACCAGGTGCGGAACGCCCACCGTGGCAAAGGCCATCCACCGCTCTCCCGGGGCCAGGCCGAGGTCGGCCCGCCCGGGTATATCGAAGTCGGCCAGCCCGATCTCCGCCCGATCGCCCTCGGCGGCCGCACGGGCCCGGACCGGCCCGGCGTCGGTCAGGAGACACAGCTCGCCCGGGGCCGCGAGCTCGAGGTAGACCGCCAGGCGGGCACTGCAGAGCGCCGCGTTGCCGCACATGGCCGCTCGCGAGCCATCCGAATTCCAGTACACCATCCGGACCGCCCCGGGGCCCTCGGGGGTGAGCACCACGAGGCCGTCCGCCCCCACCCCGGTCCGCCGGTGGCAGAGCTGTGCCACCCGGGCCGGCGGCCAGGCCGCGGCGTCCGTGGCCCGGCCGTCCAGCACGACGAAGTCGTTCCCCGAGCCGGTCATCTTGTAGACGATGGTGCCTTTCATCCGGTCCTCACAGCCGGCGAACCATGGCCTGCATCCTTAGCCACCAGACCATCCAGATGGCTTCGCGCACGATTCGCTTGTTCATCTTGCTCTGCCCCTCCACCCGGTCGGTGAACACGATCGGGATCTCGACCAGACGGAAGCCCTTCTTCCAGGCCCGAAAGCTCATCTCGATCTGGAACGAGTACCCATTTGATCGGACGTCGTCCAGGTCGATCGCCTCGAGTACCTGGCGACGGAAACACTTGAACCCGCCGGTCGAGTCGGTCAGCGGAAGGCCGGTAATCCGCCGGGCATACTCGTTGGCCCCGACCGACAGCAGCAGTCGGCCGATCGGCCAGTTGATCACGTTGACCCCGTTGTGGTAGCGCGAGCCCAGCACCAGATCGGCATGCTCGATGGCCGTGAGAAAGTCGGGCAGGAACTTGGGGTCATGACTGAAGTCGGCATCCATCTCGAAGATGAAGTCATAGCCCTGGTCCAGCGCCCATCGGAACCCCGCCAGGTAGGCCTTGCCCAGTCCCGCCTTGCCCGGCCGGTGCATCACGTGCACCCGCGGGTCCGCACCCGCCAGCTCGTCGGCCAGTTGGCCAGTGCCGTCGGGCGAGTTGTCATCCACCACCAGCACTTCCAGCCGGGCATCCTGCTGCAGGATTTGGGGAACAATGAGAGGCAGATTGAGCCGCTCGTTGTAGGTCGGCATCACCACCAGGGCCCGTTCAGTCATGCGCGCTCCTCCGTCGCCGGGTCCACAGGGGCGCCGCCAGCAGCGCCAGCGAGATCAGCACGGCGGCCGCCGTCACCAGCTTGCCCCGGGGATACGACGACGAGGCGAAGTGGAACCGCACCTCCCGTGCCCCGGGCGGCAGCACCACACTCAGCAGGGTGTTGTCGGCTCTCAGGATGGGCACCGGCTTGCCGTCGATGGTGGCGTGCCAGTCGGGATACCAGTTCTCCCCCACCAGCAGGTAGGTCGGTTTCGGCGCGGCGCCCTGGAGGGTGATCCTCATGTCTCCGGGGCTCCACTCCCTTACGGTGGCACGGACCGGCGGCCGCTCGGGAATCTGCCCCGCCCGCACGGGCTCGGGCGAGACGCTGGCGGTGTCCGGATAGAGAGCGAGCCGGTCGTAGGGAAACCGCGGATCGATCACCGTCGGCGCGATCTGCTCCTCGGCCAGCTTGGCGGCCCCCCCGACCACCCGGGCGTACGCCGGTACCGTGTCACGCTCGAGCAGGATGCCCGGCGACCCGGGCGTGGTGGGCACGGGACCGATCACCTGGTGATAGCCGGGCACGGACTGGGCCTGCGGGAGGAGGAGATAGCGGACCGCCAGCAGATCCAGCAGGGCTGGACTGGCGGCGTACTTCCACTGCCCCTTGCCGCCCAGTAGGTCATCGTAAAACCGGATCTCCTGCCCGTGATACCCCAGCATCAGCGGGATGTCATAGGCCATGAGAAAGGACTGGGGATAGACACCCGCGTCCAGGACCCGAAATGGCCTCGGTTGGGCCCGGAGCCGGCTGGTGATCTCATCGTCACGGAAGGTCTCGCGTGCCGGGCCCTGGTAGTGGAAGAACTGCCGGTCCACGCTCCACAGGTCGGCTACGATCACCAGCGCAAGCGCGGCGGCCGCACCCGCGCCGGTCAGCCGGCCGCGCCAGATCGCCCACAGCACGCCACCCCCCAGCAGGACGGCGACGAGCAGCCGGAGCCCGCCGCCCTGAAGAGCCGATCCGTTGGCCGCCACCCGCGAGGCCTGCTCGGGCTCGGCCATCAGCGTGGCCACGCTCTGGAGAATGCCGGCCGACCCGAGCAGGCCAATCAGGCCGACCACCGCCAACGGCACCAGCAAGGCTCGAAGGCCGACCTCGCGCCGCAGCAGTCGCTCAGTGCCCAGTCCGGCGAAGACCGCCATGGGCAGCGCCACCAGGAAGAAGGCCATGCCCGGGGCCCGGACCTTCTTCATCATCGGCATCACCTCGTACCAGACCGCATAGAACGGCGTATGCCCGCCGAATGCGATCAGCAGGAACAGCAGCGCGATGAGGCCGAAGGCCTGGACCGTGCGCCGCCGGTCGCGATCGCCGATCCCGAGCACGGCCAGCACGACGACCACGGCGCCGAGATACTCGGTGTGAAGCTTGAAGAAGTTGCGGCCCCAGTAGTGGTCCAGCACGCCGTTGAACTGCGGCAGCACGGTGGTGACGAGCTCCTCGGGCGGCATCGAGAACTGGATGGCGTAGTCCCAGCCGGTGCTGGTGCCGCCCGCTCCCCGCGGCGAATACGGCAGGTACTGCAGGAACGGGATGATCTGGAGCGCGGCGATGGCTACCCCGAGCCCAACCGCCAGGCCAGCCAGCGCCAGCTCTCGGGGCCAGCGGAGGCCCGCCGGCCGGTCCGGGTCCAGGAACACGAGGTACAGGGTCCACAGCGCGTCGGCTACCAGGACATAGTAGGTCATCTGGTAGTGCGGGCTCAGCAGGCAGAGCCCGACGACCAGGGCCTGCAGCCCGTAGCCCGAGAGCCGCCGGTCGCGGATGGCCCGCAACAGTGCCAGGAACGTGAGCGGCGCCAGGGCCGAGACGAACAGCTTGCCGTCGTGGCCCGGCCGGACCAGCGAGGCGACGATGCCGGTCAGCTCGTAGGCCAGTCCACCCGCCACCGCGGCGGTCCAGCTCAGGCGCAGGGCCCGCAGCAGGGCGTAGGTGCTGACCCCCGCCAGCACCAGGTGGGCCAGGAAGCCAAGGTTCATCGCCGTATCGACCGGCAGAATCCAGCGGAGCCACGCCGTGGGGTAGAAGATGTCGCCATGCTGCGCCGCGATGAATGGCAGCCCGCCGAACAGGTAGGGGTTCCATTCCGGGATGTGGCCGGCGGCCCGGAAAACCTCCGCCCCGAACAGGCGGAAGCTGTAGCCGGCGACATACTGGTCGTCGCCCAGCAGCCAGCGGCCGGCCAGCATGGGCCAGCACACGGTGAGGGCGGCCAACAGGAAGACCGCGCCGGCGATCAGGGCAGGCCGCCGCGGCTCGTAGGGGCCCGGCGGGGATTCAGGGCTCGACACGCGTTCTCCCCTGCGGCAGAACCAGGAACGGAACCGCAGCGCCGAGCTCGGTCACCGTGAGCAGCAGGCGGGAGGCCAGGGCCAGCGCGGTGGCCGCACCGATACCCAGCGGCGCCTGCAGCATGAGAATGAAGAGACCCTCGCGGACGCCCAGTCCGCCGGGAGCGAACAGGGCGAGGAACCCGGCGAGATACGACGCGGTGAATACGGCGACCGCCAGGCTCGGCCTGAAGGCCAGATCCGGCAGGAGGCCCCGGGCCAGGAGCCAGAGCGCGCCCCCGTACCCGACCCACGCCAGACTGTTGGCGGCAATGCCGACGACGATGCCGGTGGCCGCCGGCGCCCCACGGGTGTCCGCGCCCGGTGCAGCAAAGCGGAGCAGCCGTCGCAGAAACGGCGGCCAGAGCAGCAGGGCCACGCCGATCACCGCGCCGCCGATCAAGAGCAGCAGCGCCACCCCGGCGCCCGGGTGCGCCGACTCCAGCGCCCGACGTCCGGTGAGCCCGGCCACGACGGCACCGGTGCCGATCGCGAGCACCTGCAGCACCACAGCGGATCCGGTCGCCGCCCACGGAGCGATCCCCGCCCGCTGGGCCATCAGCGCCATGCCGGCCACGGCCCACACCTTCCCCGGGAGGTATTTGCCCAGACTGGAAACCGTCCAGATCCGGGCGGCGGTCCAGCCGTCGAGACGCTGGCCCCACCCGGCAAGCATGACCCGCCAGGCCACGATGAGACAGGCATACATCCCCCACACCACCAACAGGCTGAGTGCCAGCCAGCCGAGCCCGATGCGGAACTCGAGCTGCTGGGACCGAAGCGCCGTCCAGTTGGCCGCCAGACTCCGGACGGCGAAGGCGACGATCGCGAGTCCGACCAGCGCCTGGAGCGCGCGAAACCAGCGCTGCCGGTGGGAGTCAGCCACCGAGGGCCTCCCGGTACCACTGCTCACACCGCTCGGCCACCTGGTCGGGCGACAGCCGCGCCCGCCAGGCCTCGCCCACCAGCCGGGCCAGCGAGAAGCGGTCGGCGTCCTGCAACAGATCCAGCGCGGCGTCGCTCATCGCTTCGGCCGACGGCAGCGTCAGCCGGCCGGCCCCGTTCTCGGGCACCACGTCGAGCAGCCCGCCGCCGTCCCAGCACGCCACCACCGGGACCCCCACCATGAGCGCTTCGGCGGCAGCGAGCCCGAAGCCTTCCCCCTGGGCTGGAAACAGCATCAGGTCGGCCCGGGCCAGGTAGTCGATCACCTGCGTGGGGGCGACGGCGCCGGCGAACCGGACGAATCCCGCTACCCCCAGCCGATCGACCTGGCGCTCCAGCCGCTCGCGCTCGGGACCGTCCCCCACGATCGTGAGCGGCAGGTCGTGCCCACAGGAGGCCAGGAAGGCCGTGGTCTCGATCGCGAGGCTGATCCGCTTCTGCGCCGTCAGCCGGGCGACCACGACCGTCCCCCCTCCGCCCGTGGTCCACGGCCAGCCGGCGCTGTCGACCGGCATCGCGTGCACCTGGGCCGGCGGGATGTGCCGTCCCGTCGCGTTCTGGACCCAGCCCGCCAGCTCCCGTGACACGGCGGTGACCACTCGGGCGCGCTGGAACACGGGACGGGCCAGGCGCCGCGCCATCCGCGAGCTGCGGAGCAGCGCGGCGTCGGTCCCGTGGACCGTCACCACCAGTGGCGCGTCGGCCGGCGCTGCCAGGCCGGCCGGGATCCACCAGTGGGCGTGGATCAGGTCGGCGCCGCCGGCCATCTCCTCCGCCGCGGCCCGGCGCAGGGCCCGCCACAAGCCGCCCAGGGCCCGCCAGCCGCCCGGGGCCCGCAGCGCCGCCGCCATGGTGCCGCGATAGGCGATAGTCTCGAGCCGAGCCGGCGCGTAGCGGACCCGGCGCACGAAGACACCGTCCTGCTGTTCCTCGCCCCCCTGCCCTCCGTCGCTCGGCGCCACCACCCGGACCTCGACGCCCCGGCGGGCCAGCGCGGTGGCCAGGGTGGCGAGAAATGCGCCAGAGAGGTCCCCGGCCCACCGGGGATAGTTGTGGGTCAGGAAGACGACCCGCACCCGTCAGTCCCGCAGGTCGGGCTTATCCAGTCGGTCGAGCGCACGGGCGACGGCCCGCGTCTCCTCCTGCAGCCCTGCCACCATCTCGCCGATGAGGCCGAATCCGAACAGCGCGATGCCCGAGATGACCATGATCTCGACCAGGTTGAGCAGCGGCCGGAAGCCGAGATCGAAACCGTACCGCAGCACCAGCGCGACCAGCCCGGCCACCAAGCCGATGACGAACAGGGTGACCCCGCCGATGCCGAAGAACAGCATCGGCTTCCGGCCGAAGCGGAGCTGGAACCAGACGCTGAGCAGGTCGAAGAGCCCGACCGGGATCCGGCGCCAGGTGAACTTCGACTGGCCCGCGCGGCGGGGGTAGAGCGGGACCGGCACCGACTCGAGCCGGAATCCGTCCGCCGCGGCGATGACCACCATGTAGCGGTGCCAGTCGGGCCGAAGCGGCACCCCGGCCATCACCTCGCGGCGGTAGGCCTTCACCGAGTTGAGATCGGTGACCCGGACCCCGAACAGCCAGCGGCAGAGAGCGTTGTAGACCGTGCTGACGAACGCCTTCTCGTACTTACCCTGCTTGGTCCCGGTGACGATGTCGGCCCGGCCGGCCAGGATCGGGGCCACCAGCTTGGGAATGTCCTCGGGCAGGTACTGGAGGTCGGCGGGATAGAAGACGAAGATGTCGCCCAGGGCGGCATCGCCGGCGGAGCGAAGCGCGTCGGCGATGCCGCGCTGCCGGCGGTGGGTGACCACCCGGAGGAAAGGGTGCCGGCCCTGAAGCTCGCGCAGGACCCGGGCGCTCTCGTCGCGCGAGCCGTCGTTCACCACCACGACCTCGAACGAGAAGCCGGCCGGCCCCAGCGCCTCGGCGCAGAGGCGGACGAACTCGGGGAGATTGGCGGCCTCGTCCTTCGCCGGGACGAGGACGCTGACGTCCGGCGTCTCGGCCGCGGGCAGGGTCATACCCGCTTGCGCATGCGCGCGGGCAGAATCCCGAGCTGGTCGCGGTACTTGGCGACCGTGCGGCGGGCGATCTGGATCCCCTGCTCCTGGAACAGGTGCACGATCTGCTGGTCGGTCAGCGGTTTGCCACTGTCCTCGTCGCCCACCATCTTCTGGAGCTTGGCCCGGATCGAGCGGGCGCTGGCGTCCTCGCCCGACGCGGTGGCCAGCGCGCTCGAGAAGAAGAACTTGAGCGGCAGCACGCCTCGCGGGGTCTGGACGTACTTCTCGTTGGTGACCCGGCTGACCGTGGATTCGTGCATGTTGATGACCTCGGCCACCTCGCGCAGCGTGAGCGGGCGGAGGTACTCGATGCCCTTCTCGAAGAAGTCGCGCTGCCGGTCGACGATGAAGTTCATCACCTTGAGCATGGTCTGCCGGCGCTGCTCGATGGCCTGAATCATCCAGTTGGCGCTGTTCATCTTGCTGGCGATGAACTCGCGGTTCTCCGGGGTCATCTTCTTCTTGTCCCGGGCGATCTCCTGGTAGGACCGGCTGAGCCGGAGCCGCGGCATGCCGGTGTCGTTGAGGAACACCTGGTAGCGGCCGCCGATCTTCTCGACGATGAGGTCGGGAATGATGTACCCGTCGCTCTGGCTCGAGTGCTTGAGCCCGGGCTTGGGGTCGAGCCGGGCGAGCTCGTCGGCGGCGGCCTGGACCGCCGCGGGCTCGACCCCGAACCGCTTGGCCAGGTCGTTCCACCGGTGGGCGATCAGGTCGGGAAAGGCGTCGTGCACCAGCCGGTAGGTCAGCGACGCCGTATCGGCCTGCTCGCCCAGCTGGATCAGGAGGCACTCACGGAGGTCGCGAGCGCCGATGCCGGGCGGGTCGAGCCGCTGGATGATCGCCAGCATCTGCTCCGCTTCGGCCATGGTGTAGTAGGGGCCCGCGCCGTCGGACGCCGAGGGCTCGGCCATGCCGGTCGGCCCGGCCGCCGGATCCGGTGCGTCGGCCGAAGCGCCCGCCTCGGCCGGCGGTTCGAGCTGGGCATCACCCGGCGCCGGGAGTACCGCCGACAGGGGGGCGGGAGCCGGCACGGCGGCGGCAGCCCGAGCGTCGGTGCCGCTCTCCTCCGCCGCGTCGTCGTCGTCCTCGCGGTCCACGTGCCCGGCCACCAGCTGGTTGACGCTGCCGAGGATCTCCTCGAGCGAGGCCGCCAGGTAGCCTTCGTCGTTGATGTTGCCGAGGAATTCCTCGGCCAGGAGCAGCTGGCGGGGCGACAGGGTCATCATCTGGAGCTGCTCGCGCAGGTGGTCGATCAGGTCCTTGGTCTCGACCGTCACCGGCTCGGTGTACTCCAGCTGCTCGTACTGCTCCCGGGTCCCTCCCACCTCGAAGCCGTTGAGCAGGATCTCCTCCCAGTCCATCTCCTCTTCCTTCTCCTTCTGCTCCTTCTCCTGCTCGGCGTCCTTCTGCTCCGGCGCCTCGTCCTCCGGCTCCAGCAGCTCCAGGAAAGGATTGGCCAGCAGCTCCTGTTTCAGGTGCTGCTGCAGGTCCATCATGGGCATGTAGAGCATGTCCATGGCCTGATAGAGCCGGGGGTTGACCCGGAGCTCCTGCCGCATGCTGGTGTGCTGGGAAAGACCGGTTCTCATGCCACCGACTCCAGACGGGCGCGAAGACGCGCGGTGAGGGTGGGTCCCAGGTAGAGCTGAGCCACCCGATCGTCGTATACGAGCTCACTCACCCTGCCTGCGGCCTGCACCTTGCCCTCGAACATGATATAGGCCCGGTCCACGATATCGAGCGTCTGCTCGACGTTATGGTCCGTGATCAGTACGCCGATGCCCCGGTGGCGCAAGCCGGCGACGATGGTCTGAATGTCGTGGACCGCGATCGGGTCTACGCCCGCGAACGGCTCGTCGAGCAGCATGAACTTGGGCTCGGTAACCAGCGCGCGGGTGATCTCGAGCCGCCGCCGCTCGCCGCCGCTCAGGCTGTAGGCCCGATTCCGCCGCAGGTGCTTGATGGACAGCTCGTCGAGCATCCGGTCCAGCTGGCGCTGGCGCTCGTCCCGGGCCATCGGCCGGGTTTCGAGAATCGCCAGAATATTTTCCTCGACCGTCATTTTCCGGAAGATCGAGGGCTCCTGCGCCAGATAGCCGATCCCGGCCCGGGCCCGCTCGTACATCGGCGCCCGGGTGAGATCGAGCCCGTCGAGGCGGACCTGCCCCGCGTCGGGCCGGATCAGTCCCGTTATAAGGTAGAAGGTCGTGGTCTTTCCCGCCCCGTTGGGTCCCAGCAGGCCCACGATCTCGCCCTGCTGCACCTTGACGCTCACCTCGTTGACCACCCGCCGGTCCTTGAAGCTCTTCACCAGACGGACACCTTCCAGCACACTGGTCGTGGTCCGGACCGGCGCCGGCGGCTTGGAGCGCTGGGCGGCCCGCCGGGCGGCGGCCAGGAGGGCATCGTAAATGGCCTGCCGGTCCTCGCCGCCCGCGCCCCACCAGGCTACCCGGGGCTGGACCGGATCCCAGGCAGTGGCCGAGGTGTCGAGCAGCCAGCCTTCGACGGCGAGACGGGGCAGCACCGAGCTGCGCAGGTGATCGCGGACTTCGTCGCCGGTGATCTCCTGCTCCGGCAGGCCGCCGATGCCCTGGTAGCAGGCCAGGTGCGCCTCGCGGTACGTCATCACCAGGTCGGCGAACGCGGCCGCGTCGGTCGCGCCCGCCGCCCGGGTTATGGCGGCCAGTGCGATGGCCACCGAGGGGTCGCGATCGCCGAGTGCGGAAACCCATTCGGGCGCGCTCATCGCCGCCGGGCGCCCCGCCGGCCGGTGCTGTCGGTCGCGGTGCTGTCGGTCGCGGTAGTGTCGCCCGAGGCCTCGAGCTGGATGCCATCGACCTTGCCGTGAATGTCGACCCGGTCCACCCCACCGCCCGCCGTGCTCTTCATCGTCACCACGATCGCGTCCCCGCGGGCGTAATTGATGCCCGGGCGACGGGGGGCCTTGGCGTTGTGATCGAGATGAAACGACTGCGCCCCCACCCTGGCCTCGATCCGGCTCAGCATCGCCCGCTTCTTGCCAGCCGAGTCGGCCGGGGTGAAGCTGGCGATGACGGTGTCGCCCCGCATCCAGTCGCGCTCCTTGGTCACGGAATCCACCGTGCCGCCGAGCCAGGCCTTCCGGTAGCCCCGAACCTCGTGCAGCAGCTGCCCTGGGGAGTCGAGCGCCAGCGAGTCGGCCCGCATGGCATACGAGGCGGAGAGGGCGTAGGGCCGCCCGACCGTGCCCCAGGCCAGGGTCCGCTCGATCTTCCGGTTGGCCAGGTCGATCGCGATGGTGTCGGCTGTCAGGTCCCAGTCGCGGTTGACCGCGTGCCCCTGGCCGCGGGCGACCACCCTGCTCAGCTCCCGCTGCTTGAGCGCCAGGTCGATCCGCTTCCCGGTCAGCCGGAAGCTGTCGGCCGAGATTCCCTTGAGCAGGGGCTCGCCGCCGATCAGGGTGCCGTCGCTCCCGGCCCCGGTGTCGAGCCGCATCGAGTCGGACCGGGCCGCGAAGTCGCTCCGGTCCACGGTCACCTTCCCCGCCGCCCAGATCCGGTCGCTCCCCTTGAACCGCACCCGGTCGGCCACGATCAGGTACGGCTCGGCCGCCTTGCCCCCGGCGCTGTCCGTCTCGAGATAGTTGATGGTGGGCCGGCCCACGGCATACATCTCGAGCGTGTCACGGACCCCCTGCACCACCCGGTAGTAGTCGAGCGACGGCCCGACCAGGGTGGACCCGTTGCTCAGATTCCGGGTCTCCACGTGCCCCCGGGCCTCCCACCGCTCGCCGTTCTTGAAGTAGACGCCCTGGTCGGCGTTCATGGTCAGGGAGGAATCGCGATACTTCACGTTGCCGATGAACTTGACCACGTTGCCGCCGAACGCCGCCACGCTGTCGCTCTGCATCGTGATCTGCATCCCCCGGCAGCTGAGCCGGACGTTGCCGCCGGCGAAATAGTTGGTCCCGCTGGGCGTCTCGTTCACGGCGCCCTGCCGGTCCACGTTGTCGATCTGGAAGGTGCACCGCTGCGAAGCCACCGTGATCGGTACCGTGGTGGTCGTGGGGCGGGGCCGGGGCGCGGGCTTGGCCGGCGCGGCAGGAGGCTTGGCCGGGGCCACGGGAGGCTTCGCCGGCACCTGAGCTGCGGCCGGAAGCGCCAGCGCCAGGGACCCGAGCAACACGAGGCCACCGGTCCACCGGCCGAGCCGTTGGCCTGACCGGATCCGCTCCCGCCCCGGACGGCGTGCGGTGCCCATCGCTACGGCTTCTGTCCCGGCAGGAGGATGCCGTTGCCGGCGGTGCCGCGCGGCTTGTCGGTCACGACGTTCTTGAAATCGGGATCCGACTTGAAGCTGTTGCCTTCCAGATGCTCGCTTCCCCGGTCGAAGGTGAAGTGGACATTGGTGGAGATGGTATTCGTGCCGTTGTCGTACTTGAGCGATTCGGTGGCCAGCCGCCGCCCGTCGGGCGCGACGACCACCACCGTGCCGTTGGCCTCCATCGACCCGTCCTGCCAGCGATAGGTCCCGGTCTTGGCGGTCAGGGTGGAGCTCTCCTTCCCGTCGATGTCGTAGAAGATCACCTTGATCTTCCGAAGCTGGGTGACCTGGGTGCTCTCGTAGAAGTAGGCGGTGTCGGCCTCCACCGTGCTGCGCCGGACCCCGTCCTTGGTCACGAAGTGCGAGAAGCCCTCCAGCACCTGGTCCGCGCTGTCGGTGGCCTGCACCGTCGTGGTCGGCCGGGCGCCCGGGTCCTCACATCCCGCCACCTGGGATAGCCCGGCCGCAGCGGCCAACCACGCGGCCGCCAGCCGAGTGCCGCCGCCCCCCCGGCGGGTCACACCGCCCCCGCACGCATCAGGTCGTGCAGGTGGACCGCGCCCACCACGGCCCCGGCCTGGTCCACCACCGGCAGGGCGATCACACCGTGGCGCTCCATGGTGCCCACCGCGGCGGCGGCCAGCTCATCGGGCGCCGCCGTCCGGGGCTGGCGGGTCATGATCGTCCCGACGGCGAGTTCGAGAAAGCCGGGATCCCGCTCGGCCAGCCGGGCCAGGTCACCGGGCGTGAGCACGCCGGCCAGCCGGCCCTGGTCGATCACGATCGCAAGCCCGCGGTCATGGGCCAGACTGACCACCGCCTGGCGCATGGTCGCGCCGGGGCCCAGCGGGTGGCCCGGCTGGATCATCACGTCGTGCACCCGCAGCTGCAGCTTCCGGCCAAGCGAGCCGCCCGGGTGCAGGGCGGCGAAGTCCTCCCGACGGAAGCCCTTCAGCTCGAGCAGGGCGACCGCCAGCGCATCGCCCAGGGCGAGCGCCACCGTGGTGCTGCTGGTCGGGGCCAGGTCGTGGGGGCAGGCCTCCTCGGCGACTGCCGCGTCGAGCGCCACCCGGGCCGAGCGACCCAAGGTCGACTCGGGCTCGCCGGTGATCGCGATGATCGGCACCCCCATGCGCTCGAGCGACCCCACCAGGCCGAACAGCTCCTCCGACTCGCCGCTCTTGCTCAGCACGATGGCCACGTCGGTTCGGCCCACCAGCCCCAGGTCGCCGTGGAGCGAGTCCACCGGGTGGAGATAGCTGGCCACGGTTCCGGTCGAGGTCAGCGTCGCCGCCAGCTTGCGGGCGATGAGGCCCGACTTGCCCACCCCGGAGACGATCACCCGCCCCGCCGCGCCGGCCAGCAGGCGGACCGCCTGGGCAAACCGCTGGTCCAGCCGGCCGCCTGCCGTCCGCACCGCCGCCGCTTCGAGCTCGACCACCCGGCGTCCGAGCGCCACCAAGGCGTCGTCGTCAAACGGCACGGGACGCCGGCTCCGTGAAGTAGCGCTCCATCAGCTCGGCCCACTCACCGCGGCCCTTCAGCAGCGCCTCGATCACCTCGCGCACCGCGCCGTGACCGCCGGAGGCCCGCGTCACGTAGGCCGCCACCGCCTTGACCTCGGCGGTCGCGTTGGCCACGGCGATCGGCAGCCCGACCCGGCGGAGGACCTGCAGGTCGGCCAGGTCGTCTCCCACGAAAGCGGCCTCGCCCCAGCCGAGCCCACGGCGCTCCAGCAGGGCACCGAAGGCCGCCAGCTTCTCGGGGCCGGGCACCTGGAGCACCTCCTCGACTTTGAGCTCCCGCGCGCGGGCGGTGGTGGCCTCGGAGTATCGCCCGCTGAGCCACACCACGGGAATACCGGCGGCCCGCATCAGGACCTGGCCCAGCCCGTCCTGGATGTCGAACCGCTTGAGCTCGACCGGCTGGCCGTCCACCGGACCGACGTAGATGCCGTTGTCGGTGAGCACGCCGTCCACGTCGAGGCCCAAGAGGCGGACCCGCCGGGCCCGGTCCGGGTCAATCACGCGCCCGGGCCCACAGATCCAAGGTCCGGCCCACCAGGGCGTCCAGCCGGTCCAGCGGCCACTGCGTGGCCGCGTCGCTCAGGGCGCGGGCCGGGTCGGGGTGAGTCTCCAGGAAGAAGCCGTCGGCCCCGGCCACGGCCGCCGCCGCCAGCAGCGCCGGAATGTGCTCCCGCTGACCGCCGCTGCTTCCGGCCGCGCCCTGCCCCGGCTGCTGCACCGCATGGGTGGCGTCGAACAGGACGGGCACGCCCGCAGCGGCCCGGATCCGGCCGAAGCTGCGCATGTCGACCACCAGATCGCCGTATCCGAAGAACGACCCGCGCTCGGTGACGGCCACATCGGCACTTCCGCCGGCCCGCACCTTCTCCACCGCCCCAGCCATGGCCTCTGGCTGCATCCATTGGCCCTTCTTCACGTTCACCGGCCGGCCGGTCCGGCCGGCGGCCACCAGCAGATCGGTCTGCCGGCAGAGGAAGGCGGGGATCTGGAGCACGTCCACGACCTCGGCCGCTGCCGCGGCGTGGGCGGGCTCGTGGATGTCGGTCAGCACCGGTAGTCCGGTTGCCGCCCGGACCCGTTCGAGCGCCCGCAGCCCTTCCTCCAGTCCCGGTCCGCGGGGCGCATCGCCCCGGGCCCGGTTGGCCTTGTCGAAGCTGGCCTTGAAGCACACGGGGATGCCCCGGGCCGCCCCGATGGCCGCCAGGGTCTCGGCCACTCGAGGCAGCACATCCCCCGGCTCGACCACGCACGGCCCCGCGATGAGCAGCGGGGACCGCGCGAAGGTCCACCCCATCAGCGCCCGATCTCGGCCAGCTCCTTGGGGAGTGCCGCCGGCGGACCGCCATGATGCCGGAGCGCGGCCCCGACGAAGCCGGCGAACAGCGGATGCGGCCGGGTCGGCCGCGACTTGAGCTCGGGGTGGAACTGGCAGCCGATGAACCAGCTGTGATCGGGCAGCTCGATGGTCTCCACCAGGCCGCCGTCGGGCGACTGGCCCGACAGCCGGAGCCCGTACTCGGCCAGGACGTCGCGGTAGGCGTTGCTCACTTCCCAGCGGTGCCGGTGCCGCTCGCTGATCTCCTGGGTGCCGTAGGCCTGGGCCACCCGCGACCCGGGCCGCAGCCGGGCGGTGTAGGCGCCCAGCCGCATGGTGCCGCCCATGGTGCTGACGTCCCGCTGCGACTGCATCAGGGCGATGACCGGGGTGGCGCACTCGGGCTCGAATTCGGTGCTGTTGGTCTCGGGCATGCCGCAGACATTCCGGGCGAACTCGATGATGGCGACCTGGAGCCCGAGACAGATGCCGAAGAACGGCAGGTTGTTCTCCCGGGCCCACCGGATCGCCTCGATCATGCCGTCGACCCCGCGCTCGCCGAAGCCACCGGGGATGAGCAGGCCATCGTACTCGGACAGCAGGCGGCCCGCCGCGGCCTGGTCGGTGAAGCGGTCGCTGGGAATCCACTCGACGTCGACCCGGGCGTCGTGCGGGATGCCACCGTGAATCAGCGCCTCGCTGACCGACTTGTAGGCATCGTGCAGGGCGGTGTACTTCCCCACCACCGCGATCCGGACCCGATGAGTCGGGTGGAGGATCCGCTCGGTCATCTGCTTCCACGGCTTGAGGTCCGGCTGCCGGGTCTCGAGCCGCAGCCGCTCGCACACCACCGCGTCGAAGCCCTGGTCGTGGAACCGGAGCGGGATCTCGTAGATCGAGCGCACGTCCGGACTCTCGATCACGCAGCCGAAGTCCACGTTGCAGAACAGCGCGATCTTCCGCTTGATGTCGGCCGAGATCGGCTGCTCGCTGCGACAGATCAGGATGTCGGGCTGGATTCCGATCTGCATCAGGTCGCGGACCGAGTGCTGGGTCGGCTTGGTCTTGAGCTCACCGGCGGCGGCGATGAACGGCACCAGCGTCAGGTGGAGGAAGATCGCGTTGTCGCGGCCCACTTCCTGGCGAAACTGCCGGATGGCCTCGAGGGACGGCAGCGACT
>DATAOR010000379.1:0-7915 GCA_036265635.1 Gemmatimonadales bacterium
CCTTCTGCCTTAGCCCATGCAAGACTGGCCCTCACCACCTATGAGCCAAAATGTCACGACCACCGTGGTGAATTCCGCTGCACTGGAGCGACGCCCACAACGATCTGGCGCCACCGGCGTTTAGCCCTAGATTACCCGAACACACTCCAAGACGGCGATACCCACCCGAAGGTGCCCGAGAGTCAAGGACTGCAGGAGAGTCCGTCCGTGGCCGATCTATTTGAACGCCTCAGCGAAGCGCTTGCCTCCCGCTACAAGCTCCAGCGTGAGTTGGGTCAGGGCGGGATGGCGAAGGTATTCCTGGCCCACGATCTCAAGTATCAGCGCTCGGTAGCGGTCAAGGTGCTCCTTTCCGAGCTGACCGAGGCAGTGGGAGCCGCCCGGTTCCTGCACGAGATTCAGATCGCGGCCCGCCTCCACCATCCGCACATCCTGCCGCTGTACGACTCGGACGAGGTCGATGGCCTGGTCTACTACGTCATGCCCTACGTCGAGGGCGAGACGCTGCGCCAGCGGCTCGACCGCGAGCGCCACCTCCCGGTCAGCGACGCGTTGCAGATCGCCCGCGAGGTCGCCGACGCCCTGAGCTACGCCCATGGCGCCAACGTCATCCACCGCGACATCAAGCCGGCCAACATCCTGCTCGATGCCGGCCACGCGGTCGTGGCGGACTTCGGCATCGCCCGCGCGGTCGGCGTCGGGGAGTCCACCACCGGCCACGTGGTGGGCACGCCGGCCTACATGAGCCCCGAGCAGATCGACGGCAGCTCGTTCGTCGACGGCCGGAGCGACATCTACAGCCTGGGGTGCGTCCTGTTCGAGATGCTGGTGGGCGAGCCGCCCTTCCGGGGCTCGACCCTCACGGCCGTCATCGCCAACCGTCTGACCTCTCCCATCCCGTCCGCCCGGGCCTTCCGCGATCTGGTGCCCGAGGCCGTGGATGCGGCGGTCCGGAAGGCGATGGCCACGGTGCCCGCCGACCGCTTCAAGTCGGCCGCCCAGTTCGCGGAGGCGCTCGATACGCCGGCCACCGTGGGCATCGCGGTCGGCGCCGCCACCGCCATGGTGCGCGAGGTCACGGCGGCCAAGTCGGTGGCCGTGCTGCCGTTTGAGAACATGAGCACCGATCCGGAGAACGAGTACTTCAGCGACGGCATCACCGACGACATCATCGCCCAGCTGTCGAAGATCAGCGCGCTCAAGGTGATCTCGCGCACCAGCAGCATGCAGTACAAGAAGACCACCAAGAAGATCGCCACGGTGGCGGAGGAGCTGGGCGTCGGCGCCGTGCTGGAGGGCAGCGTGCGCAAGGCCGGCGCCCGGGTGCGCATCGTGGCCCACCTAGTCGATCCCAAGACGGAGCAGCATCTCTGGGGCGACACGTTCGACCGGCAGCTGAGCGACGTGTTCGAGGTGCAGAGCGAGGTGGCCCAGCAGATCACCGGCGCCCTGTCGGTGGCCCTCTCCCCCGAGGAGAAGCAGCGGGTGGAGAAGAAGGCGACCGGCGACGCCGAGGCCTACAACCTCTATCTCCTCGGCCGCTTTCACGCCAACAAGTGGGCCGAGAAGGACGTCCTCAAGGGCATCGAGTACTTCGGCCAGGCGATCGCACGCGACCCGGCCTACGCCGTGGCCTACGCCGGCCTGGCGGACGCCTACGAGCTGCTCAGCATCGGCTTCAGCTCCAAGCCCCCGGCCGAGCACCTGGCGCAGGCCAAGGCGATGGCGCTCAAGGCCCTCGAGATGGACGACAGCCTCGCCGAGGCGCACACCTCGCTGGCCTACGCCCGCTGGCTGGGCGACCTCGACTGGGCCGGCGCCGAGCGGGAGTTCCGTCGCGCCCTCGATCTCAAGACCAGCTACGTCATGGCGCACGAGTGGTACGCCGAGTACCTGGCGGCCCTCGGCCGGCACGACGAGGCGGTGACGGAGATCCGGCGCGCCCAGCAGCTGGATCCCCTGGCGGTCCCGGTCAACCGCGCGGTCGGCTGGGTGCTCTACTTCGGCCGGCGCTACGACGAGGCGATCGAGGAGCTGCAGAAGGCGCTGGCGATGGATCCCGGATTCGTGGGCGCCCGGATCGTGCTCTGGTGGGCCTGGGTGGCCAAGGGCTCGCACGATCTCGCCATCACCGACATCCGCAAGGAGCTCGAGCGCCCCGGGATGGGCACGGTCAAGCGGCTGGTCCTCGCCTACGCCTGCGCCGCCGCCGGGAAGCGTGAGGAGGCGGAGGGGACGCTCTGGGAGATCGAGGCCAAGATCGCCGGCGAGCCTCGACTGGCGCTGCTCTCGGCGATGCTGTTCACGGCCCTCGGGGCGAAAGACCGGGCCTTCGAGCAGCTCCACCGGGCCCTGGAAAACCGGGAGCCCGGCCTCCTCTTTCTCAAGGTCGCGCCCTGGGCGGAGCCGCTCTGGCCCGATCCCCGCTACGGCGCGCTGCTGGAGCAACTGAGACTCGGCTGACGGAAGGGTGGTGGGTCATGGCCGTCTCACCGAACGCTCGCTGGCGCCGCCTTCTCCTCGCCATGTTCCCCGCTGTCGCCCTGGTGGCGGCGCTCGGGATGATGCCTCGACCACCCGCCCACGCCCGCCCGCTGGTCACCCTGATCCGCGCCGCCGACTGGATGGGCAGCGAATGGAATGAGGATGCCATCGTCCTCGGCCTGCGCGAAGCCGACATGGAGAAGGGGCGGGACTACGACCTGAAGGTGTCCAGCGCCCAGGGCGATCTCGCCACCCTGCCCAGCCTGCTCGACGCCGCCGTCGACGCGAAGTCCCAGGTGATCGTGGCCCTGCAGGATGCGACCTTGGAAGTCGCGGTGCACCGGGTCAAGACCATCCCCATCATCTTCCACCTGCTCTCCAACCCCTTCGCCGCCGGCGCCGGCACCAGCGACAGCGACCATCTGCCCAATGTCACCGGAGTGTACTCGCCCGGGTTCGGCGATCCCGAGCAGACCCAGCGGGTGGCGCTGATCCGGCGGGTCGTGCCCAAGGCCAGGCGGATCGGCGTGCTGTTCAGCCCGGAAGAGAAGCTGTCGGTGACGTTCAAGGACCGGCTCACCGCCGCGGCGAAGCAGGCCGGCCTGGAGGCCGTCGCGGTCCCGGTCCATGGCGTGAACGAGGTGGGCGAGGCGACCACCGTGCTGTGCGGCCGGAAGGTGGATGCCATCGAGCTGTTCGGCAACGCCGCGCACGCCGGCTTTCCCGCCCTGATCAAGACCGCCAACGGCTGCCGGGTGCCGGTCTTCTCGCCGGCGCCGTTCGAAGTGATGCAGGGCGCGACGGCCGCCTTCTATCCGGACTTTCAGGAAGGCGGGGTCGAGGCCGGCAAGATGATCGCGCGCGTGCTCCACGGGGAGAGCCCGGCGAAGATTCCCTTCTACCGGATCAAGACCACCAAGGTGGCGGTAAATCCCGGCGCGGCCGGCGCGGCCGGCGTCACCCTGCCACCCGACGTGGTGAAGAGCGCCGACACGGTGGTCGGCGAAAGACGTTCCCGACCATGACCATCGCCACCGAGCGCGCAGGCAGCTCGGCACGCCTGGCGCTCGAGGGCCGACTGGATCGGGAATGGGCCGAACGCCTGGCGTACACGCTGGAGGAGCTGCTCCGCGACGGGGTCCGCTCCCTCAGCGTGGACTTCGAGCGGGTGACCTACGCCAGCTCGGCGGCCGCGACCGTGCTGTCGCGGTACCGCGACCAGCTGGCGGTGCTTCGCGGCGAAGTCAGCTTCACCGCCCTGTCGCCGGCGGTGCGCCAGATGTTCGGCGTGGCCGGCTGGGATCCAGCCGACCTCTCTCGGAGCACCGGCCGGGACCTGGCGGCGGAGCTCCGCCGATCCTCGTGGCATGCTCCGTCCAATCCGGCCCTGACCGGGCAGCTGTCGCTCGCGTCGGCGGGGCGCTACGAGCTGTCGCTGGCCGACCCGGGCGGGGCCCTCACCTGCCGCCCGGTGGGTGATCCGACGAGTCGGCTCCGAGGCCCGCTCGGCCCCGAGGACTGCACCACGGTCGCGCTACCGATTGACAGCTTCGCCCTCGGCATCGGGGCCATCGGCGACGACTACGCCGGGTGTCACGACCGCCTGGGAGAGTTGGCTGCCGTCTCGGGCTGCCTGGCGCACTTTCCCAGCGACGGCGCCCGCTTCGCCGACTACCTGGTCCCGGCGGGCCCGACACCGCCGCAGGCGGTGCTGGCCAGCGGGCTGGTCTGCCGCGGGACGTTCGCGCAGCTGATCCGCTTCCGAGCCAGCGAACAGGCGGACGCGGTGTTCCTGTCCGAGCTGGCCGGCGTGGCGCTCAAGGCGGCGGGCGGCGCGCTGGCCGGGCTGGTCGTGGCCGGTGAATCCGCGGGGCTGTACGGCGCCCGGCTCCGGCGTTCCCCTACCGGCGCCCCGATGCGGCTCGATGTGCCCGGCGTGCGCCAGTGGCTGTCGTTCTCCCCCGAGCCGATCTACCGGCGAGCCACGACACTGATCGTCGGCGTCCTGGCCCGGTCGCCTCAGCCGGCCCTCCAGGCGCACCTGCGACCGCTGGACCTCACCCGCCGGCTCTGGGGACACTTCCACGCCGCCGTCTTCTCTTACCGCCCGCTGCCCCAGCGCACGGTGGAGTTGGCCACCCTCGCCCGGGCCCTGTTCGCCAACCACCAGCTGCGGGATGTGCTCCACCTGCTGTGGGACGTCCGCGGTTCGGGCGATGCGCCCGAGAGCACGCTCGTCCGGGGCGTGGGATGGGTCGCCCCGATTAGCCTGACGTAGGCTCCGGTGAACCTGCTGCTCGGCGCGGTGACCATGGGACTGGTGCTCGCGCCGCTCGCCCTCGGCATCTTCGTCAGCTACCGCGTGTTCCAGACGCTCGACCTCACGGCCGACGGCGCGTTCGGCGTCGGGGCCGCCTTGGCCGCGGCCCTGCTGCAGCGAGGCGCCCCGCCGCTGGCGGCCACCGTCGTCGCTGCCGGCGGCGGCCTGGTGGCGGGCACCGTCACGGGCCTGCTCTCGACCCGCCTGTCGGTCAGCACCCTGCTGGCCGGGGTGCTGACCAGCACCGCCCTGTACTCGGCGATCCTCTTCATCATGGGCGGGGGGAATCTCTCGCTCGCCTCGATGGACACCCTGGGCGGCGTGGTCGAGCGCTTCGCCCACCGGTTCCTCCAGCTCCCCAACGCGGTGACGCTCTTCGGCACCAGCGTGAGCCCCGGCGTCGTCGCCATGCTCGGCGTCACGGCCGTCATCGCCGCCGGGCTGGTCATCGGCCTGGCGCTACTCCTCGCGACCGACGTGGGGCTGGCTATGCGGTCGGCCGGGACGAACCCACAGATGGCCCGCGCGGTCGGGGTCGAGGTCGATCGCATGGTGGTCCTGGGCCTCGGCCTCGCCAACGGCCTGATCGCGCTCGGCGGCGCGCTCTTCGCCCAGTACCAAGGCTTCGCCAACATCGAGATGGGAATCGGGGCGCTGATCATGGGGGTGGCGAGCCTGCTGCTGGGCGAGGCGATCGTCGGGCGACGTCCGCTCGGCCGCTGGATCGCGGCCGCGGCTGTGGGCGCGCTGGTTCTGAGGCTGCTGGTGGCCGGCGCGATCCGGGCGGGCCTCCCGCCCAACGCGTTGAAGCTGGTGACGGCGCTGTTCGTCCTGGCGGTGCTGATCGCACCCCGGCTGGTGCACCGGCCCGGACGGCCGGTCCAGGGAGCCCGGAGCCATGCCTGAGCCGGCGCTCAGCCTGCGCGGCGTGTCGCAGGTCTTCCATCCCGGCACCGCCAACGAGGTGGTGGCGCTCGACGAGGTAGCGCTCGTGCTCGAGCGGGGCAGCTTCACCCTGGTGCTGGGCACGAACGGCTCGGGCAAGTCGTCCCTGCTCGGGGCCATCGCGGGCAGCCTGCCGCTCGCCGCGGGCCGGGTCGCCGTCGAGGGGGTGGACATCACGGCCTGGCCCGAGCAGCGCCGCGCCCGGCTGATCGGCCGGGTGTTCCAGAATCCGTTCGCCGGCACCGCCGCCGACCTGACCATCGCCGAGAACCTGGCCCTGGCGGAGCGGCGGGGGAAAACGCGTAGGTTCCGTCGCGCGCTCGGGCCGGCGCGCCGGCAGGGGCTGCGCGACGCCGTCGCCGGGCTGGGCATGGGCCTGGAGGACCGGCTGGACACCCCGATCGGGGCGCTGTCCGGGGGACAGCGCCAGGCCCTGACCCTGCTGATGGCGACCCTGGTTCGCCCGTCCCTGCTCCTGCTCGACGAGCACACTGCGGCGCTCGATCCCCGCAGCGCCGACCAGGTGATCCGGCTGACCCAGGGCATCGTGGCCGAAGGCCGGCTGACGACACTGATGGTGACGCACTCGATGGCCCAGGCGGCGCAGCTGGGCGACCGGGTGCTGGTGATGCATCGGGGGCGGGTGGCCTACGACCTGCCCGGCGCCGCCCGGCAGCGCCTGACCGAGGGAGAGCTGCTCCAGCTGTTCGATCAGCTGCGCTGGGCCGACCGGGTGGACGAGGACGCGGCCGCCCTGCTCCGCGAGGCTTATGTCTAGCGAGCTCGCCGAGCTGGCCGCCGTCATCGGAGATCGCTATACCCTGGTCCGCCAGCTGGCCCGGGGCGGGATGGCGACGGTGTACCTGGCCGAGGACCGGGTGCGGGGGTGCCCCGTGGCGGTCAAGGTGATGGGCCAGAAGATCGCCTCGGCACTCGGGGCTGCCCGGTTCCGGCGGGAGATCGAGATCGTGCGCTCCATGGCGCATCCGGGGATCGTGCCACTCTACGACAGCGGCAGCGGTGGGGGCCTGCTGTACTACGTCATGCCGTACGTCGAGGGAGAGTCGCTCCACGAGCGGCTCCAGCGGACCGGGCGCCTGGGAGTGACCGAGGCCCTGACCCTGCTGGCGGAGGTGGCGGACGCGCTCGGCTATGCCCACCGCCGCGGCATCGTCCATCGCGACATCAAGCCCGACAACATCCTGCTCTCCGGCGGGCGCGCGCTGGTGGCCGACTTCGGGCTGGCTCGGGCCAGCGCGGCCGCGGATTCGCAGAAGCTCACGGCGACCGGGGTGGTGGTCGGGACTGTCTATTACATGAGCCCGGAGCAGCTTCGCGAAGATCCGGAGCTCGACGCCCGAGGCGACGTGTACAGCCTCGGGTGCGTGCTGTACGAGTCACTGACCGGCGAGCCTCCCTTCGTCGGCACCTCGCTCAACGAGACGATCACCAGGATTCTTCGCGCGCCGGTGCCTTCGGTGCGGCGACTGAATCCCGAGGTGCCGGTCGCCCTGGAAGGCATTATCGCCCGCAGCCTGGCCAAGGCGGCGGCTGATCGGTTCGGGTCGATTGAAGAGCTGGTCGACGCGTTCAGGGAAATGACCCAGGGCTCGGGGTGATTCCTCAGTCCTGCCACGGTCTTGCGTTCCGCGCTGTAGAGCCGTCGCGACAGTCCCCGCCCCACAGTCGCCCGTGAGTGACGTCACCACACGATCGGCCCCCAAGCCCTATCATAGGTCCGCTAACCAGATAGAACCTGATCGACCGAGAGGAGCGTTCGCTATGTTCGCTATGAGGAGATCTGCGTGGGTCGGCACCGCGCTGGCGCTGGCGTTGACGGCAGGGTGCAAGGACCGCGACCACGGCGACGCCGACGATCAGGTGCAGGCCTCGGCCGATCGCGCCGGGAACGCGGTGGACAGCGCGGCCCACGACGTGGGCGACGCGGCGAAGGACGCGGGGAACGACGTCAAGGAAGCGGCCAAGGACGTGGGCGACGAGGTCGGCGCCACCTCCTACGAGCGCCGCGACGAGTTCCGCCGCGAGGTGGACAGCGAGCTGGCGGCGCTGGACAAGGAGCTCGCCGACCTGCGGAAGAACGTCAACAAGGACGCCACCGATTCCTACCGGACCGCCGTCGCGGCGGCGCGCGAGACGCGGCAGACG
>DATAOR010000380.1:0-10726 GCA_036265635.1 Gemmatimonadales bacterium
AAGCAGATCCTTCAGGCCTTACCGCGTATGGCCAAGAAGGCCAGCAACGACAAGCTGAAGAAGGCGTTCGAGGAGCACGTCCGCGTTACCGAAAAGCAGGTCGAGCGCCTGGACCGCATCTTCGAGCTGCTCGGCAAGGCCGCTCGTGGCAAGAAGTGCAAGGGCATGGAAGGGCTGCTCGAAGAGGGCAAGGAGATGATGCAGGAGGACATGGAGCCCGAGGTGATGGACGCCGCCCTGATCTCCGCCGCCCAGCGGGTGGAGCACTACGAGATCGCCGCCTACGGCTGCCTGCGGACCTATGCCCAGCTGCTGGGCCTGAACCAGGCCGACCAACTGCTCCAGCAGACGCTGGAGGAAGAGGAAGCGGCCGACCGGACCCTCACGGAGATCGGGGAGGGCGGCGTGAACCAGGCCGCCGTGGCCGTCGGGGCCGAGGACGAAGGCTCGCCGTCCTGAGGACCTGCCGGGGGCGGCACTGGCCGCCCCCCCCCCCGGCCAAGCCGTCCTGACTCGCCTACGACGCCGCCGTATATTCCCACCGCGGGAACGACATCGCCGCGGCGGGTACGTCTGGGCAGGAGGTCAGCTCATGGTCCGACTGGTGGGGAGCATGCTGGTGGCGCTGGTCGTCCTCGCGGGTCCCCTCGCGGCCCAGGACGACCGCTGGCAGGTCACGCTGGACAGTGAGCAGTACGTCTGGGACATCCGGCTGGTCAAACTGGAGGGGGATTCGCTGGTAGTCCGGCAATCGGACAGCCTGCTGCGCGTCCCGGTAGCCCAGATCAAAGAGCTCCGCCTGATCCGCAAGTCGGAGGTGGACCTGGGCGGTGGCGGCGCCGCGGGCGCCATGAATGCGCTCATGGGCGGCGACGACGAGGTCTACGACATGACCCTGCTGGACTTCGCCGACCGGCTCCGGACGGTGCAGAAGATCCTGCTGCTCCACCCGGTCGGATCCTAGCCGCTTGCTAGGGCGGGCGCTCTCGGCCGCGGCGCTCCCGCTGCTGCTGGCGGGGCCCGTCCGCGGGCAGACCCCCGCCGACTCCATCTTCCTCCGTGCCGGGCCGGCCCTCCGCTGGCAGGTGGCGGCGCGGCTGCTGATCGAGCGCTCCGTCGCCTCGCGCGACGGCCGGCCCGCCCGCTCCACATTCTACGACGGCAACAACAACTCCCGCCTGTACGCCCTGGTCGCCGGGGCGCAGTATGATGCCCTCCGCGCCGCCCGTGACCCGGCGCGCGGCGAGGCCGCGGCCATCGCCGCCGCGGCCGCCGTGCTGGCCACGGTGTTCCCCGCCGACACGGGGTGGATCGCCCGCCGCCGCACCGCCGAGCTGACGTCCTCGATCGAAGACGGCCCCGGCGGCGAGGCTGCCGCCTCGGCGTTGCGGGCCGGCCGGGTGGCCGCCGCCCCGTGGCTGGCCCGGGCCCGCGCCGAGCTCCGCATCACCCCCTGGCGTGGCCGGGTGCCCGTGGGCCCCGGGCGATGGCGGGGCGAGGGGGCGGTCCCGGCCCTGGCGATCTCGCTCGGGCTGCCGCGGTACTACCTCACCCGTCGTGACCAGTTCCGTCCCCCGCCCCCACCGGCACCCGGCACCGCGGCCTTCGCCGCCGCCCTCGACACGGTGCGCTGGGCCACCGGCCATCGGACCCGCGAGCAGACCCGGGCGACCTGGGCCTGGGCCCGAAACGCGGCCACGCTCTGGAGCGAGATCGCGGGTGGCGTGATCCTGCGCCGCCACCTGCCGGAGCTCGCCGCGGCGAGGGTGCTGCTGGCCGTCAACCAGACGCTGTCGGACGCCACGATCGCCTGCTGGGACGCGAAGCTGACCTACTGGTATCCCCGGCCGTCGCAGGTCGACTCGTCGCTCGATCTGTCGGTCCCCCTGCCCGATTTTCCGTCGTATCCCTCGGCCCACGCTACGCTCTTCGCCGCGGGGGCAGCCGTACTGGGGCACCTGGTGCCGGCCGAACAGGCAGCCCTCGACAGTCTGGCCGACCAGGCGACCCGCTCGCGGGTCTGGGCCGGAGTGCATTATCCCTTCGACAACGCAGCCGGGGTCACGCTCGGACGGCGCGTCGCCGCGGCTGCGATCGTCGCCCTCGACGAGGCCTCACCCGGGGCGGCGCTGCTGCCCCACCGCTCCCCGGCGCCCTGACGCGGAGGTCCTGGCATGACCGCAGTGCTGATCACCGGCACCGACACCCGGATCGGCAAGACCTGGGTGGCCCGGGCCCTGGCGCACTCGCTGGCCGCGGCGGGCCGGCGCGTCGTGGCCGTCAAGCCGGTGGAGACCGGCTGCCAGGACCCCGTGGCGCCGGACGAGGACGGCGTGTTGCTGGCGGCCGCTACCGGCCAGGCGCAGCCGCGTCAGGCGCTGGTCCGGCTCGCGGCCCCGGTGATCCCGGCCTTGGGCGCAGAGCGTGAGGGCGTGGCGATCGATCTCGACACGATCGTGCTTCAGATCGAGGAGCTGGCCGTGGGGGCCGACGTCCTGATCCTGGAGGGTGTCGGCGGTCTGCTCACCCCCATCACCTGGGAGTGGACCGTGGTGGACCTGGCCCGCGCCGTCGGTGCGGTCGTGCTCCTGGTGGCGCCGGACCGGCGAGGGGTGGTTAATCACGCCCAGCTCACCCTCAGCGCGCTCGAGCTCGCCGGCCTGCCTGTGGCGGGTGTCGTGGTGACCATGCCCGAGAAACCCGACCCCTCGACCGGGACCGCGGCCGAGGCCATCGCCCGACTGAGCGGACTCGAGCAGGTGCTCGAGCTGCCGCGCACGAGCGATCCCGCCGCGGCCGCTGAGTTCCTCAACCCCGTGCTGGCCTGGCTGGAGCAGCCGGAGACTACAGGCTAGCCGGCCCTCGTCTCCACGCCGTTAGCCGTCGAGCCGGGCCACCATCGAGCCGGGCCACCATCGAGCCGGGCCACCATCGAGCCGGGTCATCATCGAGCCGCGTCGTGGAAGACGGGACCGATCCTTCGAGTCTGGAAGATGGGACCGATCCTTCGGGCCGTGGAAGACGGAACCCATCCTTCGGGCTGTGGAAGCTGGGACCGATCCTTCGGGCCAGCTCAGCGGGTCGGCGGGTGTTCTAGTCGCGCGATCGCCTGCGAGACCTCGCGCCGGGCCTCGTCCCGGGTGAGCGACGGCGCCGCGGCCCGGAGGAATTCGAGAGCCGTATCGGGCGGAAGCTGGTCCGTGACTGCGTCGATCACCCACTCGCGGACCCAGGGCCGCTGGTCGTCGAGGCCGGCCCGGATCGCGCCGGCCGCGGCCGAATCGCCCCGCGACGCCAGCGCGAGCAGCGCCATGGCCGGCAGCGGCTGGTCGCCGACGTGGCGCGCCAAGGCCGCCACCAGTCCAGGCTCCGGATGCTGGACGACGCCGGTGATGGCCGCGCTTTGAATCACGTCGCGATAGGATGGTGTTGACAGGCCCTGGACGATGGCGGCGCGAGCCTCGGCCCCGGGACGCTGCGCCAGGAGCGTCAGGGCGGCGGCGCGCACCTGGTCGCTCGAGTCCGACGACCACGCCGCCCGCGCCACCGCCGGCGCCTGGTCGCCGCCGACCGAGCGCAACGCGATCAGCGCAGCCTCGCGCACCTGGGCCGAGCTGTCGCGCGCCGCGGCGGCCAGGGCGGGTCCGGCCAGGGCCGCAGGGGCGCGGGCCAGTGCGGCGGCGGCCTCGGCGCGAGTCAGGAAGTAATCGGCCGCCGTGGCGGCGCGGGTCAGGGCGGCGATGGCCAGCGTGTCGCCGGGCCGCGCCGCCAGCTGCTGGATGGCCCAGGCCCGCTGCCCCAGTCCGGGATGACGCTGGAGCAGGGTCGCGAGCCACGGAGTCGGCTGGTCGAAGGCGAGGGTCTTGAGGATGGCGTCCTCGTCGTCGAAGGCCACCATCGTCGGCGCCGCGGGGAGGCTGTCGAACCGGACGGTCTGCTCCCGGCGGCTGATCGTCACCCGGCGGACCACGTCGCCGGCGGCGGTCCCCACCCGAATCGAGAGCGGTGCCCGGAACACGGCCGGGACGGCGAACCGGAGGCCACTGCTGTCCGCTGTCGCCGTGTCCACCTGGGTCTGCCGGACCGTGAGCGCTAGCGCGCGGGCGGTGGAATCCCAAGCCGCGCTCACGACGAATTCGGGATGGCCGGCGGCATAGATCCACTGCGACCAGAACCAGCCCAGACTCTGCCCGGTGGCGTCCAGCACCGCTTGGCGCAGGTCGTCGCTGGTCGCCGTGCCGTAGGCGTGACTGGTGAGATAGCGCCGGATCGAGGCCCAGAACCCTTCGGGGCCGAGCTGGGCCTTGAGCATCGCCAGCACCAGGGCGCCCTTGGGATACACGTTGTTGGAGCTGTAGGTCGCCAGCGGCATCCGCCGCCGCCGGTCGATGGCGAGATACTGCTGGTACTCGGCCAGATAGTAGTCCTGCTCCGCCAGCGGACCGAGCCTGGTGCCCCAGTACTGGCCGGGCATGAACTCGGCCATCCCTTCGTTGAGCCAGTAGTTGCCCCAGCTCTCGGCCGTCACCAGGTCGCCGAACCACTGATGGGCCAGCTCGTGGGGGATGAGGGACTGGCGATACCATGGCCGGTCACGATAGTTGCGGGGAGCCGGCAGCCAGTCCACCAGGGTCGTGGCGCTGACGTTCTCCATCCCCCCGATGAAGTCCGCCACGGTGACCTGGGCGTACTTGGGCCAGGGGAGCGGCACGCCGGTGAGCCGGCTGTAGACCTCCATCATGTCCGGCGTCGCGCCGAATAGCGGCCGCGCCAGGGTGCTGTCCTCCCGGTAGACGTAGTAGTCCACCGGAATGCCCCGCCACCGATCGCGCACCCGGGCAAACGGCGCCACGGCGAGCGAGATGAGATAGGTCGAGGCGGGCTGCTCCTGCCGCCAGGTGACGGTGTGCTGGCCGCCCGGCGCCGGCCGATCGCTCACCATTCGGCCGTTGCTGACCACCGTCAGGCGGGCGGGGACCGTGGCCGCCAGCTCCCAGGTGATCTTGTCCGCCGGGCCAGCCCAGGTGGGAAGCCAGCGCGGATTGCCGTCGGTCCCGCCGCCGCTGTAGACCTGCTGCGGTCGGTGAGGCCGGCCGTCGTCCCGGAAGAAGTACAGGCCCTGGCCCTGCCGGATCGCGCCGTGGTAGTCGACCGTGAATCGGACGGTGTCGCCGAACCCGGCCGGCCGGATCAGGCGGACCACCAGCGAGTCACCCGGGCGGGCGACACCGCGGGAGGGCGTCACCCGGCGGACCACCAGGGCGCGGCCCATGTCCAGGATGACCGAATCGAGGCCGCGGCGGCGAGCCACCAGGCTGATCGCGACGCGGGCATCGAACGAGGTCGAGTCCCAATCGAAGTTGCGGAGCTCGATCCGCTGATGGACGAGATCGTAGTCGTGCGAGGGAGTGAACCCGCCGTTGACGACGCGCTCGAGATTGGTCTGCCCCGCCAGGGGGCCGGCCGCGAGCGCGCTGGCGAACAGCAGGGCCACCAGGCGGCGCAAGGGGTGACGCATGGGCGGAATGTAATCGTCGCTGCGGCCACGCTCCGCGGCGCCGTGGCGCGAGACGGGGCATCGGAGGAGCAAGCTTCCCGTCCGCGCTAGCTGTCGCCCGGCGACGGCCCGGCCTCCGGCGGCTCCGGCTCCTCGCCTTCCGCCAGGGCGCGAACCTTGGCCTGGTAGGTCTCAGGACTCTGCGGCTTGACGAACAGGGTCACCACTTCCGGATGAGCCCGGCCGATCCGCTGCTCGAGCTCGAGCACCGCCGCCTCGATGGCCGGCGCACGAAGATCGGCCCGGAATTCGACGCTCAGCGCCACCAGGATCTGCTCCACGCCCACCTGGAAGGTCAGCGCGCCGTTGGCGTGCGCCACCGCCGGCACGCTCCCGGCAATCCGGAGTATCGAGTCGACCAGCCGTCGATCGGCCCGCTCGCCGATCAGGAGACTCTTGCTCTCCCGCGCCAGGAGGGCGGCGACGGCCGCCAGCAGCAGGCCGATCAGCAGGGACGCCACGCCGTCCGCCACGGCCACCCCCAGGCTGGTCGCGGCGTAGGTCCCGCCGGCCGCGATCAGGATCCCCGCCAGCGCCGCACTGTCCTCGAACAGGACCAGGAACGACGGCGGGTCCTTGCTCCGCCTGAACGCTTCGAGCACGCCCTGTCCCGCCCGGGCGGCGTTGAACTGGCGGGCGGAGACCAGCCAGGAGCCGCCCTCGAACAGAAAGGCGAGCCCGAGAACGAGATAGCTGATTCGCGGATCGGTGATCGGCTCGGGCCGGCGGATATGAATGACGCCCTCGTACAGCGAGACGCCGGCGCCCAGGGCGAACACCAGCAGCGCGACGATGAAGCTCCAGAAGTAGAGCTCACGGCCGTGCCCCACCGGGTGCGCGCGGTCGGCCGGCCGTGCCGCGCGCCGGATGCCGTAGAGCAGCAGGATCTCGTTGCCGCTGTCGACGAACGAGTGGACCGCCTCGCTCAGCATGGCCGAGCTGCCGGTGAGGCTGGCGGCGATGGTCTTGGTCGCGGCGACGAGCAGGTTGCCGATGAGGGCGGCGTACACGGCCGTCCGGGAGGAGTGGCGGGCCATGAGCACTCCGGCGAGGCGACGCGTTCCTGAAGGTCGGGAGCGGACGGGCGCCGTTGGCGGCGCGCGCTAGAACAGGGTCAGCTGGGCGATGGGCTCGAAGGTGAAGCGATGGTGTCGGGTGGGGCCGTGGGCCCGGAGACCGGCGTGATGCTCTTCAGTGCCGTAGCCCATGTTGGTGTGCCAGCCATAGCCGGGATGCCGGACGGCCAGCCGCTCCATCAGCCGGTCGCGGATGGTCTTGGCCAGGATGGCGGCGGCAGCGATGCTCTGGCACCGGGCATCGCCGTCCACCAGGGCCTCGTGGGGGTAGCCCACCTCCGGCAACGGCAGGCCGTCGATCAGGATTCGGTAGCACCGGCCCTGGACGGCGGGCGAGCGGACCAGGGCCGCGATGGCCCGCCGCATGGCCAGCGCCGAGGCGACCCGGATGTTGAGCCGGTCGATCTCGTGGCAGGAGGCGGCCCCCACCGCGAAGCCCAGCGCCCGCGCCCGGATCCGCTCGGCCAGGACCCGCCGGACCTTGGCCGGCAGCACCTTGCTGTCACGGAGTCCGCGCACGGCCCGGCACTCGGCCGGAAACACGACGGCCGCAGCGACCACCGGTCCAGCCAGTGGGCCACGGCCCGCTTCGTCGACGCCGACCAGCAGCGCCGCGTCGGCCCAGGCCGCCCGTTCCCGTTGGAGCGAAGGGCGGGGAGGCATCGGTCAGCTCTCGCGCTTCTCCCGGATCCGCGCCGCCTTGCCGCTCAGCGCGCGGAGGTAGTAGAGCTTGGCCCGGCGGACCCGGCCCCGGCGGACCAGCTCGACCGAGGCGATGGTGGGGCTGTGCACCGGGAACAGCCGCTCGACCCCGACGCCGGCCGATACCTTCCGGACGGTGAAGTTCTCGCTGATGCCGCCGCCCCGCTTGGCGATGACCAGACCCTCGAACGCTTGAAGCCGTTCCTTGTCGCCCTCGCGGACCCGGACCATGACCCGGACGGTATCTCCCGGCTCGAATGCAGGAATGTCCGTGCGCAAGCCCTCACGGGCCACCTCTGCCAATCGCTCCATCGTCGAATCCTCCGCGCCGTCCGGCGCCTGGTCTGGCTGTGAACGAACGACCCGTCCTGGCCTACGGATCATCCGGAGCGAAGCGAAGAAGTCATCGCTGGACACGCCCCCTTCGCTTCGCTCAGGGTGCCTCGGGGCGTGTGTCGGGTCCGTCCCCTGCCGTATGTCGCTGCCACAGGTCCGGCCGCCGCTCACGGGTCAGCCGCTCGGCCTCGGCTCGGCGCCAAGCCTCGATCCGGGCGTGATCGCCCGAGCGCAGCACCTCGGGCACCGGCCGGCCGCGATACTCCGGCGGCCGGGTGTAGCTCGGCGGGCTCAGCAGGCCGTCGTAGTGCGAGTCGCCGCTGGCGCTCTCGTGATCGCCCAGCGCGCCCGGCAGCAGTCGGACCACGGCATCGAGGACACAGATGGCGGCCGGTTCCCCCCCTGAGAGCACGAAGTCGCCGACCGACAGCTCCTCGGTGGCGAGCCCCTCCGCCACCCGCTGGTCCACGTCCTTGTAATGGCCGCAGAGCAGGGTGAGCCGCCGTCCCAGCGAGAGCCGCACCGCGTCGTCGTGCCCGAACCGGCGGCCCCGAGCCGAGAGCAGCACGACCGCTTCGACCGGGCCCAGGCTGTCCACCGCCTCGAAGAACGGCTCCGGCTTGAGCACCATCCCGGCGCCGCCGCCGTACGGATAGTCGTCCACCGTGGCGTGGCGGTCGTGGGTGAACGACCTGAGCGGCACCAGGTTGAACGTCACCAGCCCGGCGGCGGCCGCCCGGCCCGGGATACTGGCGGCCGTGAACGGGGCGATCACCTCGGGGAACAGGGTGACGACGTCGATCGTCAGCATCGCGTGGCCCCCGGTGGGCGCCGGATGCCCGGCCCTATTCGACCAGACCGTCCGGTGGCGTCACCGTCAGCCGGCGGCCGGCCCGGTCCACCGCCTGGACGAACTCCTTCTTGTACGGCAGCAGGAACTCGCGCTGCGGCCCCTGCACCTCAATCATCAGCCCGGCCGGCAGCTCGTAAACCCCGCTCACCAGTCCCAGCGGCGTCTCGTCGGGCAGCCGGACCGCGAAGCCGTCCAGCTCGTGGAGGTAGACCTCGTCGTCCTTGGGCGGCGCCAGCTCCTCGGCCGGCGCGGTCAGGAACAGCCCGCGCCACGGATCGATGTCCTCGCGCCGCTCGGCCCCGGCGAACTTGATCAGCCACTCCCGGTGATACGAGCGGCTCCGCTCGATCATCAGCGGACCCGCCACCTGCTCGCCGTCCACTCCCGCCAGCCAGACCGACCGCCCCGGCGCGAACACCGTCTCGGGATCGTCGGTGATCGGGTACAGCGTGAGATCGCCCTTGAGGCCGTGCGGCTTCCGGAGCCGGCCCACCACCAGGTGGTGGGCGTCGGCGGCCATCAGACCGCGGCGGCCTTGAACACCCCGGCCTGCTTGAGCAGCGACTGGACCGTGTCGGACGGCGTCGCCCCCTGCTGGATCCACTGGCGTGCCTTGTCCGCGTCGACCTGGACCTTCTCGGCGGCGGTGGTGCCCTTGGGGTTGTAGGTGCCGATGATCTCGATGAACCGGCCGTCGCGCGGCGCTTCCTGGTCGGCGACGACGATGCGGTACAGCGGGAGCTTCTTGCGGCCGACGCGACGCAGCCGAATCCGAGTTGCCATGTCCGTTCCTGGTGTGCGGGTTACCCGGGGAAAGGCCCACGCCCGAAGGGGAGCCGCATGCCGCCCATACCCCCGGTCTTCCCCATGCTCTTCATGACCTTCTGCATCTGCTTGAACTGCGCCAGCAGCGTGTTCACTTCCTGCACCGTGCGCCCGCTGCCCTTGGCGATGCGGAGCCGCCGCTGCCCGTTGATGACGTCCGGATTCGACCGCTCCTTCGCCGTCATCGACAGCACGATGGCCTCCACGTGCTTGAGCTTCTTGTCGTCGATCTTGGCCGCCTGCAGCATGGCCGGATTGATCCCGGGCAGCATGCCGAGCACGTTCTTGAGCGGCCCCATCTTCTGCATCTGGCGCATGGCGTTGAGGAAGTCCTCGAGATCCATGCCCTTCTTCGACGTCACCTTCTTGGCCAGCCGCTCGGCTTCCTTCTCGTCGACCGCGGTCTGGGCCTTCTCGACCAGCGAGAGGATGTCGCCCTGCTGGAGGATCCGCCCGGCCAGGCGGTCGGGGTGGAACGGCTCCAGCGCGTCCAGCTTCTCGCCCACGCCGATGAACTTGATCGGCGCCTTGGTGACCCCGTAGATGGAGAGCGCCGCGCCGCCGCGGGCATCGCCGTCCATCTTGGTCAGGATCACGCCGGTCACGCCCAGCGCGTCGTGGAACCCCTGGGCGATCCGGACCGCGTCCTGGCCGGTCATGCCGTCGGCCACCAGCAGGATCTCGTGGGGCGAGACGGCCGCCTTGAGCTGCTTCAGCTCGGCCATCATCTCGTCGTCGATCTGGAGCCGGCCGGCCGTGTCCACGATGACGGTCCGCGCCCGGGCTTTCCCCGCCTCGACCAGCCCCCGCTTGACGATCCCGACCACGTCCTTGGACGACGGATCGCCGTAGGCCCCGACCTCGACCTGCCGGCTCAGCGTGAGCAGCTGATCGATGGCAGCGGGCCGGTAGACGTCGGCCGCCACCAGGAACGGGGCCTTCTGCTCCAGCTTGAGCCGCCGGGCCAGCTTGCCGGCCGTGGTGGTCTTGCCCGACCCCTGCAGCCCGACCAGCAGGATGACGGTCGGCGGCACGGTGGCGTGGACCAGGGGCGCCTGCTTCTCGCCCAGCAGCACCACCAACTCGTCATAGACGATCTTGACCAGCTGATGCCCGGGACGAACGTCCTTGAGCGCGGTGACGCCCACCGCCTTGGCCTGCACCCGCTCGAGGAACTCGCGGGTGAGGTCGAAGCTGACATCGGCCTCGAGGAGGATCCGGCGGATTTCCCGGAGCCCTTCCTTGACCGCATCTTCCGTCAGGACACCGCGGCCAGTGAGCTTCTGGAGGGTGTCGTTGAGTTTCTGGGACAGCTCGTCGAACATAAGCCCGTAAGCATAACCGGCGGACGGGTTTTGGACAAGCCGCGGGGAAGCG
>DATAOR010000381.1:0-7244 GCA_036265635.1 Gemmatimonadales bacterium
GGATGATCCCGCCCGCGTAGTCGGGTAGCGCACCCGCGTGGTCGAGGATCAACCCCGCGCGGCCACGCAGCAACCCCGCGCCGTCATCCATCAACCCTGCGCGGTCACCCATGAACCCCGCGCGGTCGCCGATCGAACCCGCGCAGTCCCCGATCGAACCCGCGCAGTCAAGGATCGAACCCGCGCAGTTCCCGATTGAACCCGCGAAGTCCCCGATCGAACCCGCGAAGTCCCCGATCGAACCCGCGCAGCCACCCTCGGACCCGCGCAGCCACCCATCGGACCCGCGCAGTCAACCACCGATCCCGCGCAGTCGGCAGTCGAGTCGGCGCGGTCAGTGGTCGCGCCCGCGCGGTCGACGATGCCTGTCGCGAACTGCCCGATCGGGAGCGCGCCGAGTCCGGACGGCGCAGCTAAGTCACTCAAGTTGAGCGGGATACGCTCGTACGACGCGGCGGGAGGCCCCCTCAGCCCGTCGGACCAGTCCCACCAGTCCCCGCCACGATCAGCTCCGTCTGCGGTGCCCGCGGCGTCACCTCCGGCCCTGCCGGTCCCCAGTACATGTTGACCTCGCTCCGGACCCCGAACCGCCCCGGCAGATAGATCCCCGGCTCGACCGAGAACCCCACCCCCGGCACCAGCCGCCGGTCGTCGTGGGTCTCGTAGTCGTCCAGGTGCGGACCCGAGCCGTGGAGCTCCAGGTCGATCGAGTGCCCGGTCCGGTGGACGAACCGGTCGCCATATCCCGCCGCCTCGATCACGCACCGGGCCGCCCGGTCGGCCTCGAACCCGGCAATCGGCCGCCCGGCCGCGGCCGCGGCCTGCACGGCCGCCACCGCCGCGTCCCGCGCCTGCCGGACCAGCTGCCACACCCGGCTGACCTCGTCTGGCGGCCGCGGGCCGGCGAAGCCCATCCAGGTCTGGTCGGCGAACACCGTGGTCCGGCTCCGGCCGCCCCAGAGGTCGAGCAGCATGACGTCGCCCGTCCCCAGGACGGCGTCGTGGCCGGCATGAGGCTCGTAGTGCGGGTTGGCCGAGTTGGCGCCGAAGCCGACGATGGGCAGGGTGTCGAACACGAGGCCGCGCGCCTCGACCGCGGCCACCACCCGACGCTGGAGCGCGGTCTCGGTCAGGCCGGTGTCGGCCTCCCCGGCCGCCCGCGCCAGCTCGGCCCGGGCCACCTCGGCCAGGATCTCGGCCGCGGCGCGATGGTCGGCCGCCTCCGCCGCGGTCCAGGCCGAGGCGAACCGGCTGACCAGCGGCCCCGAGGGCACGATGGTGGCGCCCAGCCGGCGGAGCAGCTCGACCACCCCCGCGGGCACCCGGTCGAGGTAGGGCACGGCGTCCTCGGGCGACACCTCCATCGCCAGCCGCTTCCCCACCACCACCGCGCCGAGCGCGGCGTGGAGCTCCTCCCAGCGCGAGTACGGCAGGACCCGGCCAGGAAAGTCGGCCACGGGGGCGAGCTCGATCCGGTGGGCCACCGCCACCGGCTCGCCTTGCCGGGGCAGGAGGACGAACAGCCGGCGGGTGTTGAGGCCCTCGAGCCCGAGGATGCGGGTCGCCACCGGATTGAGCCCGTGGAAGGCGTACAGCAGCCAGCCGTCCACCCCGGCCTCGGCCAGGGCCGGGCCGAGCTCGGACGGCGACGGGATCACTCGTAGACCTCGGCGGCGGCGCTCCGCCAGACGCAGGCGTCGTCGCCCCGGGAGCGGCAGTGGGCGTGGAGCATGGCGCCCTCGAAGGCGGTGAGCCCCCGGAGCAGCTCGCCGTAGGCCGCGCCATAGAACGCGCAGGCGGCCCCGTCCGGCACCGCCACGATCGAGAGCGGCTCGGTCATCCGGACCTCGGTCACGCTGTCGGGCGCCCGGAGCTCGCCGCCGAACACCTGCCGGGCCACCCGGGCGGCGGCGCGGAGCGACACCCGGCGCCCCACGCCGGCAGGCGACATCCGGCTCAGGGTCCGGGCCGAGCGGGCCCGGCGGCGGGCGGCGTGCCGGGCGGCGCGGCGGCCGGCGTCGGCGAACACGAGGGGGGCGTCGGGCCGGCGGCTCACCAGCCGGATCACGCTCACCACCTCGTCGAGCTCGACCAGGCCGGCCCGCTCGGCGGCCGCGCGGTAGCGCTGGATCTGGGCGGCCACGGTCGGGCTGAGGCCGAGGCGGCGGACCACGATCTCCTCCGCCAGCTCGTCCAGGCCGTCCTCGACCGGGGTGTCGAGATTGCGGATGGCCTCGAGCAGGCTGAGGGGAACCAGGGCGGGGACGGCGGCAGGTGTGGGCACGGGCGTGGTGCTCCCCAACCTAGCGGGTCCATTACATTCTTTCCATGGCCGAGCCGACCACCGCCGGGCGTCCGTTCGACGCGGAGGCGCTGCCCCACCTCGATGCCCTGTATCGGGTCGCGCTCCGCCTGACGGGTGACCCCACCCAGGCCGAGGACCTGGTGCAGGACACCATGCTCAAGGCGTATCGCTCCTGGCGGCAGTACCGCCCGGGGACCAACGCCAAGGGCTGGCTGCTGACCATCCTCCGCAACACGTTCATCAACGACTACCGCCGCCGGAAGCTCGAGCCGGTCGCCACCGACCTGGAGGCGATCGAGCCCCACGCCATCTACCGCCGGGTGGAGGACGTGGACCCGGAGGGCACCTTCTTCTCCCAGATCGTGGACGAGAAGGTGCTCGAGGCGGTGGACGCCCTGCCGCCCGAGTTTCGCGAGGTCCTGGTGCTGAGCGACATGGAAGGCCTGAGCTACGCTGAGATCGCCGAGTCGCTGGCGATCCCGGTCGGCACGGTCAAGTCGCGGCTGTTCCGCGGCCGCCGGCTGCTCCAGACCGCCCTGTACCAGTACGCCGTCGAGACCGGCATCATTCCGGCCCGCGAGGCGCCGATGGGTCAATCGGATGGGTGATTCGATCAACTGCCGCGAGGCTCACGCCCGGCTGCACGACTTCCTCAAGCGCGAGCTCACCCCGGAGCTGGCCGCCGAGGTCGAGGCCCACCTCGAGCATTGTCGGCCCTGCTTCAGGGAGGCCGCCTTCGAGGAGCGGTTCCTGCTCATGCTGCGGGAGAAGGCGGCCGGCACCTGCTGCCCCGACCGGGTCAAGGCCCGGATCGTCGCCGCGCTGCACGCCGAGTTCCAGGCGGAGGACGGCTGACGCCGGTGGCCGCCCCGGCCGCGGCGCTGGCCGCCCTGGCCGTGGCGCTGCTGGCGTGGCGGGCGAGGGCGCTCGCGCCGGGAGGTGCGGCCGCGGCCGCGCTGGTCGGGACCCTGGTGCTGACGGGGACGGGGTGGGCGGGCGGCGCGGTGCTGGCCGCTTTTTTCGTTTCCAGCAGCGCGATCGGACGGCTGGCCGCTCGGCGGGGCGCCCGCCACCCGGAGACCAAGGGCGAGCGCCGCGACGCCCGGCAGGTCCTGGCCAACGGCGCTGCCGCCGCGCTGGCGGCCGGCCTCACGCCGTGGCTGCCGCCGGCGCTCGGCTTCTGGATCCTGACGGCCGGCCTGGCCGCCGCCGCGGCCGACACCTGGGCCACCAGCCTCGGCGGGCTGAGCCGTCGGCCGCCTCGCCGGCTGCTGCTGGGCGCGGTGGTGGAGGTCGGGACCAACGGCGGCATGACCGCGCTGGGCAACGGCGCGGCCCTGGCTGGCGCGCTGGTCGTCGCGGCCACCGGCGCCGCGGCTGCCCGGAGCCCGGCCCTCGCCGCGGCCGGGACGCTGGTAGGTTTCGCCGGGATGGCGGCCGACTCGGTGCTCGGCGCGCTGTGGCAGGGGCGGTTCCAGTGCCCGGCCTGCGCGGCGGCGACCGAGTGGCGGCGGCACCGCTGCGGGGCCCGGACGGTCCCGACGGGAGGGCTGGCATGGCTGGACAACGACGGGGTGAACCTGGTCGCGACTTCGCTGGCCGCCGGGCTCGGCGCCGCGGCGTGGCGGCTCTGGTCGGCCTGATCCGCGGCCTCGGGCTGCCCGCGGCCCTCGCCCTGACCGTGGCGGCCTGCTCGGGCGACCCCACCGGCCCCTCGGCCGAGCCGCCGGTCAACGGCGGCGGCACCAGCACCGGCGGCGGCGGTGAAGCGCTGCTGGTGGGCGTGTGGCAAACCACCGTGGTCATCGAGGTCCCCGGCGATCTCCAGACCTGGGTCACCACCTGGCAATTCGACTCGGCCGGCACCTGCCGCCAGACCGTGGTCACCACCTCGCTGGCCGAGGGCTTTCCCCGCACCACCGAGCGGAGCTGCACCTGGCAAGTGAGCAACGCCAAGGTGGCCATCAGCTACGTCGGCGGCGGCACGGTCGAGTTCGCCTTCTCGTTCGCCGCCCTCTCGCCCGACCGGCTCGTCCTCGATGGCTTCGAATACCAGCGCCAGGGCTGACGCCGCCGGCGAGCCGCCGGTGGACGTGCTCGTGGTCGGCGCGGGGCCGGGCGGCAGCGCCGTCGCCACCCACCTGGCCCGGCTGGGACTGGACGTCACGGTGGTGGACCGGGCCGCCTTCCCGCGCGACAAGGCGTGCTCCGAGTACATGAGCCCCGAGACGGTCCGGCTGCTCGACGGGCTGGGCGTGGTGGCCGCGCTCGAGGCCGCCGGCGCGATGCCCCTGGCCGGAACCGAGGTGACCGCGGCCCGGGGCAACCGGCTGCACGGCCGTTTCGCCCTGGCCGGCGCGGCCCCGTTCCGATCCACCGGCCTCTCGCTCAGCCGCCGGATCCTCGACCACGTCCTGGTGGGCGCGGCCAGGGCGGCGGGGGCCCGGGTCCTGGAGCGGACCACGGTCGAGGCGCTCCAGCTGGAGGATGGCGCCGTGGCCGGCGCCGTAGTGCGGGACGCGGAAGGACGCCGCCGGACGGTGCGGGCCCGCCTCACGGTCGGCGCCGACGGCCTGCGGTCGGTCGTGGCCCGGCAGCTGGGCCGGCGGCGGCACGGCCGGCCCCGCCGGATGGCGTTCGTGGCCCACGTGGACGGCGTGTCCGGGATGAGCGCGTCGGCCGAGCTGCACGTAGGCGCCCGGGGGTACGTGGGGCTCAACCGGATCGGCCCCGACCGGACCAACGTGGCGCTGGTGGTGCCGGCCGAGCGCGCGGCCGAGGCGGCCGGCCGGACCGAGCCGTTCTTCCTCGAGGCGATGGAGAGCTTTCCCGGCGTGGCCGGCCGGCTGAGCGGGGGAACCGTGAGCCGCAAGGTGATGGCGACCGGACCCTTCGCCGCCTGGTCGCGGCGGGTGACGGCCGACGGCGCCGCCCTGGTGGGCGACGCGGCCGACTTCTTCGACCCGTTCACCGGCGAGGGGATATACAGCGCGCTCCACGGCGCGGCCCTGCTGGCCGAGGCGGCGGCGGAGGCGCTGCGCGGCCGCCGCGGCCCGGTGCCGGCGCATCGGCTGGCCGGCTACCGCCAGGCCCGGCGCCGAGCCTTCGCCGGCAAGTGGGCGGTCGAGCGGCTGATCGGCTACGGCATGCTGTGGCCGGCCCTGTTCGACCACGCGGTCGCGCGGCTGGGCCGCCGCCCGGGCATGGCCGACACCCTGGTCGGGGTCACCGGCGAGATCGTGCCCGCCCGCCGGGTGCTCAACCCGCTGTTCCTCGCCAGGATGCTCGTCTGAGCCAGACCGCCGTCGATCCCGCCCGCTTCCGCCAGCTGCTCGGCCGCTTCGCCACCGGGGTGACGGTGCTGACCCTGCGCGACGAGACCGACCAGCCGGCGGGGATGACCGCCAGCAGCCTGGCCTCGGTCTCGCTCGAGCCGCCACTGGTCTCGGTCTGCATCAGTCACACGGCGGAGCTGCACGATCTCATCCTGGCGACACCCGAGTTCGTGGTGAACATCCTGGCCAGCGAGCAGGAGGAGCTGTCGCGCCGGTTCGCCGATCCGCACGAGGACCGGTTCGCCGGGGTGGGCTACCACCAGGGGCCGGAAGGTCAGATCCGGCTCGACGGCGCCCTGGCCCACATCGAGTGCACCCGCTTCGCCACCTACCCCGGCGGCGACCATACCATCGTGATCGGCCGGGTCATCGGCGGCGAGGCCCACGACGGCCATCCGCTGCTGTACTATCGCGGCGGCTACGCCACCCTGGGATGACGACGACCCCGTTGGCGCCCAGCCCGGTAGGCGTCGAGCTGCTGGATGATCCGGCGGCCGATCCTGCGGCGGTGGCCGAGTCGCTCCGGCACATCGCCCGGGCCAACCGGTGGTTCGGCGGGGCGTGGGCGGTGCGGCACGGGCTGGCGCGGGTCCTGGGCGACCTGCCCGGCGGGACCGAGCTCACCCTGGCCGACCTCGGCACCGGCCTGGGCGACCTGCCCCGCGCGGCGATCCATTGGGGCGCCCGCCGCGGGCTCCGCCTCCGGGCGGTGGCGCTGGAGCGGAATCCGGTCGCCGCCCGGCTGGCGGACGGCGGGGGACTCCCGTGCGTGGTCGGCTGCGCTGGCGCGCTCCCCTTCCGGGACAAGTCGGTGGACGTGGTGCTGGTGAGCCAGGTGGCTCACCACCTCGCGGCCGACTCGGCGGTGCGGCTGTTCCGGGCCTGCGACCGGCTGGCCCGCCGGGCCGTGATCGTCGCCGACCTCCGGCGCGGGCCGTTGGGACCGACGGCGTTCTGGGTCGGTGCCCGGGCGCTCGGGTTCGACCGGGTGACCGTGGCCGACGGAATAACTTCGCTCCGCCGGGGGTATACCCCGGACGGGCTCCGTGCGCTGCTGGCGGCCGCCGGCGCCCGGGCCACGGTCGAGCGGCGGCCGGGGTACCGGCTGGTGGCGACCTGGCGGCCGGCGGACTGATTCCGGGGCCCTTGCCGGGGACACCACGGAGGCACGGAGGGCACGGAGCGCAGCGGTTCGGCGCCGAGGTACGGGGCTTGGTTAGGAACGGCAGGTTACCACGGAGGGCACGGAGGACACGGAGAACAGCGGTCTTACCAGGGACGCGCACGGCAGGCGGCGAGAACACCACGACAGCTTCTCTTGGTGGTTGCACGGGCGGAGTTCAATACGCGGAGCTCAATACATCGAGCGTGCCTCCCGTGCCATCCGTGGTAGCACCGCTGCCCTCCGTGCCCTCCGTGCCTCCGTGGTGACCCCCGGCAAGGACGCGGAAGCGCGGCGCGAAAGGACTGGGGGAGCGTGATGCGGACGGTAGACCGGATCCGGATGGAAGCGCCGGTCGAGCGGGTGCTCGAGGCGGCGGTGAGCGTGGAGCGGTGGCCCGAGTGGCTGCCGCACTATCGCTGGGTCCGGAAGCTCGAGCGCC
>DATAOR010000382.1:0-2888 GCA_036265635.1 Gemmatimonadales bacterium
GGGATGCACCGGCTTGGGACCTGGAGCCGGACTGAACCGCCGCAGGTCGGTCCCGTTGAAGACCAGGTGGACCGACTCGGGTGGGGCGCCGGCCCGGAGGGCGTGCTGGCGGCAGTCCTCCGTAATGGCCGTAAGCGCGCTGGCGTGCCGCAGGGTCCACCGCAGCGGAGGGCGGACGTACCAGCGGGTGGGGAAGTCGTACCCCTGTTCGGGGTTCACGTAGACGTCGCCGCCGTGCATGGTGATGACGGACGGCAGGCGGAGCTTTCGGGCGGCCTGGACGGCGGCAGGCCCTGTGGGGATGGCCCAGTGGGCGTGAATTACGTCGGCTCCCTGCTCCCGGGCCGCGGCCACTGTGGCCCGGTACTGGGCCTCCATATAGTGGGCCATCACGGCGATGCGGGCGAATTTGCCCATCAGGTTGATCCGGCTCTGGGCCACCCGCCCGTAGGTCAGGTCCGCCGGCAGCTCCATGGGGAATCGGCGCACTTCGACCCCATCGAACTGCTCCACGTCCGGTAGGGTGGCACTGCCCGGCGTCACCACCGTCACCTGATGTCCCCGCAGGGCCAGGTGGCGGTTGATGTCGTGCACGTAGGTCGCCTGGGTGTCGGTGGCGTGCTTCGGATACCAGTATGTCGGACAGATGATTCGCATGGATGCCTTGGACCCACCCCCCGCAATGGGAACCGTTCGGGACCGCGGGACCTCAACTCCAACTGTCGTCATCTCGCACTTGCCTCTTGGACGCCGTTTGGATGGGGAAGCCTACGGGAACGTGCCCCAAAGATCAACATTTATGCCACCTTGGGACCCCAGACCGCGGCGCGGGACGGCCCTCGCCCCCCCAGCCGGGTGGCTCGGCTGCCGACACTGTGCCACACCCGTTGCGGTCCCGCGCTTGGCCCAATTCCCGGTCTCGTGCACGCGCATCCTGGTCCCCAGCGACCGCCCCTCGTGCACCCCGAGTCCCTTCGCGGGCAAGCCGCTATCATCGGACGTGACGTGATGCCGGTGCAGGCCATGGCACTGGTCGGGGAGACGACCCTCGGTCTTCCCATCCTGGCGCGTAGAGCGGGCCGAGCGGAGGGCTGACTTGCGGAGAACTCGTCAACACGGTGGGAGCCATCTGAAGTCCGTCCTGCCTCCGCCGACGTGGCTGGGGGGCTGCCGGCCGTGGGCGACCTGGCCGACCATCCTCCCCTGACTACGACACTGCGGCGGACCGGTCGTCGCACCGGATCACCTTCGCCTGCCTGGGTCAGCAGGTTCGGCTGACCGCCGGCAGCCTCAGGCGTGACCGGCCGCCGCCAACAGGGCCCGAACCTTGGCGGCGAGATCCTCCTGGGTAAAGGGCTTGGCCAGGAAGGGTGCGCCGGCCTCCAGCAGCCCCCCCTGGAACACCTCCGAGGCGAACCCCGACATGTAGAGGATGGGTTTCCCCGGCCACCGCTCCTCGATCCGGCGGCCGAGCTCGCGCCCGTTCATGCCGGGCATCTTGATGTCCGTCAGCACCAGGTGGATCGGCCCGGCGTGCTGCTCGATCGCCGCCAGCGCCTCCCGCCCATGGCGGGCTTCGATCGCCTGGAAACCGGTCCACGTGAGCATCCGCACCGCCAGGCGCCGCACGGCTTCCTCATCGTCCACCACAAGGACGGTGTAGCCGGCCGGGGGCTTGTCGGCCTGCGAGGCGCGGGCAGTCACGCGTCGTGATCCACGTCATGAGGGAGCGGCGGCATGGTGGCGAGGCAGTAAGGTCGCCGCTGGCGGAAGTGGCCGCAAGAGACCTCCCGCCGGAACCGCACCCGCGGGCGACGGGTGGTGCCACCAAGTCAGGAAGCCCCGCGATGTGTGGCCATCCATGGCGGACTGCCCGGCCTGTCGCCCCGAGCGACGGGCCCAGGATCTCAAATCCGTCATCGCAAATCTCAGGGCGACAGGCTCTTACGCGCATGCCCCCGGACGGGCTTCAACCGGCACACGATCTGCCCGATTGGGGCCGGCCTTTCCGGACACCGTCGCCCCCTCCATGGTTGCCAGGCAGCAGCGGAGCCGCACGTGCTCAACCGCCCCCGTCCAGTTTGGTCCGACCAGCGAGGCCAGGCGATCCTGGAATACGCCATCATCGTGGCGGTGATCGGCGCCTGCCTCGTCGCCATTCTGGGGCTGGTGGGACGGGCGACCCAGAAGGTCTATACCCAGACGTCGGCCACCGTGGTCCGGCAGGGAGTGTCGCCGGCCTCGTACGGCGGGGCCCAGCTTGGCGGCGGCGGGGGCCTGCTGGGCATCCCCGCCGGCAGCCCCGGCATCCCGGATGAGGCTCCCGACTCGGCGGCGGCGGACTCGTCCGGCTCCGGTGGTGACCACCGTTAGGCACCAACTCCCAGCGCCATCGTGCGGCGCAGGATAGCTGGTAGTCACGGCCCTTCGAACAGCGCGGAAGCTGATTCCTGGCCCGCCCTGCCCCGACCATGTAGCGCTTCTCACCTCACGCGCCAGACTTGCCGATCCCCTGGCCACCGACGATCTTCCACCGCTGCTGGGAGTGGTGGCCGAGTGGCTGAAGGCACCGGTTTGCTAAACCGGCATAGGGGGTCAACCCCTATCGAGGGTTCGAATCCCTCCCGCTCCGCTCTCGCGAGGGTCTACCGGTCACGGTAGACCCTTCGTGCTTGCAATCCCCAACCGCAGTGGGCTCATGACCGCTCCGCGTGTCCGCTTCGCGCCGTCCCCCACCGGCTACCTGCACGTCGGCGGCGCGCGCACCGCGCTCTTCAACTGGCTCTTTGCCCGGAAGACGGGCGGCACCTTCGTGCTCCGGATCGAGGATACCGACCGCGAGCGGAGCACCGACGCCCACACCCGCGTGATCCTCGAGGGGCTAAGCT
>DATAOR010000383.1:0-6251 GCA_036265635.1 Gemmatimonadales bacterium
GCCAGCAGCCGCTGGACGATGAGATGATCGGTGCCGTGCGACGCCGCCGACAGCAGGGCCCCGCCCACCAAGCCGCTCAGCAGGGTATAGGTATGGGTCAGGCTGGGCTCGAGGTCGAGCAGCCGGAGCTTGCCCGCCGCGGCCGCCCGGCCCAGCGCCGCGGCGGCACCGCCGCCCAGGTGCCAGGCGATCAGCAGTGCGCCGATCCCGCCCGCCAGGTAGACGCTGAGCTGGAGCACGTCGGTCCACACCACCGCCTTGAAGCCGCCGAACCAGGTGTAGAGCATGGTGATCACGCCCATCACCACGATCGCCGTGGGCACGCTCCAGCCGGTCACCAGTGCCAGGGGGATGGCGCTGGCGAAGACCCGGACCGCATCGCCCAGGAATCGGGACACCAGGAAGATGAGCGACGTGAGCCGCCGGGTGCCCACGCCGAAGCGCGACTCGAGCCGGGCATAGGCCGTCTCCTGGTCGCCCCGGAAGTACCCGGGCAGGAGCCAGCGGGCCACGCCGATCCGCCCGATCAGGTAGCCGAAGGTGAGCTGGAGGAAGGTGAGGTCCCCCCGGGCGCCGATGCCGGGGACCGAGATCACCGTGAGCGCCGAGGTCTCGGTGGCCACGATGGAGAGCAGGATGGCCCAGGCGGGAAGGTCGCGGGCGCCGAGGAAATAATCGGCCGCGCTCCGCTGGTGGCGGGCGACCCAGAGGCCCACGCCCAGGGTGAACACGAAATACACCACCACGACGGCGAGGTCGAGCGCGTGCACGGGTTGTCCTAGGGGCTGGCGGGAGGATCGGGCTGCCGGTCGGTCCGGACCAAGCAAAGGGGCCATGCGTCGTCGACGCATGGCCCCTTCGAGTCACTCAGGCGGACTCCGCAGCGGGACGGCTCAGGCGGTAAAGCTGCTGCCGCAGCCGCAGCCGCCGCTGGCGTTGGGGTTGCTGAAGGTGAACCCCGAGCCCTGCATCGAGCTGACGTAGTCGATGGTCACGCCGGCGAGATACTGGGCGCTGAACCCGTCGACGAACACCCGGACGCCGTTGACCTGGTGGACCATGTCGTCCTCCAGCGCCCGCTCCTCGATGTTGAGGCTGTACTTGAAGCCCGAGCAGCCGCCCGGCAGCACGCTGACCCGGAGCCCGGCCGACTCGACCGGCACCTGCTCCTGGGTGATGAACTTGTGCACCTCTTCAGCCGCCCGCTCGGTCAGGGTCAGGGTAAACCCGCCCGTGGGGGCCTGCTGCTCGATGCTGCTCATGCGTTGCTCCTTGTAGATCGGCTGAGACGCGTCACTCTCCCGGGTCGAAACGTAACCGCGGGTCGAGGCCGGTGTCAACGCCGGCCGCGAGCTGCGGATCGGCCCGCAAGTTACGCTGGATCAACGAGAAAGCCCCGATCGCCACGGCGGCGTAAACCACCGCCCGGAGGGGCTGGCCGGTGACCGAGGCCCCCCCGGCAAAGACCGCCGCGTAGACCGCGACGATGCCCGCCAGCCAGTTGAGCCAGCTCAGGGCGCCGCCGGGGATGGGATCGTCCCCGAAGCCGAGCCGCCGGGCCACCACCCGCCAGCCCACCCCGCCGGGCCGGACCCGGCGATAGAACCGCTCCAGGGTCTCCTCCGACTCGGCCGGGGTGAGCAGGGTGACGGCGACCCAGACCGCGGTGGCGATCCCCACCGTGATGACCATGGTGAAGGCGTAGTCCCGGCTGCCCGGGTCGCCCATGCTGTGGCCCAGCCGCATCATCACGATGGAGGTGACGAACGATGCCACCATGGCGCTGATCTCGGACCAGGCGTTCACCCGCCACCAGTACCACCGGAGGATGAACACCAGCCCGGTGCCCGCGCCCAGCGCGATCAGCAGCTTCCAGCCCTGCTCCACACTGGTGAGAAAGCCCATCACGACCAGGGAGGAGATCATCAGCCCGATGGTGGCGATCCGCGAGGCGGCGACCTGCGCGCGGGGGCTGGCATCCGGCTTGAGGAAGCGGAGGTAGACGTCGTTCACCAGGTAGGAGGCACCCCAGTTCAAGTGGGTGCTGATGGTGCTCATGTAGGCCGCCGCGAAGGCCGCCAGCAGCAGCCCGCGGAAGGGCGAAGGCAGGATGTCCACCATGACCCGGACGTAGCCTTCCTCGGGATTGGCCAGCCCGGGGTACCGGAGCAGCCCGACGAAGCCGACCAGGATCCAGGGCCACGGCCGGAGGGCGTAATGCGCGATGGTGAACCAGAGGGTGGCCAGCAGCCCGTGGCGTTCGTCCTTGGCCGAGAGGATCCGCTGGACCACGTAGCCGCCACCGCCCGGCTCCTGGCCGGGGTACCACGCCGCCCACCACTGGACGCCCAGCCAGACGAACAGGGTAGTGATCGGCAGCCAGGGGGCGTCGAGCGGCGGGATGACCCCGAAGGCCGCTTCCCGCGAGCCGAAGTGCTCCGCCACCCGGGCGGTGAGCGGTCCGAGCCCGCCGACCGACTGGACCGCGAGGACGGCCAGCAGGACCGAGCCGCCCATGGCAAACACGAACTGGAACAGGTCGGTGACGATCACCCCCCAGAGCCCGCCGAACACGCTGTAGATCGCGGTGACCCCGAACAGGAAGAGGGCTGCCTTCCACGGGTCGATGTTGAGGCTGATCTGGAGGATGGTGACCATGGCCCGGGTGACCCAGCGCATGATGATCAGGTTGATCGGGAGGGCCAGATAGAGCGCCCGGAATCCCCGCAGCACCGCCGCCGGCCGGCCGCCGTAGCGCAGCTCGGCGAACTCGACATCGGTCAGGACGCCGGCCCGGCGCCAGAGCCGGGAGAAGAAGAAGACCGTCAGCACGCCGGAGACGGCGCCGTTCCACCAGAGCCAGTTGCCGGCGACCCCGTACTTGGCCACCAGCCCGGCCACCGCCAGCGGCGTGTCGGCCGCAAAGGTGGTCGCGACCATCGAGGTGCCGGCCAGCCACCAGGGCAGCGACCGACCCGACACGAAGTAGTCCGCCAGCGACTGGCCGGCCTTCCGGGTGTAGGCCAGGCCGATGGCAGCGGAGATCACGAAGTACAGCAGGATGATCAGCCAGTCGGAGAAGGCGAGATGCATCGAGTGTCCCCGGTGTGAGTGAAAACGGGCGCTGACGCCCGCCCTACGGCCGACTGAGCTGCAGCCCCCACCCGCGGGGATACCGCGGCGGGAGTGTGATCGGCAGCCGGCCCGTGATGGGCCCCGCCCCGGCCAGCGCCCGGGCCACCGCTCGCTCGGTCACCGCGTTCGACCGCCAGCCGATCAGATACGACCCTACCTCGGGCAGCCCGCTCAGCACGTACGGGTTGCCGAGGGAGGCCAGCACGGTCGGCCGCTCGCGGGCGGTGCGGCCGATGAGCTCGGTCAGTGCCGCCGGAAGTCCGATGCTACCGCGGCCGGCGGTGGGCTTGTCGGCGGTGGCGAACAGGGCCACACCGCTGCGGCCGAGGGCCGCGCTCGCCGAGTCGTAGCTGGCCGGGCCGCTCGCGGGCCAGAGCCGGACCAGGGTGACCGGAAAGCGCTGCGCCCGCAGCTCGGCCGCCAGCGCCGTGCCGACCGTCCGGTTCTCGTCCTCGGCGTAGGTCACCAGCGTGATGGACGGCCGGGCGGTGCCGAGCCCGTGGATCACCCCCGCGGAGTCCTTGACCAGCACGATGGCCCGGGCGGCGATCGCCGCCGCGTCGGCCTGAAACTCGGCCCGACCAACCACGGCCGGCACGCTGTCGAGCGGGACGGTGCGGCGGGCGAACAGGCCCAGCCGCTGCTTGGCCTCGAGCACGCGGCGGACCGAGCGGTCGAGCCGCTCGGGCGTGATCTCGCCCCGGGCGACGGCCCGAAGCATGGCCGCGATCGCCGCCCCGGGCTCGGCCGGCTGGAGCAGCAGGTCGGCGCCGGCCAGGAACGCCTTCACCCCGGCCTCGGCGCCGTAGGCGTCGGCCACCCCGGCCATGTTGAGGGCATCGGTCACGATCATGCCCCGGAAGCCGAGCGAGTCACGCAGCACCCCGGTGAGGATGTTGGGCGCGACCGTGCCCGGTCGGGCCGGACCGGGATCGATGCCGGGGAGGGCGATATGGGCCGACATCACCACGTCCACGCCCGCGGCGATGGCGGCCCGGAACGGGACCAGCTCGACCGAGTCGAGCCGGGCCCAGGTCGAGCCGATCACCGGCAGGGCGAGATGCGAATCGGTGCCGGTGTCGCCGTGACCGGGAAAGTGCTTGGCCGTGGCCAGCATCCCGAAGTCCTGCAGGCCGTGCACTTGGGCGGCGACCATCCGGCCGACGGCGGCGGGGTCCTCGCCGAACGAGCGGGTGTTGATGATCGGGTTGGCCGGGTTGTTGTTGACGTCGGCCACCGGGGCGAAGGCGAGCTGCACGCCGACGGCGCGGCCCTCCAGCGCGGTGATCCGCCCGACCGTGTAGGCCGCGCTGTCGCTCCCGGTGGCGCCCACACCCATATTCGGTGGGAACAGGGTGCCGCCGTTGAGCCGGAGACTGGTGCCACCTTCGAAATCCGAGCCGACCAGCAGCGGCACCGCCGAGCGGAGCTGCAGCCGGTTGAGCTTGGCCGCCACGTCCAGCGGCGAGCCGACCGATACGATGATCCCGCCCACGTGCAGCGAGTCCACCCACGCCTCGGCCCGGGCGAAGCCGTCGTCGTCGTAGGCGGCGTAGGTTCCGGGGATCCAGGGCATCACCAGCTGGGCGATCTTGTCCCGGGTCGAGAGCCCCGCCAGCACCGTCTCGACATCGGGCAGGCCCACGGCACCGGCGGACGGCATCGGGGCGGGCAGCGGGGCCACCGCCGGCCGGCCACAGGCGCTCGACAGCGCCGCGCACGCCAGCAGCACCCGTCGCCCGAGCCACGACCGGCGCCCCGCCGGCGGCAGGGCGTGAGTCCGATCGCCGGCCGCGAGGTGGGACCGGCTCATCGGCCGGGGGTGAGGCGCCGAATGGCGGGGTAAGTCGAAATGCAACCGTTCTCGCGGGTTGACGAGGTGACCAGGAGCCGCATGACACGAGACCGGGGGGCGGAGCGCCCCAGTCAAGGGAGCCGTCGAGCGGCGGCCGATCGGAGCAACGTCGGTGCCGTGCGCCACTGGCCGGCCGGACGGGCGGGCGGCTGCGTGGCGGTTCTGGCCGTGCTCGCCGCGCTGACGGCCTGTGCCGGCGGTCCGGCCCCGGCGCCCGGCATTCCGAGCGGACGGGGCGCCACGCCGCCACCGGTCCGCCCCGGCATCGAGGTGCTGCTCACCGACAGCCTGGCGGTCGTGCGCGGCCGCCGGGTCGGTCTGGTGACCAACCAGGCGGCCGTAGATGCCCGAGGAATCAGTGACGTGACTCGGTTGCTGGATGCCGGGGTTCGGCTGGTGGCGCTGTTCAGTCCCGAGCACGGCTTCCGCGGCGCGGCGGCGCCGGGCGCCGCCGTCGGCTCGGCCGTGGACTCGGCTACCGGGCTACCAATCTACAGTCTTTACGGCCGGAATACCGCGCCGACCGACAGCATGCTGGCCGGCATCGACCTGCTGCTGGTGGATCTGCCCGACGCCGGGGCCCGCTACTACACCTACCTGTTCACCACGATCGAAGTGATGCGGGCGGCCGAGGCTCGCGGGATCGGCGTCGCGGTGCTCGACCGGCCGGATCCGATCGGCGGCGCGGTGCAGGGGAATGTGCTGGACACGGCCTACCGGACGCCGGTGGGCCAGCTGGCGGTACCCATGCGCTACGGCATGACCCTGGGCGAGCTGGCCCTGCTGGCCCGGTCCGACCTCGGTCTCAGGACCGCGCTCCGGGTTATTCCGGCGGCGGGCTGGCGGCGCGACCTGACGCTCGACCAGACCGGACTCCCGTTCATCGCGCCGAGCCCCAACCTCCAGTCGCTGGAGGCGTTGTTCGACTATCCGGGCACCTGCCTGTTCGAGGGCACCAACCTGAGCGTGGGGCGGGGGACCGCCGCGGCGTTCCGGCAAGTCGGGGCGCCGTGGCTCGACACGACGGCGGTGCTGGCACGGGTCCGCGGCGCCAGGCTGCCGGGCGTCGGGTTCCGGGGTGTGACGTTCACGCCCCGCGCCCCGGGCGACGGCAAGTACGCCGACACCCTGGTGGCGGGCATCCGGCTGGAGGTCACCGACCGGGCACGGTACGACCCTACGGCGACGGCGGTCACCCTGCTGGCGGCAGTGCTGGCGACCCACGGCGGCCAGTTCGGTTGGATCCCGAAGCACTTCGACC
>DATAOR010000384.1:0-7434 GCA_036265635.1 Gemmatimonadales bacterium
CTGCGACCGTGGGGCCGGTAGACGGACTGGAGCTGGAGGTCCCCCCCGGAAACGTCCCGTTCGAGGGCATGCCGCTGGAATCGATGGACCAGCTAGAGGGTGAGATCGAAACCGAACCGGTGGAGGGACTGCTCGATACGGCAGACGAGGACCTCGATCTCACGTTCGCCGGCTCGGACGCGGACCTGACAGGAAGCGACGAGCCCCGGACCGAGCTCGAGCTCGACATGGTTGACGTTGCCGAGCCCGATGCGCTGGAGGCCGATGCGCTAGAGGAAGATGCGCTGGAGGCCGATGCGCTAGAGGATGCGCTCGAGGCGGAGCCGGACGAGGCCGCCGGGCTGGAGGCGGCCACCGCGGTGGACGGCGTGGCGGCCGTCGCCGGGCTGCCGCTGATCGAGGCCCCACCGGCGACGTCCGACGAGCCGTCCGAGGAGCTCCACGGCGCGGCGGCAGGCGCACTGGCGGAGCTGGAGTCGCGCATTGCCGAGGAGCCCGACGACCCGGATCTGCACCGGCAGCTGGGCCAGCGGCTGCTGGACCTGGGCGAGCTGCCCCGCGCCGCTGAGGAGTTGCGCCTGGCCCTCGAAGGCCACGAGTCAGCCGGGGACTGGGCCGGAGCCGCCAAGGTCGCCGATCTGCTGGTGGAGCTCGAGCCCGACGCGATTCACCATCACCAGAAGCGGGTCGAGCTGGCCTTCCGCACTGGCGAGCGCGCCCCCCTGCTCGACGCGTATCTGGCTCTGGGCGACGCGCTGGCCCGGGCCGGGGCCACCGACAAGGCCACCGCGGTGTATCGCCGGGTCCAGGAGCACGATCCCGACAACGACCGGGCCGTGGCCGCGATCGCGGCGCTGTCGCAGGCCGTGCCGCTGCGTCCTCCCGTCATGGCTACCCCCGCGCCACCGGCCACCCGGCCGGTGTCCCCGCCGCCCGCTCCGCCCCCCGCCACCGCGGCCCCAGGTGCCCCCCCCGGAGCGAAGGAGCCCGCGCCGGCAGCCAGCGGGGCCCCCGGCGGATCGTTCGTGGACCTGGGCTCGATGATCCTGGACGAAGGCGGTCCCCGGGACACCCGGATGCGGATCGAGCGCCGCGAGCCGGAGGACCAGGACGAGCAGCGGGAGTTCGCCGAGATCCTGGAGCAGTTCAAGCGCGGGATCGATGCCAATCTGGACACCGACGACTTCCAGGCCCACTACGATCTCGGCGTGGCGTTCAAGGAGATGGGGCTGCTGGACGAGGCCATCGCCGAGTTCCAGAAGGCGCTTCGGGCGCCAGAAGGCCGGCTCAGGACGTCCGAGGCCCTGGGGACCGCGTTCTTCGAGAAGGGGCAATTCGCCGTATCGGAGGCGGTGCTCCGCCGGGCGGTAGAATCGGTGGACGGCGGCGACGAGGCCAAGATCGGGCTGATCTATTGGCTGGGCCGTGCCCTCGAGGCCCAAGGCAAAGGGGCGGACGCCATCACCAACTACGAGCGGGCCATGGCGGTGGACATCAGGTTCATGGACCTGAGCGAGCGGATCCAGCGGCTCACGGCCGGGCGGCGCGAATGACCTCGCAGATCACTCCCGTCACCCTGGCCGATCTCCAGCGCCCCGTCCGCGGGCGGCTGGAGCGGTTGCCCCAGGAGCTTCGCCGGATCGTGGAGGCCGACTTCGGGTTGATCGCCCAGGTCAACTCCCACCTGTTCCAGATGCAGGGCAAGATGTTCCGCCCCACCTTGCTGCTGCTGGCCGATGAGGCCACCGGCTCGCGCGATCCCCGGGCCATCACCCTGGCGGCCGTGATCGAGCTGATTCATGTCGCCACCCTGGTGCACGACGACTCGGTGGATCACTCGGTGCTGCGCCGAGGCATGCCGACGATCAACGCCTTGTTCAGCCACCAGGTCTCCGTCATCATGGGGGACTACCTCTACTCACGCGCGGTCATCGAGCTGGTCCGGCTGGACGAGCTCGAGCCGCTGCGGGTGCTCAGCCGGGTGACCAACGAGATGACCGTGGGCGAGATGCGGCAGCTGCTGGCCCATGAGCCGCTGAACTTCTCCGAGGAGTCGTACGACCTGCTGATCCGGTCGAAGACGGCCTCGCTGCTGTCGGGCGCCTGCGAGGTCGGCGCCCTGCGCGCCGCCCCGGCCGAGCGGGCGGCGCTTCGCCGGTATGGCGAGGCGCTGGGGATGGCGTTCCAGATCGTGGACGACTTGCTGGACTACGTGGGCGACCCGAGCGTGACCGGGAAGCCGACCGGCTCAGACCTCCGGGAGCACAAGGTGACCCTGCCGCTGATCTCGGCCCTGCCGCGGATGGACGCCGCCGGCCGGGCCCAGGTGGAAGCCCTGATGGCGAGCCCGGAGCCGGACGACGGCCGGATCGCCGAGGTGATCGCCGCGGTGGCCGAGGCGGGCGGGCTGACCTACGCCCGCGAACGGGCCCTCCGGCTGGCCCAGCAGGCCGACGGGGAGCTGGATGCCCTGCCGCCGTCGCCGGCCCGGGACGCGCTCCGGGCCGCCATCACCTACGTCGTGGACCGGCGGCGCTGATGGCGGGCCCCCATCGGCCCGGGTTCTATATCGGCATTCTGGTGGCGGGATTCATCGCCGGCGGGGCGCTCACCGCGCTGCTGCGCCAGTCCCTGCCCGACAGCGCCGCGCGGACCTTCTTCACCACCACCTGGACGGCCAGCTTCGGCCCTGTCTCGGCCGATCTCCTGGTGCTAAACTTCACCCTGGGACCGATCGGACTGCACGTGTCGCTGCTGGCGCTGATCGGCGTCCTGGTGGCGTTCCTGATCGCCCGCTCGATCTTCTAGGGGGACCCCGTGGGAAACCTCGGCTTTACGGAAATCATGCTGATCATGGTGGTGGTGCTCCTCCTGTTCGGCGCCAAGCGGCTGCCGGAGGTGGGGTCCTCGATCGGCAAGGGCATCCGTGAGTTCAAGCGCAGCCTGTCCGATACTCAGGACGCCATCATGGGGTCGGACGAGTCGCAGCGCAACCTGGCGTCGCGGCAGATGGATCCCCGGCAGATGGAGGGGACCGGGCCGCAGGCGCCCAACACCACCGGCGGCGAGCCCAAGCGGCTGTCGCAGTAGACCGATCCGCCCCTCACGGGGCGGTGGGCCCGCCCAAGCCAAGGGGGCATGCACCCGCTGCATGCCCCCTTGGCGCGTCCGAGACTGCCGGCCTGGTCAGGAGGCCTGAGGGGCCGGCCCGGTGGATTGGAGCACCTTCTTCCGGTCATCCACCACCTTGGCCGATTGCCGGAGGGCCTGGAGGAAGCTGCGAACCCGCTCCTGCCGGGCCAAGCCGATCATCCGGCCGCGGTATTCGTCCAGCCCCTTCACGAACTCCGAGGAATCCGCCTTGGTGTGCTCCAGCACCTTGAGCAGGTAAATCCCCTGCTTGGTGTCGAGCAGGCCGCTCCGCTGACCGACGTCCAAGCCGAATGCGGTGCCCACCACCACCGCGTCGTCGAGCGGCGGATTGACCCGCGAGAACGGCCCGAACTCCTTGTACGGCAGCTTCATCGAGTCCGCCACCGCGGCCATTGTGCCACCCTGCTCGACCCGCTTGAGGTAGCTCTGGGCGAGCTTGCGGCCCAGCTCCGTCTTGCGCTCCGAGCGCACTTGGTACGCCACCGCGTCCCGGATCCGGCTCAGCGGGGGCACGCCGGCCGGCTGCAGGCTGTCGAGCCGGAATACGTAGTATGCGATGGGCGACTCGATCACCGGACTGGTCGCGCCCGGCTTGGCCCCGAAGGCCCAGACGGACGCGTCCGAGACGACCAAGGTCCCCAGCTGCAGCTTGGTGCCTTCCTGCACCGGCGGCGCCTTGGCCACGGGCAACCGAAGGGCCCGGCCGACCGTGTCGAGCGCCGCAGGGTCGGACTTCTCGGCGCCCAGCTTCTCCAGGCTGTCGGCCTGGGCGTCGAGCAGGTCCCGGTGGGCGCCGGCCACCTCGATCGGGATCAGGATGTGGCGGCCCTTGGCCTTGTTGCCGGTCCGGCTGGTCACCTCGATGATGTGGAAGCCGAACTGCGACAGCACCGGTCCGGATAGGGTGTGGAGCGGCAGCTTGAAGGCGGCCGAATCGAACGCCGGATCCATGGCTCCGCGGGTCCATTCGCCCAGATCGCCGCCGCGGGCCGCGCTGGCGCTGTCGGCCGACTCGCGGCGGGCGACATCGGCGAATGGCGCCCCGCCGGCGATCTCGGCCCGGGCCGAGTCGGCCCGGGCGCGGGCCAGGGCGGTGTCGGCGCTGGTCGTGAGCCGGGGCAGGGCGACAAAGCTCAGGTAGGCGGTGGCCGGGCGGTCGAAGTCGTCGAGGTGGGCCTTGTAGTAGGCCGCGATCTCCGCCTCGCTCAGCTTGACGGCGGTATCGGGCACCGCGTTGCGGGGCACGATGGCGGCCAGGCCGATCTTGACCATCTCGTGCTCGTCGCGCCACTGCTCCCACAGGGCGGCGTCCGACAGGTAGACGTCGGCGGTGACCACGCGCAGCAGCTTGGTCCGCTCGATCTGCTCCCGGTACTGCGCCTCGAGCGAGGGGAGGTACTGCTGGGCCACGCTGGAGGTGAGCCAGCGCTGATACTTGGCCGGATCGAACTGGCTGTCGGTCTGGAACTCCGGCACCTTCTGGAACTCGGGGGGCGGCGAGTTGCGCAGCTCGTTCACGATCTCGTCGTCGGTCACCGTGATGCCGCGCCGCTTGTACTCGGCCTCGAGCACGGTGTTCTGGACGAACTGCTCCCAGACCTGATTGCGGACCTCCTCGACGTCCTCCAGCCCGAGGGCGCCGGGGGACTCCCGCTGACGGGCATCGATGCTCTGCTGGACCACCGTCTGGTAGGTGCGGGCATCGATGCTTCGGCCGTTGACCTTGCCAACCGTGGTCCGGGTGAGCAGCCCGGTACTGCCGGTGATGCCGCTCAGGTCGACCACCAGCCAGGCGAAGAACGTGAGGGCCACCACCACCATCAGGGGCTTGGCCGCATTCCGAAAGGCTTGCATAGGACGGCGGAACTCCGGAGCCGTGGGAGAAAAAGAGCCAGAAGCTTAAGCCGATGGACGGAGAACCTCAAGGCGTCACACAGCTTACCAGTTGACAGCGCCACGGCGGCTGGCTAACCTCACCACACTCCCTGCACCGATGCGGCACGATGGCTGGACCGCTTCCTCCCCCACGCCGGCTCGAACCTCGACCAGCGGACCCCGATGGCACTTAGCGAGATCGAGAAGCTCGAGCGCCGGTATGCCGAGAACCCTCAAGGACTGACGTTCGCTCCGCTCGCCGAGGTCCACCGGAAGAACGGCGACGTCCCCCGGGCGCTCGAGCTGCTCAAGCCGGGCCTGGCCGTCCATCCCGACTACATCCCCGCTAGCATCGTGCTCGGGCGCTGCCACTTCGACCTGGGCGAGTTGCCTGCGGCCGAAGCGGCGTTCACCCACGTCCTCAGCCTGGACGGGGAGAACGTGATCGCCCTGAAGGCTCTGGCCGACATCACCGAGCGCCAGTACCGGTTCGATGAGGCCGAGCGCTGGCTCCGAACGCTGCTCGCCATCGACCGCAGCAACGATGAGGCGCGCGACCAGCTGAGCCGGGTGGAGGCTTCCCGGCGGCAGGCGGAGGTGGCGTCCTCGATCACGCCCGAGGCCATGGTCAGCCAGGCGGAGGCGGCCGACATCCCGCCCGCGGAAGCGTCGGGAGCGACCGCCGCGGGGGTGGACGAAGCCGGCCACCGGCCGGCTGGGGCGGAGCCCGGCCAGCCCGAGCAGGCCGAGGGCGAGGCGATGGACGATCTGGTCTCGGCCGAACCTCGTCCGCTCAGCCTGCTGGCACAGCCGGACGAGCCGTCCGAGGTACTCGGCTGGGTCGAGGATCGCGACGGCGCCCTGGCTGGCGACGCCACGCCGCTCGGGCTGGCCGATCTCGATCTCCACGTGCAGCCGGGCAGCCCGGAGGGCATCGAGCTGGAACAGCCGGTCTCGCTGGCCGAACCGGTGGAGCCGATCTCCGGACTGACCGGGCGGGACCAGGAGGAGGCCGGTGAGACTGCGCCGCGAGCCAGCGGCGGCTTCCAGGTTGAGCTGTCCGAGGACATCGTCCTCCAGAGTGCGGGGGGCAGCGAGTTCCAGATGGCCAATGCGTCGGAGGAGCTGCTCTCGGCTCCGCCGCCGGGCCGCCCGGCTGACCCGCTGATGCCCGATCTGCCGTCGATCTCGTCCAGTCACCAGATGGCCGAGGCCGATCGCGGGACGGCGGCCGAGCCGAGGACGTCCCCGGCCGCAGCGGCCGAGACCCCGAAGGAGCCGTCGACCGGCCGCGAAGGGGACCTCGCAGGGGAGGCCTGGGGCGGTGCGACCCGGGCCGGTGCCGCGTCCTCGAGCAGGGACACGCCGGCGCCGGTTCAGGATGCGGCGGGCTCGCCGGCCGACCCGACGGCTTGGCCGACCATCGAGGCTGAAGGCCATGTGGCCGAGCCAGGTGGGGCGGCGAGCGAACCCGATCAGGCCACGTTCGCGGCAGAACCGGCCCGTTTCGGCGAGACCGACGTCGCCGCCGGTGCGGCGGCGTCAACGCCGACTGCGGCAGCGGGCACCGTGCCCGAGACCGCCGTGCCCGAGGCCGCCGCGCCCGGTCATCCGGTCGAACCCCCCGCCGGGTCGAGCGCCGGGCGCGCCGCCCAGGGCGCGCCGTCCAGCCGGCGGGAGCCGCTGGCCGACCTGCCGTACCCGCCCGAGCCCGATCTGATCGTGACGGAGTCCATGGCCGACCTGCTGCTCCAGCAAGGGCACGCGGCGGAAGCGCTCACCGTCTACCGGCATCTGGCGGCCCGGACCTCGAGCGACAAGTTCCGGGACCGCATCGCCGAGCTCGAGCGGGGTTCCTCGGGTGCGCCCCAACCCTCCGCCAGGGCGGCTCCGCCCGGCCCGGAACCGGCGGTGACCGCTCCGCCGCCGCGGCGCTCCTACTCGGTGCAGGAGACCCAGGGGCAATCGGCCCGGGCCTTCCTGCGCCGAGTCCTGGCCGGCCGCCTGCCTCCGGCTCCACCCAGCCGGGTATCCCCGGCCGCGGCTGCCCCACGCGAGGCCCAGGCCGGGCCCGAAGGCGCCCCGACCCGTCCGGCGCACGACAGCCTCTCACTCAGCTCGGTGTTCGGCGACGATGCCACGCCGACACCGCCGGCGGTGTCTTCCGCCGTACCGGCGGCGCCAGCCGGGGGCGTGTCGTACGACGAATTCTACGGCGCGGCGGGCGCCTCGGCCCCGGCCCGCACCACCCGAAGCCCTGATCCCAAGAGCGACGACCTCGATCAGTTCCACGCCTGGCTCCAAAACCTCAAGCGCTGAATGCGCATCAGCGTCCTGAACGGCCCCAACCTGAACCTCTTGGGTCAGCGGGAGCCGGAGCTGTACGGACGCACGACGCTGGCGGAA
>DATAOR010000385.1:0-1862 GCA_036265635.1 Gemmatimonadales bacterium
CCGGGAAGTTGCCGGCGGTGATGACCGCCGCCACCCCGACCGGCTGGCGGAAGGTGAACAGCTGCTTGTCCGGCATCTCGCTCGGCACCGTCTGGCCGTAGAGCCGCCGGCCCTCGCCGGCGAAGAAGTCGCAGGTGTCGACGACCTCCTGGACCTCGCCGCGGGCCTCGGCCAGGGGCTTGCCGATCTCGCGGGTGACCAGCCTGGCCAGGGCCTCCCGGTTCTCCTCGACCAGGCGGCCGAGGTGCTTGACCACCCGGCCCCGCACCGGCGCCGGGGTCGCGGCCCAGCCCGGCTGGGCCGCGCGGGCCGCCCGGCAGGCGGCCACGAAGGTGGCCGGCTCGGCCAGCATGACCTCGGCCACCACCTGCCCGGTGTGGGCCGGGTCGACCGAGCGCCAACGGCGCCCGCCGTCGGCCCGGCCGGCACCGACGCGGGAGGCGAGCAGGGACGCCTGCTGAGTCATGGGTCCAACCGTACTACCAGAGACGCCGGTGCGGCGCGCAGCCCGAAGGACCACGCGCCGCACCGTTCCCCACGATGTTGCGGTGTTGCCTAGTTGATGGTTACCGCAGGCCGAGCTTGCTCGAGCAGGCCGGCCAGGCGCCCCAGCCCTGGGAGGCTCGGACGCGCTCGGCGACCCGGATCTGCTCGGCGCGGCTGGCGTTGTGGGCCGAGCCGCTGCCGCCGTTGGCGGCCCAGGTTCCCTGGGAGAACTGGAGGCCGCCCGCGTAGCCGTTGCCGGTGTTGGTGCCCCAGTTGCCGCCCGACTCGCACTGGGCCAGGCGGTCCCAGACGCTGCCGCCGACCGAGGAGGTCGAGACCGACCGCCTGACGGTCGGGCGCCGGGAGCTGGACGCGGGCGCGGCCGACCGCTCCTGGGAGACGACGCGGGTCACGGCCAGCGCCGGGAGCGGGCGGTGCTTGACCTTCTCGCCCTTGGCGGGGATCAGGAGCTCTTGCCCGGGGTAGATGAGGTTGGGATGGCTGATCTTCTTGTTCAGGTCCCAGATCGGCCGCCAGCTGGCCAGCTTGGCCCGCTTGGCGATCTTGCTCAGGTTGTCCCCGCGCTTGACCACCACCGTCTTGCGCTTGCTGTCGGTCTTGACGGCGACGATCTTGGCCGGGGTGCGCTGGACGGCGTCGACGGGCTCGGCCATCGCCGGCAGCGCGAACGCTGAGACGAGGACCGCCGCTCCGAGGCCGGTGACGGCGCTCAGGCGGGCCGTCCGGGCTAAGTGAGGTGCATGCATGCGTGCCAAGGAAAGAACCTCCTCTTGCACAGTGGGTGGCCCGACGGGACGGGCCGGTCAGTCCCGTACGCCACCACGCGGCGCACGGTCGCGCTCCCGTTGTTGGGGCGCTTGCCTGGAGGGGCGTCGTGGGGGCGCGCTCTCCTCCGGCGATTCCGAGCCGTGGAGGGTAGTGGAGGTCGGCAGAACTCGTCAAGGCACCCGACCGGCCCATGGTCGGCTCGGCCTCCGGTCCACTGGGCTCGTCCCCCCGGCGGCCAGGCCGAGGGCAGCCGTGGAGCAGTCACCGACCTGAGGGGGTTGGGGGCCTGTGGACAGCCCCGAACCCGCCGTGCCGCGGTCGGCTACCCTCCCAACCGGGAGCCCATACCCCGGGGGCCCATACCGCCGCCGGGAGCGGGGCAGCGAAGCCTACGCGAGCGGCGGCGAAGCCTGCCTGCCTGCGTCAGCGGGGCGGCCGAGCCTGCCTCAGCGGGCGGTCCAGCCGCCGTCGAGGACCAGGGAGGTGCCGTTGACGAAGGCGGCGGCGTCCGAGCAGAGGAACAGCACGGCGTCGGCGACCTCGTCGGGCTCCAGCAGGCGCTTGATCACCGGCTCGGTGAGCATGAC
>DATAOR010000386.1:0-11060 GCA_036265635.1 Gemmatimonadales bacterium
GTCGTGGCCGGCGAGATGGTCACATTGATCGCATCCTGATCCCAGGTGCTGCGGCCGCCGGTGAAGTCTGTCACCGGCACGAGGTCGGTGTTGGGCGGAATGTCGATCACCGCGTCGAGCGCAGCCTTCTTGACGAAGGGCAGGGCCCGGACGGCGGCCAGCCGGTCAGCCCTGGCGGCGAGCGTCAGCCCCTTGATCTGGGGGAAGGTCGCCTTCACCGAGCCGATCGCTTTGAGCTGGGCCAGCTGCGCGTTGGTGGCGGGGCTCCGGAGGACGACGTTGATACCGACGAGGCCGGAAGAGGCGGTGCTGGCGAAGGAGGGGGAGGAAGCGGACGGGCTGGCGGGATCGGAGGTTTCGTCGCTACAGCCGGCGACGACCAGCGCGCCCGCGAGCGCGAGGACGAGTCTACGGGAATGCATCGGCCAACTCCTGCGTGGGAACATGGTACGACGGACAACGATAGGAGCTGAGTGGCGGTGCGCGGCTTCGGCCGCCGGCGCCGGCGTCGGCCCGGGTGAGGCCAACGGTGGGATGCTAGTGACTGGAACGGCAGGCCGCAACCTCGGCGGACCTGCCGCGGCTGATGCCTCCACTGGAACTCCGGCCAGCGATGGGGCCGCTGCTACGCCCGGGCGACCCGCGCCACCGTGTCCCACGTCCGCGTGGTCACCGACTTGCCGAACGCCCGCTCGATCAGGCTCATGAAAACCGGGCCCTTCGGCGTCGCCGTGTAGGCGCTGAACAGCTCCCGGCCCTCGAGCGCCAGCAGTCGTGCCCCATCCTGCTCGATCGGCAGCGCGACAGCGCCGGGGGGCTCACGAAGGAAGGTGACGATCCGCTTGGCCGACGGGTCCAGCCGAAATTGGTGATAGGGATCGGTCGCCAGCAGCGCCGACAGGTGGGCGACCGGCCGTACGATGGTGAGGAACCCCTTGCCCAATCGCTCGGCCATGGCGGCCTCGGCCCTGCGCTGCAGCGCGGCCTCCGACGTCTTCCGGGCGTCGAACACCACGTTGCCGCTGGAGAGCACCGTCCGGACTCCGGTGAACCCTGCCGCCTCGAACGCCTGCTGGAGCGCCGGCATGCTGGCGTTGGTGGGCATCACTCCTCGGAGGAAGGCGGCGTAGCGGGGCATGGGGGGAAGCGGTCCTCCCGGGCGCAGTCAAGCGAGGTTCATCTGCCTGAGCAGCGCCTGAAACCGCGGGTGCGGCCGCAACGGCGCGAACAGGAACGAGCCCTTCACCCCGAACACGCCGCCGGCACGCTCCCGGCAGGCCCGCTCTAGCCAGTCGAGCGCCCGCTCGGTCTCGCCGAGGCCGGTAAGGACGTAGGCCAGATGGTAGGGCGAGACGTACTGCCGGCCGGCCAGCTCCTCCAGCCGGCGGAGCACCGCCCGCGCGTCGTCCGTGCGCCCGACCCGGCCGTACGCCTGCCCCAGCTGCCCCAGGTAGAGCGTGCTGTCCGGCACCAGCGCGACCGCCTGCTCCATGGCGGGGAGCCCCTCGTCCGGCCGGCCCGAGAGGAGATGGATCCAACCCAGCGTCACGTGCGCCAGCGCCAGCTGCGGCTCGACGTCGAGCACCCGGTGCACGGCCACCAGAGCTTCGTCGTGGCGGCCGGCCCGGAGCAGCGTCGTCACCATGTCCATCCGGTGCGCCAGCGGATCCAACGCGTGGGCCCGCCGCTGCATCGTCAACGCCTCGTCGTAGCGCTCCAGCGACGACAGCAGGAGGCCGTAGAAGTCGTGGGCCTCCCCGCTGTTGGGGTCGAGCTCGATCGCCAGCTTCAGCTCCGCCTCGGCTCCGGTCCAGTCGTAGTCGCAGGCAAACTTGATGTGCCCCAGCACCGCGTGGGCCATGGCCAGGCCGCGGTCGATCTCGAGCGCCCGGGCGACGGCCGCCTTGGCCCGGGCGAACGCGGCCATGGCCGGGTGCTGGCCGGCGACTGCCAGGGCCAGCTCGGTATAGACCCAGGCGATCGCCGCATGGGCCGGTGCGTAGTCCGGGTCCCGGGCCACCGCCTCCTCCAGATACTTGAGGCCCAGGTCGGAGCCATCCTGGGTCCACCGCGTGAGGCAGTACTTGCCCTGGAGGTATAGCTGGTACGCCTGGACGTCGTCGGTCGGCTCCTGGCCGATCCGGTTGCGCTCCGCCGGGGTGAGCTCCGCCTTGAGCTTCCCGGCGATCCGCAGGGCCACGTCGCTCTGGATGGCGAAGATGTCGGTCAGCTCGCGGTCGTAGGTCTCGGACCACAGATGCCGATCGGTCTCCGCGTCGATCAGCTGCGCCACGATTCGGACCCGGCTCCCCGCGCGGCGCACGCTCCCTTCCAGCAGCGTCGCCACCTCGAGGGTGGCGCCGATCTCGCGGAGGCTCTGTGTCCGGGTCTTGAACCGCATCACCGAGCCCCGCCCGATCACCCGGATCGAGCGGATCTTGGACAGCTGGGCGATCACGTCCTCGGTGATCCCGTCGGCGAAGAACTCGTTCTCTGGATCCGCGCTCATGTTGGCGAACGGCAGCACCGCGATGGACGGCGTCGGGTGGGCCGCGCCCGCCGTGGGCGCGATCAGCGCCTCCGCGAACGCGGCCGCGGTGGCGAACCGGTCGGCGGGGTCGGGGGCGAGCGCTCGGGCGACCGCCTTGTCGAGCGAGGCCGGCACGGCCGGGCGGGCCTGCCGCAGGCTCGGCGGCGGCTCGGTCAGCCGGCGGGCGATCAGGGCCCGAGGGGAGGGATCGTCGTGGGGCGGCTGGCCCGCCAGCAGCTCGTAGAGTACGCAGGCCAGGCTGTACACGTCGCTCCGGGCGTCGAGCTCCCGTTCGCCCGCCGCCTGCTCGGGGCTCATGTAGGCGGGCGTGCCGACCAGGAGCCCGGCCTGCGTCAGCCGCGCGCCCGGCGCCGTGTCGGTGGCGAGGGCGATGCCGAAGTCGGTCACCATCGCCTCGCCCTCGTGAAGCAGAATGTTCTCGGGCTTGATGTCGCGATGGATCAGGCCGTGGGCGTGGGCGTGATCGAGCGCCGAGGCGGCTTGGCGGACCAGGGTGACCGCTTCGGCAATCGCCAGCTGCCGCTTGGCCGCCAACCGCTCCCGAAGCGAGCCGCCGCGGACGTAAGGCATGACGTAGAACAGTCGCCCGCCTGCTTCGCCCGAGTCATGGAGGGGCAGGATGTGGGGGTGGTTGAGCCCCGCGGCGATCCGGATCTCGCGGGTGAACCGGTCGGGGCCCAGGACCTCCCCGAGCTCCGGCCGGAGCAGCTTGACCGCCACCTGGCGTCCGTGCCGGAGGTCGTCGGCCAGGTAGACCGTGGCCATCCCGCCTCGGCCCAGCTCGCGGATGACGCTATAGCGGTCGGCTAGCGCGGCGATCACTCGAGGGCCCGAGCCTATCGGCGGGCCTGTTCCCTGGGGTTCCGGCATAGGTGTCATGACCATTCGGCCAACCTACGGCGCGCGGCGCGAACCGCAACGAGGCCCACCGGCATCCCGGGTGGGGGTGACAGGAGCGCCGGAAAGGGGATAACCTGCGGGAGAGCCGAACCCATCCCGTGGAGGTCCGGTGGCCGACGAACCCAAGCCCTCGTGGTGGAAATCCATCCCCGGCACCCTTACGGCTGCGACCGGCTTCATCGCGGCCCTGAGCGGGCTGGTGGCCGGGCTCAACCAACTCGGCCTGTTCAAGCCGGCGCAGCCGGGCCCGGTCGTGGTCCAGATGCCGCAGCCGCCCGGCACCACAGTACCGGATTCCACCGCCATCGCCATCGGCAAGCCACCTGTGGTGGCGAGCGGCGGTGCCACCTCCACCAGCCCGCCGTCCGCCGCGGCCGCTCCGACACCTGGGCCCGCCACCCCCCGCTCACCTTCGTCCGAGGCCGCCCGCCCGGCCCCTGCGCCCGCGCCGCCCAAGCCGAGCCCGCCCGCCGCGCTACCTGACAGCGCGATGGCGGACCAGCCCCGCTTGGCCAAGGGCACGACCCTCGACCTCACCGTCCCGGCCCGCACCTGCGCGCCGGCCAGCGGCCAGGAACGGTTCACGGCCCGTCTGGTCGGTGCCGTGAAGGCCGGGGCTGCCACCCTGCCCGCAAACAGCAGCGCCTTCCTCCGGCTCCGCCGCGACGGGTCGGCCGACCCCGAGGCGCGGCTCGACTCGCTGGTCGGGCCGGGCCTGGCCGGCGCGGTCTCGTCGGCCTCGGTCCGGATCGTGAGCGGGGCGGGTGGAGGCGGGTGTCTCCGCCCGGGCGCACGCCTTACCGCCAGGCTGGGTGCGCCGGTGTCGTTCCAGCGGCGTTGATCGGCTGGTCGGCGGCTGCACGCCGTCCCCGTCGCACCGACCTTCACTGGGCCCCCGCGCTAGCAATCCCCGCTCCGCTTGAAGCCGTCGTCCATCGCCCCTTCCTCGGTCTGGAAGAAGGTCTGGAACGCCGCGGGAATGGCATGCTGCGCGGCGCAGCTGATCGGGTAGTAGATCTTGATCCGGGTATCGCCCACGTAGTTGGTGCCGGGCGGGAGCCTGGTGTACCCGACGGACGGGCGAGCCGGTACGGCCGGCGGCGCCGGCGCGGCCGGCGGTGGGACGGGCGGCGCGTCGCCCGCGCCACGGAATGCCGGCTGGACGTAGGGCTCCGGCCCGCCCTGGTCCGCGGGCGTCTCCGCGCTGCTGCTGCGGAACTGCTGGATGGAGAAGGCCACACCGACCTGGCCCTGATTGTACCGGTCGCCCTCCGCCCGGACGGTCACGGCACGCACGAATGGCGTCAGGGCCAGGCTGCCCTGCCCGAGGCGCACGTCATAGCCGAGGCCCGCCCAGATGCCCACACCCGTCTTGTCGTAGGTCCCATCGATCACCCCGAAGCCATCGACCATGGTATGCGCCTGGCCGACCCCGATGCCGCCGCCCAGGTAGAGCCCCCCGGTCCGGGACGGGTAGTACTTGGCCCGGGCGTCGACGAGGGTGCCGAGCGCGAGCGAGACGCCATCGTCGTAGTCCCGGTACCAGGCATTGCTGCCGAGCCCGAGCTGGAGGTGTGGGCCGACCGTCGCGCCCAGCCCGAGATCGCCGGCGATGCCGCCATCCCGGCCGTCGCAGCCGCGGCAGCCCACCGAGCCCCATCCCAGGCCGAGATTGAGCCAGAACCCGTGCCGTTCCTGGGCTGCCGCGGGCCCGGCCAGGGCCGCCACCAGCGCCATGGCTGCGAGGAAGACGTGCATCAGCAGTCTCCGCTCCTGGTGAAGCCATCGCGCACGGCCCCCACCTCGCTGAGGAAGTAGATCTGGTGGTCACGGGGAATTGGATGCTCCGCGGCACAGCTCATCGGGTAGAACAGCCTGTCACGGGCGTCACCCACGAAGGCGGTGCCGGCCGGGGCGTCGGCGTAGCCGGAGACCGAGGGCTCGACCCCCTGGGCCGGCCCAGCGTTGGCAGCGGGCGCCGGTGAGGGCGGGCCGGCCCTGGGCGCGTCGGCCGGCCGGGAGGGCGGGGTCGCCGTGACCGTGGAATCGCCGCCGGTGGGCGGTGAGCGCGGGTCGGACGGCTTCTGCTTCGAGCCGGAGAGGCTCGCACAGCCCGCGAGAGGCAGTATCAGCACCGCCAGCCGGACAACGCGCACGCCTGCTCCTTTCGGCACTCCGAGAGCGCGATGCAGCAGGTTTGGAACTGCTGGGGAAATCGACCGGTATGGCTGAAGAAGATGCAGGCGTGGCGCGCAGCGGTCCAGCGACGCGCCATTGGGGCGTACGCTGCCGCACCTTCTCGGTGTCATCTGGGACTGGAAGCAGCGCCGCCGGCGGGCACCTCCGGCGGCGCTGCGGCCCGGCGGCGGGGGCAGCCGCTAGGCCAGGATCGCCAGCGCTCCGGTCACCACCAGGGCCGCGCCCCAGATCAGGTCGAGGTTGATCCACATCGTCCGGAGCATCCGGAGGCCCAGCTTCCGGTAGACCAGCAGGGCCACGCAGCCGGTGACCAGCAGATACCCGGCCGTGTGGAGCAACGCGACCTGGAGGCCCAGGCCCACGGGCCCGGCCATCGCTGCTGGCGGGACCAGCGACGCGGCCAGCAGATGGTCCGCGTGGCCGGGCATGGCCGCGGGAGCCACCTTTCCCGCGGCCCCGGCGAGCAGCGGGAGAACCATCAGCCCGGCCCCGTGGGCGCTCGCCATCAGGAACGACCAGATCGTGAGCTCGCGGAAGCCGACCCGCATCCCGCCGTAGCGGGGATGCCGGTGCCGTACCAGCCGGGAAACGCCCAGGGTCACCAGCGCGCCGCCCACGATCCAGGTGACCCACCCGGCCGGCACGATCTGGCCCAGTGCCAGCGCGGCCGCCACCGCCGCGCCGATGGCCAGGGCGTGCCCGGCCGCCAGCGGTGAGAGGGCGCGCCAGACGGCGCGCGCCCTCCCTTCCTGCAGTCCCAGGGCGACGGCAAACAGCCACCCCATCCCCGGGTTCACCCCGTGCACCGCGCCCAGCCCCGCCAGCGCGAGCCATGCCGACCAAGTCATCGCCGCCTCCGGCTCAGGCGTAGCAGAAGGAGTCGGACGAGGCGTCGCCGCCCTCGAGCCGGACCTGGTGCGGCCGGAGCCCGTTCTCGAACTCCACCAGGAAGCGGGGGTCGGCGGTAAGGCCGCCGCCCGGCGTGGCATCGAGCCTCGCCATCCAGCCACGCACGCCGTCGGGGTAGAACTGGGCATCCCAGGGCGTGTAGAGCGAATTGGTCAGGTACACCCGGCGGCCATCGCGGCTCACCTCGACCATCTGGGGACCGCCGTTGAGCGGCTGGTCCGGCCGCTTCGGGTGGGCGCTCCGCGCGACCATGCCGCCGAGCTTCACGCTGCCGGTCAGGACCGGGTTGAACGGATCGGTCACGTCGTACTGCCGGAGCTCGCCCGACCCGAAGCACGACACGTAGAGGGTGCGGTCGTCGACCGACAGGTTGATGTCCGTCACCAGCGGCGGCACCGCCTTGAAGCCCTTGAGCAGCGGGGGCAGGTCGGCCTCGTCGGCCGGGACGGCCGGAATGGTGATCACCTTCCGCGTCTTCCACTCGCCCTTGCCGTTCCGCGCCGCGCGGTCGAGGTACCACAGGAAGACCGAGCTGGACAGGTCCTCGAGCGAGATCACCACGCCGACGAAGCCGTAGGCCCGGCTCGGGTTGTGGGCCGGCCGCAGCTCCAGCGCCATCTGGTGCTGGGCGCCGAGGTCGAGCTCCTCGACGTGGGTCCGTCGGCGGAGGTCCCAGACGTGGAGTTTGTGGCCGTACTTGCCGGCCAGCAGCAGCTCGGGGTTGACGCCGTCCTTCACCATGTTGGGCGTGCCCCACTCGCTGGTGATCATCGTGTCCTGGCCCAGGTGCCAGAAGAAGTCGTAGGCCAGGTACTGCGGCCCGCGGTCGTGCTCCCACCGGCCCCGCAGCTCGAAGCTCTCGTGGTCGAGGGTGAAGATGCCGCCCGGCCCGTCGCCGGTGGGCGCGCCCAGGGCGTTCAGGTAGATCCCGTCCGGCCCGCAGTGGACCGTGTGCGGGGCGGCGTAGCCGGTCTTGGCCATCACCTCCGACCCCTCGATCACCTTGACCAGCCGCGGCTCCCGCGGATCGGGCTTGGTGTCCAGGATGTGGATCCGGGAGCTGTGCGTGCCCGGGACCACTAGGTAGCGGCGCTCCACATGGGCGTTGGGCGCGTAGGGGCAGAGGTGCGAGCTGCAGGCGTTCCAGCCGAAGTGGTGGAGCTCGTTGCCGCCCTGGGGAAGGTCGGCCTGGCCCACCAGCCGGCCGAAGGCCGCACTCTCGGGGTTGGTGTCGACCACGCCCAGCGCGTCGCGCTGACCGTCGCGGGTGGCGAGCAGGGCCACGTAGGCCAGTTGCTCGGGCGGAGACTCGGCGGCGAGGCTGGGCGAGGCGTAGAACGTCGGGTCGGGGCGGAGACGAGGCATGGCATCACTCCTGGTCGAGGGACAAACTGCGCTCACACCAGGGCTCTGCGGAGGAAGACACGGGCGCCTGCCACGCCGGGATAACCCGTGAGGCCCCCTTCATTTAGTCAGTAGTCGCTCGACCTCCTCGCACAGGCTCGGCGGCTCCGGCTCGGGCCGCTCCAGCCGGGCCATGGCCCGCCGGTCCTTCCCGTAGGGGTCGTTCCGGAAGTGCACCTGCCGGTCCCGGACAAACGCCGTGAGATACAGCAGGTACACCGGCAGCGGCCGCTCCAGCGACACCACCCGGTTGCCCTCGGCCGAATCGTTCAGGGCCTGCTCGATCGTGCGGTCATTCCAGCCCTTCTGCCCGTCCAGCACGAACTGCGCGAGCCCGACCGGGTCCTCCACCCGCACGCACCCGTGGCTCAGGGTGCGCCGCTCGCGCTCGAACAGCTGCCGGCTGGGCGTGTCGTGGAGGTAGATGTTGAACCGGTTGGGGAACATGAACTTCACCCGACCGAGCGCGTTCGCCGGGCCCGGCTTCTGCCGGATCCGGTAAGGCAGGTCCGCGGTGTCGAGATCGTGCCAGTCGATCTCGGATGGGGCCTTCACCACCCGCCCGGCTGAATCGACTACCTCGAGGCCTCGTGCCGCCAGGTCGAAATGATCGTCGTCCTGAAGCCGGGGCAGGAGCTCCCGCACCAGGATGCTGGACGGCACGTTCCACTCCGGCCGGAATACCAGATAGGTCATCGAGTCGGCGAACACCGGGGTGGCGCTCCGGTACTGGTCGCCCACGATCACCCGCTGCTCGAGCTTCGGTTTGCCGCCGTCATAAGCGTAGAGCCGGAAGTCGGGAATGTTGACCAGGATGTACCGCCGACTGAACTCGGCGGGCAGCCAGCGGTAGCGGTCGAGGTTGACCTCGATCTGCCGGATGCGGTCCTCGACCGGGACGTTCATCGCGCCGATGGTCGGCTGGTCGGCTATGCTGTCGGCGGAGAGGCCGTGGCGGACCCGGAAGCGGGCCACGGCGCCGGCCACGTCCCCGTCGAAGACATCGGACGCCTTCTCGGAGGCGAGATCGCCGGTGGCGTGGAGCCGTCGGCGCAGCGCGGCCACCCGGTCCCCGCGCTCGCCCCGCTGCAGTGGGGGACCGGCCGGGACCATTCCCCAGCCTCCCTGGCGCAGGATGTCCCGATACTGGTCCAGCGCGTCCACCAGCTCGGCGTATTCCCGCTGTTTCGGCCGGAGCTTCTCGAGCATGTCGGGTGAGTCGTCGTCCTTGAGCGCCGCGCGCAGGGTGCTGTCCACGCTCGAGCGTCGGGTGGTCAGGTACCAGCCGTCGTCCACCGCCCGGGGGTCCAGCCGGCCCGACAGGAGGTCGGTCCCGAATCCCAACATCATGGCCGTGAGCCGGAGGTCGAGCGACGCCAGGACGGCCGGATCGGGACGCTTCGTCTGCGCCAGCCGCTGCAGCGCCGTTCTGAGCCCGGCCAGGTCATAGTCGGCCGGGCGGAGACCCTCCTCCCCGCTTCGGCAGATGGCGCGCACCAGCTCCCGGGCCCGCCCGGCCGGTCGAGACCCGCGCAGCCAGATGGGCCGGTGTTCGCGGTCCCGGTACACCTGTTGCACCAGGCTCCAGCGCACCCCCCGCACGAAGGGCGGCGCCTGCTTGCTGGCGACCCGCACACCGATCTCACGCTCGACCTGGAGGTCGAGCTCGCGGTGACAGCCCGCGACCCAAACAGCCAGCAGGCACACGACGGCGACCCCGCACCGCGGACGAAGCACGGCTCTCCTCTGTGATCGGTCATGCCCAGTATCGCGGTGGGGCGATCCCGAGGCAGTGGGGAGTCTCACACTTGAGATCCACTTGACGCTCGAGCGCTATCGTTGCCTGTGGCTTGGGTGACACGTCGGCCTGGCGGCTGTGGCGTCAACGCCGCAGCGGTCGGCCGGGTCAGCGCCACCGATGATTCGCTGGCGGACAGCGGCGTACCCACTTCGCCGGTCGCTTGCCGGGCCCCGCACGGCATGGCATGTTGTTGACTTCAACCTCCGATGACATGACTCACTCTCGTTCGGCGACTCGCCGCGTCCCGACACGGGTCGTGCTCGCGCTCGCGGCGGCCACGCTGACCTGCGTGGAGCAGCCGACCGACCCGCGTGACACCGAGGTCGTGCGGGTGCCCTTGGCGCCCGCGGCGGCCACCACCATCGGGCACACCCTGCTCACCGCCGGCGGGACCAAGGTGAACGGGAAGGTCTGCACCACCGCCAGCATCGCGCCCGCGGCCAACGCGCTCGTCACGGTGGCGGTGCTGGGCCACAACGGCACCGCGGCCGCGCCCAGCCCGACCCTGTCCGGCGGCGGCATGGCGGCGTGGGCCGAGGCGGCGACGGTCACCTTCGATCCGGTGGGCACGCCCCACAAGCGGATGAGCGTCTTCCGGGCGCTCAGTGCCGCTCCGGGCAGCGGTCCCATCCGGATCACCTTCACCAGCCCGCAGGCCAACTGCGAGTGGATCGTCTCGCAATGGCAGGGGGTGGAGACCTCCGGGTCCAACGGCAGCAACGCGATCGTCCAGGCCGGCTCGGCCAGGGGCAACGCGGTCAGCGCGCTCACCGTGGCCCTCGGCGCCTTCGCCGGCTCGAACGACGTGGCCTACGGCGTGTTCGGCGTTCGGAGGTCCACCACCGGCATCACGCCCGGCACCGGGTTCACCGAGCTCGCCGAGCAGGCCAGCGGCGAGACCCCGCCGTCCGACCTCCAGGCCGAACGGGCGGGAGCCGACAACACCATCGATGCCCGCTGGACCAAGCTGAACGGCGGGGCGCTCGCGCTCGAGCTCAAGGCCGCCGGCGGGACCACCTCGAACCCGGTCGCGTCCGTCCAGGTGACCCCCGAGTCCACCGGCGTGGTGCTGGGCGACACCGTCCGGCTCGCGGCGGCCCCGCTGGACGTGGGCGGCGAGCCGCTGCCCCGTCCGGTCACCTGGTCGACCGGCGACGCCGGGATCGCGACCGTGTCCCAGAGTGGCCTCGTCACCGGCGTCGGTCTCGGGACGGCGACACTCACCGCCTCCAGTGAGGGCAAGAGCGGCACGGCCCGGGTGACCGTGGCCGCCAGCGAGGCCCCGGTCGCCACGGT
>DATAOR010000387.1:0-2011 GCA_036265635.1 Gemmatimonadales bacterium
GACGACGCTGTAGCCGCGACCGCTGTTGGGGGAAGTTGCCCAGGGACGGGCTCCGTTGACAGTGCTGGACTAAGCTGTGATCGCGCCGCCGAGCGGCGCGTGTTGGCATAGCTCCATCACTGGCGACCGGCCGGCCCCGGCGGCGCCGCCCCTCAGCCGGAGTCGCGCTTCCCATGTCCGCTCAGACCCCTCGCTGCGCTCGTGAGACGTTCCTGCCCGCCCGCCTTGCCCACGAGACCGGGGCCACCATGCTCGGCCTCGGCGTCGCGCTGCTCCTCGGGTGCGGGCAGGACAGTGGCGGGCCGGTTGACCCGGTGCAGGGGCTGGCCCCGGCCGGCGCCCGCGATCCGGGGCATCCTCAGGGCATCGTCGATCGAGTCGACGTCGTGACCCCGTGGGGTGTCGCCGTGCGGGACGACGGTCTGACTTACTTCACCCAGCTTGCCGTGGGCGGGGTCGGCCGGACCAGCACGCGGACTCGCCAGGTGGAGGGGTTCATCGCCACCGGCCTGGCCCCGACCGGGATCGCCATGTCGCCCGACGGCGCCACCGTCTATGTCGCCAATCAGGTCGCCAACACGGTCTCGGTGATCGATGTGGCGGCCGCCAGCGTGGTGGCCGAGATCGCGGTGGAGAGTCCGCTGTCGCTGACCGTGAGCCCCGACGGCCGCCGGCTGTACGTGGGCACCGGCTCGGGTGGCGATGTCGTCGTGGTGGATCTCGCCAGCCGCACCATTGTCCGGACGGTGGCAGTCGGGGAGGGTGTCAACGGCTTTGCGGTCGCGCCCGACGGCCGCCACCTCTACGCCTCCAGCTTCCTGTCCCCGCTGGTCGCCGAGATCGACCTGGAAACCGAAGCGGTGACCCGCACCTTCGCCCTGGGCGGCGCACCGCAGGAGCTGGCCCTGAACCGGCGGGGCACCAGTCTTTACGTTGCCAATGAAGCGGGCTACCTCGATGAGGTGGACCTGGCCTCGGGTCAGGTCATCGGCCACCTGGCGCTTCCCGGCGGGGCCTTCGGCGTCGGTGTCACCCCGGACGATGGCCAGGCCTATGTGACGCTTCCCGCCCAGGGCCTGATCCAGGTATTCCGGCTCCAGCCGGCCGGCCTCACCCGCACCATTCAAGTCGGGGGCGAGCCCCGCCGGGTCGCCTTCAGCCAGCGAGGCCGGATCGCCGCCGTGACCAACGCGGCCGGCTTCATCACCTTCATCAGGTAGGCGCGGCCGCTGCCGACCCTCCGTCGCGCCGTCCGCGGCGTTCAGGCGGCCACCGCCCTCGCCCCGGCGCGGCCCGCCTGGGCGGCTGGGCTGCGGGCGGCCGTCGCCACCGCGGTTCCTCTCCTGATCGATCTCCTCGGCCACACCGGCGGCGGCACCTGGATGAGCCTGGCTGGGTTCACCGGCAGCCTGGCCGATAAGGGCGGGCCGTATCGCACCCGGGCCGCGACCATTGCGGCGCTCACGGCGGGCGGAGCGCTGACCGCCGCCGTTGGCGTGCTGGCCGGGGCCCATCCGGCGGTGGCGATTCCGGTGACGCTGCTCGTGGCGACGGCCTGCGCCCTCGGCCGGGCCTATGGCAGCGCCGGCTCGAGCGTCGCCGTGTCGACGCTCAACATCTTCGTCATCTCGCTGGCGTATCCGTCCCCCGAGCCTGGAGAGTGGCTGGTTCGGGCCGGCTTCATCGTCGCGGGCGGTCTCTGGGCGATGCTGGTGTCGCTGGTGCTGTGGCCGCTCCGGCCCTACCGGCCGGTACGGCTGGCCGTGGCGCAGGCCTACCGGGCGGTGGCCGACTACGCCGCCCGGATGGCCGAGTCGGGGCGCGAGGCCGGTGCCCCTGGTCCGTTGGGCGTGCGGGCGGCGCTTGAGACCGCCGGTGCCGCGCTCGCGGCCGTTCGGCGGGGACGGCCGGGGGAGAGCGGGCGGGGCGAGCGCCTGCTGGTGCTGTACCAGGCGGTGGACCAGCTGTTCGGCCACCTCTTCGCGCTGAGCGATCTGGCAGACGGTGTGGT
>DATAOR010000388.1:0-18206 GCA_036265635.1 Gemmatimonadales bacterium
GGCAAGGCGCGCCCCCGAACGGCACCGGCGGCTGCTCGGGGCGATCGGCGGGCCGCGCCGTGCCGCGGGCCGGGAGCGACGCCGAATCGCGCGGGGCTCGGGCGGGGGTGCGCCCGCCACCGCAGCCGGCCGCCAACCCCACCGCCACCCCGAGAAACAGGACGACACCCGCCCGTGCTCCATGCTCGAGACCGCTCGCAGTCGGCATCGCTTGCTCCCGTGCAGTCGTCAGGGCCGCTCGACGTGACCGCAGCGCGATTCCCGCTACGGCATCAGGGAGCGGACCGCGTCGAGGATCGTGTCAGGTCGCCGCTCCGGGATATCGTGCTTCGACCCCTCTGCCACAATCGGGCGGCGATAAGGGCCCGCGGCGTCGATCAGGGTGTCGAGCGGCGGTGCCGGGCCGGCGGGGGTGCCCGCCACCCAGAAGAGGATGGGAACCAAAGCAGCGGCAATGCTCATGGGCGCTCGGGCCGGGGATGCTCCGCGTACGGAGGACCGGCGACGCTGGATTCGCGCATCCACCGAGGACTGGTCAGTACGCCACCCCGAACCGCCGGCCGACGTGCCGCGGCCGCTCCAGCTCGTCGAGCACCGCGACGGCATAGTCCTCGAAGGTGATGAAGCTCCTCCCCTCCGCGTCGGTGAGGAGCCGGTCGTCAGTGGTGCGGTACGTCCCGGTCCGCCCGCCCGGTCCAATTTCCTCGGCCGGGCTCAGATAGGTCCAGTCGAGGCCGTCAGCCTCGGTCCGCCACACCGCCAGCGCGTCCCGTCCCTCTCGCGCCTCGTCCTGGTAAGCCGTGGGGAAGCCGGGCTGGTCGGCCAGGACCTGGCCGGGGGCGACCTCCAGGCTGCCGGCGCCCCCCACATAGAGGATGCGGTTGACCCCGGCCTGGCGGAGGCCGGCGATGAGCGCGCGCGCGTTGGCGGCCGGGGAGGGGGCGGGGAGGCCGCGGGCGTTGGGCCGGGGCGAGATGGCGCTGACCACCGCGTCGGCGCCGCGGGCCACCCGGGCGATGTCCTCCGCCCGGGTCGCGTCCCCGGGGACCAGGCGGACGCCGGGGTCGGGGGGCTGAGCCGCGGCGGGGTCGCGGACCACCCCGGTGACCTGGTGGCCCCGGCGAAGCGCTTCGAGGGCGCCGCGGCGGCCGACGTTGCCGGTGGCGCCAAAGATTATGAGATGCATGACGGCACGCTCCTGGTGATCGTACGGCCGGAACCTAGCAGTGTGGTGGGCTGCCGAGGTGCCCTGCGGCCGAAGGCCGACGGGGTGGGACGGGAAGCCGACCGCCCAGGTGGGAGATTTTCGGCGGCATGTCAGGCGAGCGGGGCAAATGACGCAGAGCCAGACTGAGGGGCGGTGGCGGTGGCGGCCGTCGCCTTGAGGCCGGACCCGCGAGGGCGACCGGACCACGAAACCATCCGGGGCAAGCGGCCGTCTAAGGGTGAACCACGGATCGACTGGACTTGCGCCACATACGCGAAAGGATCGGAGTATGGTCGTCAGGTATCTGGCTCCTGCGGCGGTGACCGCTCTGTTGCTGAGCACCACGGGCGGCCTCGGGCAGGCGATGGCACAGCAGCCGGCTGCGCAGGTGTCGCAGGCGGCGGCGTCGGACAGCAGCTTCCTCCAGATGGCGGGCAGCCTAGGTCTCCTCCAGGTGAAGCTGGGCAAATTGGCCGAGGAGAAGGGGACCAGCCCCGCCGTGCGGGACTTCGGCAAGCGGATGGTGGCCGACTATTCGAAGGCGAACGAGGAGATCGCGGCCGCGGCGAAGGGGTCGGCTTACCCGGCACCGGTCATTCTCCGACAGCACGCGCAGCTGTACGAACGATTCGTCAGGATGGGCAAGGGCTCGTTCGACAAGAAGTACATGGCGCAGATGGTGAGTGACCACGGCGATGCCGCGCGGCTGTTTCAGGCCGAGGCCGAGGGCGGTCGAGTGATCTCGCTCAAGGCGCTGGCCGGAAAGCTGCTGCCGACGGTGCAGCAGCACAGCATGCTGGCCTCGCAGACGGCTGGGTCGGTCGGGGCGGATGTGACCGCCACGGCGCAGGGGGGCCGGCAGGGGTCGTAGGGGAAGATCATCAGGCAGGATCACACCGGAGCCGTCGCCGAAAGCTCGACTTGCGGCGGCGGTTCTCTTCCGGTGGCCATCGTCGCGCTGCCGGTGGCCATCGTCGCGCTGCACCGGCGGCGAGCGAGGCATATCCAGGGGTGCGGTGTTCGGGCAGGCCTCCCCCAGGTGCCGTCGGCGCCCGCCGGCGGCAGGACCGGAGCACCGCGCCCCCGCTTTCCGTCCGGTGGCGGAGTACCTCCCGAAACCGTCGAGGGCCCCACCGAGTAGTGCTGGCAGCAGCTCACACCCGCCGAGCCGGCCGACCTCCTCTCGAGATCGACATGCGTGCCCTGCTCCCATGCCTCACCGCGCTGGCGCTCGCCGGTACCGCGCACGCCCAGCAGCTGGCCGACCCCGACGCCGACCTCACGGTGGCGCACCCGGCGTTCCGCCCGCCGGGGCCGCGGGTCGTTGTCGACGGCGGACACCACAACTTCCACACGGTGGACGGCCGGTACGCGCCCTTCGCCGGCGTGCTCCGGAACGACGGACTGACGGTGACGGGCTCTACCGGCCCGCTGGACGATACGGCCCTGCGGGGTGTGGCCATCCTGGTGATCGCCAACCCGCTGGCCGAGGCCAATGCGCCGGACCGCTGGTACCGGCCTACCCCGTCGGCGTTCACGCCGGCGGAGATTGCCGCGGTGCACCGGTTCGTCGAGCGGGGGGGCAGCCTGCTACTGATCGCCGATCACATGCCGTTCGCCGGGGCGGCCCACGACCTCGGGGCCGCGTTCGGGGTGGAGTTCCTCAACGGCTTCGCCTTCAGCGCTCCGCCCGACCAACCGCAGCCACCCGACCTGTTCACCCGCGCGAACAGCGGATTGCTCGACGATCCCGTCGTGGCCGATGTGAACCAGGTCCGGACGTTCACGGGCTCGGCGTTCACGGCCCGGGATCCAGGGGTGCGGCCGCTCCTCCGGCTGGGCCGCGGGTGGACCGTGGTCGAGCCCGACACCGCCTGGGAGTTCAGTGCCGGGACGCGGGCAACGGGAGGGGAAGGCAAGCTGCAGGGGGCGCTGCTCGAGGCCGGCCGCGGCCGGGTGGCGGTATTCGCCGAGGCGGCGATGTTCACCGCGCAGGTGACAGGACCGCAGCGCGTGCCGACCGGGCTCAGGGCACCGGGGGCGGAGGAGAACAAGCAGTTCCTGCTCGACATCGTGCGGTGGCTCGCCGGGCGGAACGGGCGGGGGTAGCGAGGGCGGTTACCGCGGCCCGCAGTCGCTCCTTCTCGGAATCGTCGCCGCCAATGCCTCCGTCACGAAGCGACTGAGCCCATCGAGCACGACGCGCGGCTGCAGTTCGGCCAGCGGCGCATGGGGGCCGTCGCCCACATGCTCGCCGTCGACGCTCATGCTGAAGCGGACCGCCGGGCCGGCCTCGCACACGAGCGACAAGGACGATTCGGGGCCGCCCCGGGGCGCCAGGCGAAAGACCAGGCTGGACGGCCGGCAGCCCAGCCGATCCTCCACCTGCGCGGGATAGCCCTCGACCGCCAGGCGCTTGGCCCACTCCCGCAGCAGCGGCAGGGCCACGGCGCGCAAAGGCCCCTCGCAGTTGTGCCGGGCGTGCTCGGCGCTGCGGGCCTGCTGCTCGGCGGCCGCCTTGGCGGCCGCGACGTCGGTTCTGTGCCTGGCGATGATCCGGGCGAGCTCGTCGCCGTCGTCAGAGAACATGTCGGGGACCTCGAGGAGGGTACCCGAAACTTGGGGAAGTTGTCCGGCCGCCGGAAGACCCGAGCCGTCCCGCCCTACCGGCCCACTCCTAGGAGCGCCCAGGGGCGGCACCAGTCGGCGCTGGCGTTTCCCAGGGCCGCGGTCAGGCCACCCGCCACGGCGGCTCGCGCCGATTCCGCCCAGCCCGGAAGAGGCAGAGCGCGTTACCGGCGGGATCCCTGAGCCGGGCCTCGCGCCAGAGCCAGGGCTGATCGGCGGGCAGGCTGTCGAACCGGACGCCGGCGGCCACCAGGCGCTCGACGGTCCCGTCGAGATCGTCGCACTCCAGGTACACGATCGGGGCGGGCCCCTGGCCCAGCTCGGCGACCCGCTCGAGCGAGAGGGTGCTCCCGCCATCGGGGCACTCGAAGCGGACGTATCGCGGCAGAGCGTCCACGATGAGCCGGAGCCCGAGCTGCCGGTAGAAGGCCACGACGGGCGCCAGCTCGCGGGCCGGCAGCGTCACCTGGTTCAGGTTCATGGCCTCGCGAGCTCTTCCCGGCGGGCCCGCCAACCATCCAGCGACCAGGGTCCGGGCCCGAGCCCGGCGATGGCGATGAGGGCGGCGATATAGAGCAGGTTGATCTCATACCCCGGGGGCCCGAACACCGGCCCGGCGGGCGTCAGGCCGATCGTGTTCACCGAACTGAAGCCGTAGCGCAGCTGGACGGTGAACATCGCTACCAGCATGGACACGACCAGCGGGATGCTGACCAGCGCCACGAAGGCGCCGGTCAGCAGGGCCAGGCCGCCGAATACTTCGAGCAGGGTGACCAGGTAGGCGGTCGGCCCGGGCAGGGGCACGCCGACCTGGTGCAGCAGTCTGGCGAAGCCGGCCGGGCCTCGGCTCCACTTGGCCACGCCGTGGGCAAGAAAGCCATATCCTACGACGAGGCGGAGCGGCAGCGCCGCCCAGTGTGTACGCATCGGAAGCCCTCGAGGTCTGGTCCTGTCCAACGCCGCGGAGAATGATTTGGTTCCACGGTCGCGGCCCGGTCGCGCCGCGCGTCAGCCCATTCCGCGCGATCGGCTAGCCACGCTCGAAGGTGCTGCCGCCCACCACGAGGAAATCCTACCGGACCGAAGCCCGGTCCACCCGCGGGTAGGAAGGTTCCTGCTGGTAGTCGATGTAGCCCGGCGGATCGAAGACGACGATGTCCGTCGCAATGTACAGCGGCGACGGGAAGTCCACGTTGATGACGAAGGTGACCCCGTTGTTGGGGTCGAACGGCGGGCCGTGCGGCGAGATGTTGCAGACGGTGATCGTGGCGTCGCCGACCCGCCGCTCAGCGTGCCACGGGTCCCGGTTATCCCTGCTCCAGACCGCTTCCGATGCGCTGATCAATACCACGGAATCGTGCTGGACCCGATCCCAGTTGTAGTTCAGGACGACGCGCCCCTGCAGGCCCCACCAGTAGTGCCGGATCGAGTCAGGCATGGTTCCCCCGGTTCGGAAATGGCTTTGCTCCTCCTGCACGATGACGGTCCGACCGTCCGATCGCAACGGGGGCGTGGCGACCGGCGTCCTACCGAGCGAGCCCGCCCTCGGCCAGCCGGGCGACGAAACCCCACCCGCCACCCAGCTCGCTCAGCGCCAGCACTAGCTCGTTGGAGCCCTGCCGGAGCGGCAGGTAAATCGCGTCGTTCTCCGGGGCCACGATGCCGAGGAACCCAGGATCGCGAAAGCTCTGGGCGCTCCGCCCGCGGAAGAGAATCCGGCCGTTGAGGAACACGCTGACCTCATCGCTGTAGCCGAGCTCGAGCTTCCTCACCTCGTCCCGCCGGGCCGAGATGGTGGTGCGGGCATACACGAGCTTCGTTCCCGGCTGGGGCACGAGCCGGGTGGACCAGTCGGTCTGAAAGGTGACGCGTGGATGGGGTGCCGGGCGGTAGCGATAGATGGCCACCAGGCCGGGCGGCTCGGCCTCCACGCTCTGCCACCGCATCGCACCGCGTTCGGCCGGGGAGAGCGGGCGCTCGGGATCGCGCTGCAGAGCGTCGTACGCCGGCGAGAGACTCCACCGTGTCAGCGTCCCGGGCGGCATCGGCGGCAGGTGGCGCTGCCAGGGGGCGTCGGGCGTGGGATGGATCTCGACGTTGGTGAAGCAGGTGGCACCCACGAGGTCGGCGAGGGCCACCCCGCCCCGCTGAAGACCGCTCTTGAGGTCGGGGATGTCGAGCGCGGGCCGGGTGGTGTCCTCGAGGTAGAGCCGGGCCCCCGCGCCGGCGATCGCGAGACGGAGGTGGAACCAGGACTCCCGCGGGATGTTCGCCCTGCCGGTAAAGCCGGGCCCGCTGTAGAGCTGCCAATTGAGTCCGGTGTTGAAGACGGGCGTGTACTGCAGGGCATCGGGCAGGCCGGACTTGTGCTGCCGCAGGTAGACGAACTCCCCGTTGACGCTGTCGCTCCGGAACTGGAGGCCGAAGAAGCCGCGCGCGGCCGGCGTGGCGACATCCAGATCGATCACGCCATCCCGCAGCTCGAGGTCCTTCACCGTCGCCGCGCCGCCGTCGAGCATGACGCACCGGCGGCCCAGATACTCGGACACGCCGGCGCCGCCCTCGAAGATCCAGTGGGCGGAGTCGGGAGGCACGGTGACGGTGCCGGCCGACTGGGCCGCGAGGGTCAGAGGTGCCAGGAGCGTTCGGACCACCAGCAGGTGCGCCAGACCGCGCGGGCGGACGCGGATCGACGGAGCCGTGAGGACGCCGGGCAAGGGAGCTCCGGTGAGTGGGGACTCGAAACTCTACGCCGGGCTGAGGCATGGAGTTTCGGGCATTCCCGGGGCGAGTCCATCCGCTGCTCCTGCCGAGAGCACTGAGCCGCCCGACCCAGCGCGTGAGCACAGATGCCGGATGAGCGCGGACTATGTTCAGAGATGGACGACGACTCGCTGGAGCTGTTCGCCGGTGCCCAGACGTAGCCGGAATGTTTCGCCTACCGCCCTGGGCTGGTGATCGCGGACGAGGAACGGCTGCTGGTGGGGCGACTCGCCCGGCTCCCGCTCAGTGCCTTCGACTTCCACGGCTACACGGCCCGGGGGCGCACCATGTCGTTCGGCCGGCACTACGACTTCGCCGGGCGCAGGCTCGAGGAGGCGGAGCACCTGCCAGGCTGGCTACTGCGGGATCTCGCTGCTGGCACCCTGCCGATTCCGCCCGAGGCGTAGAGCCGGAACGAAGTGGGAACGAGTATCGCTCGTGGCGGAGCCGCGCTCGGCGTATCTGCTCCGTGGACCAGCGCGGACCCAGTGGGAGCACAGCTTCCGGCGGTCGACGCGCTCGCTACTCGATGACTTCCGCAGTCTCGCCGACCCTTGATGGCGGCGGGCCGGCCGGCGCACCGGTGAAAGGTGTCAGGCCATCCAATCCTTCTCCGTTCCGCGCCGACGGGGAGCCCGCCTAGCGAGCTCCCGCTGCCGGCTTGGGATGCAAGGCCCTCAGCTCGACGCCTTCCGGCATCCCCTGCGGAAACCGGGCATAGGGAGCCAAGCCTAGCCACTCGAGCGGGGGGTGCTTCCGCTCGGCCGAGCGTGACTCAGACCCGACAGTGAGCGACCCGCCGATGAGCCACATCGGCGCCGTGAAGACGAGGAACGCACCATTCGAGATCGTAGCGAGGGTGCCCAGGAGGGCCCAGGTCTGCATCGTGCCCGACTCGGCTGCGTAGGCGGCCAGTTTGCCCTGCTCGATTGCGCTGGTCGGGATCACCGCGCCTTGCGCCCCGGTCAGCACCCAGACGCTGTCAGCCGTGACGGCGATCAGCTCCCCCTCGGTGTGGCGGCGCGCTCCGTCTTCGCGGTAGGTCAGCTCGATCCAGCCGCCATAGGCGCTGGTCTGAGCCTCCACCGGGCGCGGCAGCCAACCTCGCGGAGCCGGGTTGTGGGCGCACGCCGCGCAGGCCAGGGTCGCGGCCAGGCCGGCCCGGTGCCCTATCCTAGTGACGGACATATCGGCTGTTCCAGAAGCGTCGCTCGAGCTCCGGTTCCTGCCGCTTGAAGGCAGGCGCCAGCGTCCGAAGAGCGGCGGCGGGATCGAGCAGGACCTCGGCCGCCTTACTCGGATTCTCCTCAGCCAGCCACTCTCTCCGCATCCATTCGAGGTAATACCCCCGGGCCTGCAGGAAGAGCTCGTACTGCTCCGGGTGGGGGGGCAGCCAGTAGCTCAGGTCATACGCGTCACCCGGGAGCGTGACCAGGGCCGCGGCGGTATCCACCAGCGAGCGCAGCGCCGCGGCGTCCGGCCGGCCCTCGCGCTCGACCCGCCTCGGCGCCAGGCGCAGGGCGGATAGCGGCTGGCCGAGCCGGGCCAGTGCGACGTAGTCGATCCGCCAGAGCCCCCGGGTGAGCCGGAGCCGCAGGCGCACAAGCCCGGCGTCGGTTCGGGGCAGCCGGACCACCTTCGTGTCGGCCGCCAGGGGGCCGGTCTCGCCGACACTACCGACCGACGTCCATCCTCCGGTCGCGTCGGGCACGAGCACCTCGATCCGTCCCAGCGTCCGACCTACCCCATCCACCAGCTCCCGTGCCGGCCCACCACCCTCGAGGGCCGCCAACGCGGGGGAGGTGTGGCTGCCCAGATAGGCGAAGGTTTGATAGAGGAGATAGGTGCTCATGAGCGATTGCCGGGCGGTGACGATCAGTCCCAGATCGCCGGCTCCGACCGAGTCGAACTCAAGGTCGATGCTTTCCCGGGTCGCCAGATCGACCGAGTCGGCCAGACTGGTCCGCTCGCTGGCGTCGAAGCGGGCCACGGCGTCGCGACAGTCGCCCTCGGCCGCGGCGCAGCGCGTTGGCGGGCGCGGCGCGAGAGCCTGGAGGAACTGGCCGCCTGCGGTCTGGACGACCCGCCCACCGACCGGACGCCGGAGAAGCAGGAGATCCGCGTACCGAATCACGTGGGTCTCGAGCGCCTCGTTACGGAGCAGCAGATGGAAGTCGCGGCCGGTGGGCCGGGCCCGGTAAAGGGCATCGATGTCGACTGCCTCGAGAGCGGGCGCGATGCTGGAGGAGAAGCCTTCGGCGTGGAGGAACGGCCCCGCGCTGTCCCGCACGTAGAATGTCGGGCACGACCCGAAGCAGGTCTTGGGGTCCGCGATACACACGGCGGTCACTGCGGCGGTGACGCCGGTCATGACGGCCAGAGCGGTGATCCCGCCGGAGCGCTGCAGCAGATTGGTCTCGAACAGCGCCACGGAGTCGACCGGCAGATGGAAGTCGCCGTCATGCTCGACCGTCCGATCCGGCGTGAGCAGCGAGCCATGCCCCGTCACCCCCGTCCCGGCCGAATCCAGATGCCACGAATCCAGCACATAGACGTAGCCCGTGCGCAGGTGCGCCTTGAGGTAGGGTGACTTGTGGTCGAAGGTAGATGCCTGCGATCCCGGAACGGTGGTCCGACGCACGCGCGTCGGTGCGCAGGCAGGAAACACCAGCGCGAGGGCGACCAGCGAGCAGCGCGCGACTGCGTGAAGGTTCACCGTAACGGTGTAGGCACTGAAGGCTATTGTGAGGGGACCACCATACGGTACCGCCCGTCAGCGCCGGGGTCAAGCAGCGACCCCGTTCGGGTAGTCCACGGTGCCGAGTTGCCACGGCCCTACTCGCCCACCAGTAGGCATCGCGTGAGGGGCAGCCGGCTAGCGCGTCCTGCGCATCAGCCAATGCACCGCCCGCTCCAGCACCTCATCCCGCCCCGCCCGCACGCCGGCAATCGTCGGCCGCACCAGCAGGTCCGGCACCAGCCCGACCCGCTGAAGCTGCCGGCCGTCGGCGTGGCGCACCGCCTGGCCGGTGAACGACATCGTCACCCGGCCCGGCAGCGCAATCACGGTGACGTCTCCGTTGGCGCCCATGGTGGGCGAGCCGACGAACTTGGTGCCGTTGGCCGCCTCGAGAAACAGCCCGGTGTGCTCGGCCTGGCTCAGGGTGCGCTCGTCGATCAGCATCACGGTGGGCTTGAGGTAGCGCCACTGGTCGGTGTGGTTCAGCGCCTGGGTGAACTCCACCGTCGCGCGCTCGGTGGTGTCGGGTGACAGGGGGTTGGGGCGCGCGAACCGGGCGGCCACCGGCATGTCCGCCCGGGTGAGCCGGGGCGCGATGGGCCACGCCGTGCCGAGCGGGTAGCCGCGCATGTCGAAGATGATCGCGCGGGTTTCCCGCAGCCCCTCGAACATCGAGTCTACCTGGCTCGCGGGCAGGCGGCCCAGGTCGGCGTACCCGATGTTGCCGGGAAGGACGCGGAACAAGGGGCCGGTGCGGCCGGTCAGCTCGAACTCGGGGGAACGCGTGAGCTCGAGCTCGCGGATCGCGCCCCCCGCCCGGCGGACCCGGAGCTTGACGGTGGTGCCGGCGATGCCTCGCGTCATGCGAATGGCCGCGACGCGATCGAGGGCCTGGGGGGTTGAGGCGGAGATGTAGCGGGCCAGGCGGCGCATGCGTGCGCGGGCGTCCTCGCCGTCCACCGAGAGGATCACGTCGCCTATGTGTGCCCCGCCCCGGCGGGCCAGGGTGTCGTTGGTGAAGTGGGTGATGACGGGCTGCCCCTCGATCATGCGCAGGTAGACCGGAGCGGTGGCCGTGCCGAGCGCCGCCTCGAGCGAGGGCGAGGTCACCCGGACGTGGGAGTCGTGCAGGTGCGCCGCCATCTCGGCCAGGGCGAGGCCGTACTCGACCGAGTCGCGGGCAGCTTCGAGTCGCGGAATGGTCTCGGCCAGGACCCGGTCCCACCGCTCGCCCATGAGCTCGCGATAGGGAAAGAAATACTGGCCCACGGCCCAGATCCGGAACGCTGCCAGGAGGCGGTAGGGGAGCGCGGGATAGCCGGCCGCCTCGGCGCTGTCTCCCGCTGCCGCCCGTGGCAGGGGCCACTCGGGACCGGTGAGCCTCAGCGGACGCGCATGGGGCGCGAAGGCCGCGAGGGCGGCCGCGAGACCTGCGTCCGCCGCGCCGGCTCCGCCGGACCGCGTGACCACGGTATCGGGGAGGGAGGCCAGCGGTCCGCCGCCCTGGAGCAGCTCGGTCAGGCGCAGGGAGACGTGCAGGCTCTCAGGCAAGGTCCAGCGGTAGGTCCGCACCACGCCGGCGTCGGTCACGCCGCCTTCCGCGACGATGACGGCGCGGCCGGCCGAGTGGAGCGCGAGCAGCGCCTCGGGAATCAGGGACCGATCGTTCACCAGGAGGACTGCGGCGCGGCTGCCGGCCATGCCGTCGCCCGGGGTGACGGCGGCGCCGTTCACGGTATAGAAGCCGGTGAAGTAGCCGCCCGAGGTGTTCCCCCTCTCAGGCGGGACACCGGCGTGGAGACGGCCGCGCTGGTCTGGCGCGCGGGCGGGGGCCGGCGCGAAGAGGCTGGGAATGCCCGACTCACCCAGGGCCCAGTCGAATCCTCCACCATCGGCAGACGCACGGAGGTCGAACACCACCCGCCGAGCGTGGCGGATGGTGTCGGCGATCGCCGTCAGCCGGTCTATGGTGCGGTTGAAGTCCGCGAAGTCGGCGGGGTTGCGCAGCGAGACCACCAGGGTGCTGTCGGCCGCCCACCAGGAGCGCGGGTCGGGCTCGCCCGGACTGGGCGCCGCCTCGGGGTCCGAGTCCGACTCGAGGCGTGTCACCGGGTCGCCCAGCACCGCCAGCAGGTCGGCCACGGCAGCGGACCAGGCGGCGCGGTCGGTCGCGGCGCTCACGCGCGGCACCGTCGCCGCCAGGGCGCTGTCCCAGGCAATGGGACGGTAGCCGAGCCAGGGGTGGAACTCGCGGATGGCCACCCAGAGCTGGCCCACGGCGGCCAGTCGGGCGATCCTCGAGCTGTCGGCAGCGGGCGTCTGGGCGGTGACGGGCGCGGCGGAGAGATGTAAGGCGGTGAAGAGGCTGAGCGTCAGCGCGGGCCGGCAGGGTATGCGCATGGTCCAACTTCGGGCGCGGGACGGAGGCCCGCCAGAGTCGAAGCCGCCCATGGCCAGCGACCGTCAAGTCTGCCGGCCCTCCGCCGGGGCTGGCCCGGATGCGTTCCGGCAGGCAGATTGGTAGGGCGCCCCAGACGGGGTCGCCCTGAGGTCCCCGTGACCGTTCCGCACACAGACGCGTCGCCGGCTACACCCACCAGCGCCCCCGCTCGCAAGCCACGGGACGACGAGATCGACGTGTATGGCCTGACCCATCCGGGCAAGGTCCGCACGGAGAATCAGGATCACTTCCTGATCTGCACCCTTCGCAAACAGATGGTGGTGCTGCAGACCAGCCTGCCGGGCTCGACCCTGACGGCCGACGGGCAGCGGCTGGCCCTGCTGATGATGGTGGCCGACGGTGTGGGCGGCGGCGCCAAGGGCGAGGAGGCGAGCCGGCTCGCGCTGGAGGCGGTGAGCCAGTACGTCTCCCGCAGCATGGAATGTTACTATGCGGCCCCGACCGACGAGCATGAGCTGGAGGCGGCACTCGAGGCGGTGGCGGCCCGGTGCCACGCGGAGCTGCTCCGCCGGGCCGAGGCGGACCCCCAGTCCCGCGGCATGGCCACCACGCTCACGCTCTACCTCGGCGTCTGGCCGCGGGCGTTCCTGCTGCAGGTAGGTGACAGCCGCTGCTACCTGCTCCGCGACGGCGAGCTGAGCCAGATCACCCGCGACCAGACGATGGCCCAGGAGCTGATGGACCTGGGCGTGCTGATGCCGGCCGAGGCGACCACCGGCAAGTTGTCCCACACCCTGTCGAGCTCGATCGGCGGCCGGCAGACCGCCCCGGTGATCAGCCGGGTGGACCTGGCGTGGGGCAGCGTGCTGCTGCTCTGCAGCGACGGACTCACCCGTCACGTCCCCGACGACCGCATCCGCGCGCAGCTCCGCGCGATGACCTCCGCGCGGCAGGTGTGCGAGGACCTGGTCCAGGAGGCGCTGGACGGCGGCGGGAGCGACAACATCACCGTGATCGTCCGCCGGGCGGTGGCCCGGGAGGACTGAGCTGGGGGCGACCGGTCCGAACCGCTGGCGGTTCGCCAGCCCTACCAAGAGGAGTACCCCGATGCCTGCAACCCTGCTCACCCCTCAACAGTTGATCGAGGCCGCCAAGGCCCCGATCGTGGCGTACAGCCGGAAGGACTGGAATGCGGTGAAGGCCGGCCTGGCCTCCGATGTAGTCTACGACGAGGTGGCCACCCAGCGCCGGGTCGAGGGCGCGGACGCGACGATCGCGCTGTGGCAGGGCTGGGCCGCCGCGCTGCCCGATTCGGCGGCCACCATTCACGCGGCCTGCGCCAGCGGCAATACCGTCGTGCTCGAGCTGATCTGGACAGGGACCCACACGGGGCCGCTGACCACCCCCAACGGCGTCATCGCCGCGACCGGGAAGCGGATCGAGGTCAGGGCCTGTCAGGTGATCGAGCTCGCGCTCGAGACCGGGAAGACCACGACGCAGCGGCACTACTTCGACTTGGGGACCCTGCTGGCGCAGCTTGGCGTGTGAGCTGAGGCTCGCCGGCGCCGAGCGTCCAGCGTGACCCCGCCATCGGCGACCGCCGCCGAGAGCTCACGGCTCTCGGCGGCGCCTTTCGCGTACTGACCTCCGTCCAAAGGCCCATATGTCTGCACGATGGCGTCGCCGTGAGTCGGCTCCTTTGGCACACCCCTGCCCTGCGTGGGCCGTCGGGGTCCTCTTGGCCGGTCTGGCGGCCTGCGGCGGAGGCGACGGGACCGGCCCACCCGCCGAGCGCTTCGACCGGGTCCAGCTCGAGCACCAGACCTACGGCAGCCTGCTGCCGACCGGCCCGGGCATCCCGCTGATCCTGTTCGACAGTACGCCGGTGCCGGCCGAGTTCGTCTCGTCCCTCCAGCTCCGGGGCACTCTGCTCACGCCTGCCGGGACCGTGGACAGCACCCCGGGCACGACGATCACGTGGGGCATCCTGTCCGGCGGCGGGAGCCTGGCCACCAGCACCACGGAGGCCGTCGGCGGAGTAGTGGAGAACGAGTGGTTCCTCGGGCCGATGACGCCCGGCTCGGTGCAGGGCATCGTGCTCACCTCGCCCGGGGTGCCGACCTACCAGCAGACCATCCGGCTTCGGGTCTACCAGGGGCCGATGCAGTTCGACTCGAGCCCGGCCGACGCCGCCGGGTCCGTCGGGGAGACACTCCCCGAGCCGTTCGTGGTCCGGGTGCTCGACGGCAACGGCGAGCCGATGCCACGCGTGCTGGTGCGGTTCATGGGCGGTACGCTGGCCTACGAGAACCCCACGGTGAGCGCGGTCTATCGGACTTGCAACGTGAGCTGCACCCCCGGCGAGCCGGTGGTGTTCAGTTACACCGACGCGACCGGCCGCGCCACGGTGCGCCTGACCCTGCCGACCAATGCTAGGACGGCCGGTCTCGATGTCCAGCCCGAAGCGCCCCGGCAGCTCGAGACCTCTCGCTTCCTGTCCCGAATCTATGGACCGAGCTGGACCATCCCGGTGGCGCCGGGTCCGACGGCGCAGATCGTCATCCAGAGCGGCAACAACCAGGCGGGCTCGCCGGGCGGCACGCTCGCCCTGCCCCTTCTGGTCACGGTGGCGGACCGGTACGGCAACCCCAGGGTGGACGAGCCAGTGACCTGGACCGTAGTGACGGGCGGGGGCTCCGTAGGGTCACCGGTAACCGCTACCAACACCCTCGGGCTGACGAGCAACTCGTGGACCCTGGGGCCGGCGGCCGGTTCGCAGACGGTCTCGGCTACGGCCGGGCCGGCGACCGTGACCTTCTCGGCGTCTGCGGCGGCGACACCGTAAGCGGAATTGGTTCGGCCGCCGTCCGACGTAAGCAGGCCCCCGCAAGCTCCATTTCGACATAGTCCCCGGCTTGCCAAGGGCGGCCATCAGCCGGCTCACCGCGTCAACAACCCCGCATCCAGCACCAGCCCCGATCCGGTCACGAACCTCGCCTTGTCGGACGCCAGGTAGAGCACCGCCTGGGCCACGTCCTCGGGCTCGATCCACGGCACCGGCAACAGATTGCCCGCGGAGCGCTCGGCGATCTGCTGGGGGGTGAGGCCCTCGAGCTCGGCCAGGCCGTCGTTCATCGGCGTGTTGACCCCGGTCGGGTGGATGGAGACGACGCGAACGTTGTGGGGCGCCAGCTCGAGGGCCCACGACTTGGTGAGACCGGTGAGGCCCCACTTGGAGGCGGCGTAGTGGCTCAGCCGGCCCATGCCGCGGAGGCCGGCCACCGAGCTGTTGTTGATGATCACGCCGCTCCGCTGGCGGATCATCACCGGGATCACCCGCCGAGCGACCAGCCAAGCGCCCTTGAGGTTGATGTCCAGCATCGCGTCCCAGGCGTCCTCGGTCAGCTCGTGAGCCAGCCCATAGGCGCAGATGCCGGCGTTGTTGAACAGGATGTCGATCCGGCCGAAGCGCGAGACCGCCCGCTCCACCGCGGCGGTGATCGCGGCGTCGTCCCGGACGTCGCCCGCGACGGTTTCGCAGGCGGCGCCGGCCCTGGTGCACTCGGCGGCGAGGCTCTCGAGGTCGGCGGAGGTGCCCATGCCGTAGCCCGGGTAGGCGAGCGGCCGGGCCACGTCGAACGCCAGGATCGAGGCGCCCTCGCGCGCCAGCGCCAGCGCCGTGGCACGGCCCTGCCCATGGGCCGCGCCGGTGACGAAGGCGACCTTGCCGGCGAACTCAGCCATGCCGCACCTCGCCCTTCCGGAACGGCTCCAGGTACTCGTCGAGCGGCACGTCGAGCGCGTTGTTGAACACGTTCGTCGCCACCATGAGCGCGCCGAAGGCGGTCAGGGCCACGATCTGCTCTCGGCTGAGCCGCGCGGCGATCGGAGCGAAGACCTCGTCGGGCACCGTGTAGGGGGTGACGGCCAGCTTCCGGCCGAAGGCGACCACGGCGGCCTCCCACGGGTCGAGCGCCAGCCGGTCGGGGTTCTCGCCCGACTGGATGAGCAGCCGGCGGAAGAAGGTCGAGCAGATCAGGCAGTCGGTCTCGGCCGAGACCGCGTGGGCGAAGAGCGTGGTCAGCCGCTCGCCCAGGAACGGCTGCACCGTGTCGCGGAGCGGATACCAGGTCATCAGCGCGTCGAAGGCGGGCACCGAGTGGAGCAGGGTCCGCTTCATGTTGGTGATCCGGGCGACGGCGGTGTGCCCGTCGTGGGCGACGCGGGCCGGCGGCGGAAGGTCGTCGTAGGTGGTGGGCGGTACGCGGGCGCCCGGCGGACTGGTCATGATCGGCTCCGTGGCTGGGGCCCTAACCGTCATCGGGGCGCGGGGGCGGCGTCAAGGTGGGCGACGTTGCCGCCGCAGCGCCCGGGAACCGGTCCCTGACCCGGCTCGTTGCGAATCCAACCCGGGCTGATAACGTAAAGGCAGCCGCACCGGGAGGAGACCTCCCTCGTCCCGGCTCCATCCCTTCTCGAAGGCTGCGCCAACATGGCCAAGTTCGCCAACATCCTCGAGACCGTCGGCCGCACGCCGGTGGTCAAGGTCGGGAAGCTGGCCCCCAAGGGCATCGACCTGTTCGTCAAGATCGAAGCGTTCAACCCGCTCGGCTCGGTCAAGGACCGGCTGGCGCTAGGGGTGATCGAGGATGCCGAGCGTAGGGGCGCGCTCAAGCCGGGACAGACCGTGGTCGAAGCCACCAGCGGCAACACCGGGATCGGGCTGGCCATGGTGTGCGCGCAGAAGGGCTATCCGCTGGTCGTCACCATGGCGGAGAGCTTCAGCCAGGAGCGCCGCAAGCTGATGCGCTTCCTCGGCGCCAAGGTCGTGCTGACGCCGGCGCCGGCGGGCGGCACCGGTATGGTGACCAAGGCGGTCGAGCTGGCCACGACCCACGGCTGGTTTCTCACCCGGCAGTTCGAGAACGAAGCCAACGCCGACTTCCACTCGCGGACGACCGCCCGCGAGATCGTGGACGATTTCGACGGTGAGCGACTGGACTACTGGGTCACCGGCTTCGGGACCGGCGGCACGCTGAAGGGTGTGGCCCGGGTGCTGGCGGCGGAGCGGCCCGACACCAAGGTCGTGCTGGTTGAGCCGGCAGAGGCTCCCCTGGTGTCGAGTGGCACCCCGCAGGCCCGGCAGCCGGACGGCGCGCCGGCGGCACGGCACCCGGCGTGGAAGCCCCATCCGATCCAGGGCTGGAGTCCGGACTTCATCCCCAAGCTGGCGGGCGACGCGGTGGCCGCGGGCCAGGTCCACCGGGTGATCACCGTGCCCGCGCCGGAGGCCATGCGGTGGAGCCGCCGGCTGGCGGCCGCCGAGGGGATCTTCGTCGGCATCTCGTCCGGCGGGACCTTCGCGGCGGCGATGGAGGTGGCGACGGCGGCGCCCCAGGGCACCAGGATCCTGTGCATGCTGCCCGACACGGGCGAGCGGTATCTCTCGACCCCGCTGTTCGCCGAGGTGCCCGTCGAGATGACGGAGGAGGAAGTCGCCATCCTCCGATCCACGGCGACCTTCGCCGAGCAGCCGACCCCGGCGGCAGCCGTCTTGCCCTGATTGCCTGACCGCCGCTGCAGCTGCCGGGGGAATTACGACTTGGGCCCACCAGGTGACGGTCTGATGGCAGGCCGGCCCCGCGCAGGACGGATGAGCCACCTCGGCCTGCATGCCCCGTTTTGGGAGCCGGAGAGTCGGAATTCCCGTCACAACCGGCACCGGTCGCGCGCTCCTTGGCGTGCCCATCGAGCGAACGACTCCCGACTCTGACTCAGATGCACGCCGTGCCCGGCGCCACTCGGCACGGCCAATCTGTCTTACTCCGGATCCATCGCGCATCCCGGGAGGACACGAGGTCTCTCCCCACGGAGCCATGCGCGGGACGGCGTGGCGCCTGCTGACCGCGGCGGCGCTCTGTGCCGCCACCTCGCGCGGCGAGGCCCAGGCGGCACGTGACGCTGCCGGACCCGGCAGTGCGGCGCGGACGGCGGTGGCCGCCGACCGCAGCGGGGGCGCCGTTCGGTTCGTCACCGGCGGCGCCGACAGCGCCGCCGCCAACAGTTCCGTTACCGACAGCTTCGGAAGCAACACGCCCGCCAGCGACACTTCCGCCAGCGCCACGTCCGGCAGCGCCAAGTCCGTCACCGGCAACTCCCCCACCGACAGTTCCACCGCCGACAGCTCCGCGGCGGGCCCACGCCTTTCCGCCATGGGGCCGTCCTTTCGGCCGGACACGGGCGGTACCCGTCCGCGGGCGATCGAGTACAGCGACGCCTACGGCACCAGGCTCGCGATCCACCGCTACGCCAGCTATGCCGAGCTGCCGCTGTTCGCCGCCGAGTTCGCCCTGGGGCAGCGGATCCTGAACGGCGAGCGCACCGGCGACCGCGCCTCGAGCGGTACCCGGTCGGCGCACAGCGCCGTGGCCGGCGGCCTCGGGGTGCTGTTCGCGGTGAACACGGTG
>DATAOR010000389.1:0-8656 GCA_036265635.1 Gemmatimonadales bacterium
CGCCGCCCAACCCCCGCGCCCCGCACAGACCCAGGACGGGGAAGGCGCCCGAGGTGCTCCGGCGACGGGCCACCGCCCCCCCGGGCGTGGAGGCCCGTCGCCGGCGCACCTCGGGCGCCTTCCCCCCACCACGATCTCGACCTACGGCGAGGGAGTAGTCCGAGCCATCCCCCCCACCACGCGCTTGACGATCCGCCCCGCCGGAATCTGCGTCGTCGGCGCCTGCAGCTCGTTGATCAGCGCCAGCTCGGCGATCGGAATGGTGGATGGATACTGCTGGTTGAACTGCTCCAGCGTCATCTCCCGCTGCAGCTTCACCAGCTGGACCTTGGCCGGCTGCACGTTCAGCGCCGCCTGGTTCCGGAGCGCGCTGAACGAGCCGATCGCCTGCCGGAACAGCGGGTCGTACTGCTGCAGCTTGCCCGACGGCGTGTAGGCCAGGATGCCGTAGGTGTTGTTGTTGTAGCTGATGAAGCTGACCAGCCCCTGGATCGTGCCCTGCTCGGTCTGGGCCTGGAAGTAGCCCGACGCAGCCGGCAGCCCGTTGATGGAGGCGGTCGAGGTGTTGCCGGCCTGGATGCCCTGCTGCGACAGGAACTGCTGGGCCGCCTGCTGGGGCGGGGTCTGGCCGGCCAGACTCAGCTGCATGATGGCGTCCTGCTCCGGACTCCCGGCCATCACCGCGTCGGCGCCGTTCTGCGTCTTCCAGCCCTGGGGGAAGCTGATCTGGAACCGGAGGTCGGGATGGTAGAACGTCCCGTTCTCGAAGAAGCCCTGCCTCGGGTCCTCCCCGTAGGTCATGTTCTGGACGTGTTGGAGATACTGATCCCGGTTGATCAGGCTGTTGCTCAGGTCCTTGTGCAGCGTATCCAGCCGGGCCTCGGTGTTCTGGATCCGGGTGCCGGGATCAGGGTGGGTCGACAGCCACTCGGGCAGCTTGCCGCCGCCGGACAGCTGGCTCACGCCCTCGAGCGTCTGGAACACGTTGGCCATCTCGCGCACGTCGTAGTTCTGGTTCAGGGCGTAGCGGAAGCCGGCCAGGTCGGCCTGGTTCTCGGCGTCGCGGCTGTACTTGAGGAACAGCACCTGGAGCCCCTGGCTGGCCACCCCGGCCATGTTGGCCACGTCCTTCGACAGGATGCTGCCCAGCCCCAGTCCCAGCACGGCGACTTGCTGCTTGCTGATCTGCTGGACCGAGTGCCGGTTGGTGACGTGGCCGATCTCGTGCCCGAGCACCGTCGCCAGCTCGGCCTCGTCGTTGATCGCGGTCATCAGCCCGCGGGTGACGTAGATGAACCCGCCCGGCAGGGCGAAGGCGTTGACCGAGGCGTCGTTCACCACGTGGAACTCCCACGGCAGGTTGGGCCGCTCCGACGCCTTGGCCATCTTCATCCCGATGGCGGAGACATACTGCTGCACCCCGGGATCGTTGTAGTAGCCGATGCTCTGGGCCACTTGCTGGGCCGACTGCTTGCCCATCTCGATCTCCTGCGACTCCGACACCAGCGACAGCTCGTTCTTGCCGGTGACCGGGTTGCGGGCGCAGCCCGCCGGGACCAGCGAGAGCAGTCCCACCACCAGCAGGCTCGACCTCGACAGGCAGACCGGGCGACGCGCCATGACACTCCTCCATTGGCTGGGGAGACCTCGAGGCAACGACTTACAATGTAGGCGGGAACGGCGGCCCGGCTGTGATCCGCGTAACGAGCGCCCGCCGGGGTGAAAGACCCGGCGGGCTGGGGGGGGGGTGGTAAAGGAGTTCACCACGGAGGCACGGAGGGCACGGAGGACGGCAGGGAGTTGGCGGGTATGCTGGTCACCCTCCGTTCCTCTCGCTGTTCTCCGTGCCCTCCGTGGCTCCGTGGTGAATCCTTCATATCTCATACCTGCCGAAAGACTTAGATGGGCCCTTCCTGACGGCTCGGCAGGTCCTCGGAGGGGTCGAGCCGGGCGGCCGTGGCCCGGTTCCGCCGGGCCAGCCGGCGGCGGAAGTACTCCACCGTCCGCACCAGCCCCTCCGCCAGCGGCACCGTCGGCTCCCAGCCGAGCCACTGGCGGGCCCGGGTGATGTCGGGCTTCCGCTGGGTCGGGTCGTCCTGCGGCAGCGGCCGGTAGGTCACCTGGACGTCCTTGCCGACCACCTTGGCCACCTCCTCGGCCAGCTCCCGGATGGTGAACTCGACCGGGTTGCCGAGGTTGACCGGCTCGTGCCGGGCGTCGGCGTTCATCAGCCGGACCAGCCCGTCCACCAGGTCGTCTACGTAGCAGAACGACCGGGTCTGGCCGCCGGTGCCGTACAGCGTCAGCTCCTGCCCCCGGAGCGCCTGGACGATGAAGTTGGAGACCACCCGCCCGTCGTTCTCGGCCATCCGCGGGCCGTAGGTGTTGAAGATCCGGGCGATCCGGATGTCCACCCCGTCCTCGCGGTGGTAGTCCGACATCAGCGTCTCGGCGACCCGCTTTCCCTCGTCGTAGCAGGCCCGCGGGCCGATCGGGTTGACGTTGCCCCAGTACGACTCGCTCTGCGGGTGCACCGTCGGGTCGCCGTAGACCTCCGAGGTCGAGGCCTGGAGGATCCGGGCGTTCACCCGCTTGGCCAGCACCAGCATGTTGAGCGTGCCCATCACGTTCGACTTGACCGTCTTGACCGGGTTGTACTGGTAGTGCACCGGCGAGGCGGGACAGGCCAGGTTGTAGATCTGGTCCACCTCGGTGAAGAACGGCTCGCACACGTCGTGGTGCAGCAGCTCGAACCCCGGATGGTCGAGGATGTGCTCGATGTTGGCCCGGCGGCCGGTGAAGAAGTTGTCGAGGCAGACCACGTGGTGGCCTTCGCCCAGCAGCCGGTCGGTCAGGTGGGAGCCGATGAAGCCGGCGCCGCCCGTCACCAGGATGCGCATCGGTCCGCTATTTCTTTCGGGCCGCCGGCCTGGCCGGCGGAGGGGGCTGGCTGTCGGCGGGCTCGTCGACCGTATCCGCGTCGGCCGGTGCTTCCTCCACCTGCCGGCCACCGCGGTCGGCCAGGGTGAAGGTGCCCAGGCCCCGCGCATCGACGCCCAGGCCGGCCTTGGTGGCGCCATTCTGGTCGGCGAACACCAGGTTGGCCGCGCCGCCGGGCGAGACCCCCAGGACCGAGCGGGCCGTGCCCTGCGCGTCGCTCATCACGAACGAGCTCGACTGGTCGGCCAGCGAGCCCAGCACCAGCAGCTTGTGGTCGGTCGAGTCGCCGAACGACAGCCCGGCGGCCCCGTCCGGCAGCAGGCTCAGCCGCACCCGCGGGCGGCCTCGGGCATCCGCCAGGACCAGCCGGGCGGTGCCGTCCTCGGCCACGCTCCAGGTGCCCCGGTTGGCCCCGCCGGCGTCCCGCAGGCTGAACTGCCGGGCCACGATGTTCTCGGGCACCCCGCCCACGATGCCGAACCGGCCCGAGAACCAGAACACCGCCGCCGTGAGGCCGAGGGTGACCGCCATGCCGATCATGGTCAGGTTGCCGTACCGCCGGAGCCGCCGGTTCTCCCGCTCGAGCCGGTCCATCCGATCGAGCAGGACGGTCTCGACATGCTTCACGAAGTCGCCGTCGGAGGCTGGTTTTCCCGTCACGTGGACCTCGAGTCGTCCAGGAAGTAGGAGCGGCAGGCCCGGTTGATCATCTCGACCGAGGTGGCGGGCGGCGTCTGATGGAATCGGGCGATGTCCACCACGTGATCCAGGATGTCGCGCGGGTGGCAGCCCCGGGGCGTGATGTTGTGCCGGGCGTACCAGTGGTCGTAGATGTACTTGATGATCGCCGGATCGTAGGCGATCCCCCGCTCGGCGCAGCAGCGCTGGAAGATGTCGGCGAACTGGGGCGGGGTCGGCCCCTCGATCATCACCTTGTAGTGGATCCGGCGGAGGAACGCCTCCTCGACCAGTTGCGACGGCTCCAGGTTGGTCGAGATGATCAGCAGGGTGTCGAACGGCACCGGGAACTTGCCGCCGGTGTGCAGGGTCAGGAAGTCCAGCCGCTTCTCCAGCGGGACGATCCACCGGTTGAGCAGGTCCTTGGGCGGCACCCGCTGGCGGCCGAAGTCGTCCAGGATCAGCACCCCGCCGTTGGCTTTCACCTGGAACGGGGCCTGGTACATCTTGGTGTACTGGTCGTACTGCAGGTCGAGCTGTTCCAGGGTCAGCTCGCCGCCGGTGAGCACCACCGGGCGCCGGACCAGGCTGTACCGCCGGTCGTAGCCAGGGGTCCGCCGGAGCCATTCGGGCTCTTCCTTGAGCGTGAGCAGGTCGAGCGGCGAGGCCGCCTCGGGCTCGCCCTCCACGCTCCGGTGGAACACCGGGTCGTGGACCACCATGATCTGCCCCTCGATCTCGACCGCATAGGGCACGTAGATGTGCCCGCCCAGCATCGACGCGATCGTCTCGGCCACCATCGTCTTGCCGTTCCCCGGCGCGCCGTAGAGGAACAACGACTTGGCCGAGTTGATGGCCGGGCCCAGGATGTCGTGGATCGCGTCGGACAGCACCATCCGCTGGAACCCCTCGCGGATCACGTCCTTGGTCACGTGGACGTTGCGGATGCTCTGGCGCTCGACCCAGGTGCGGTACTGGTCCAGCGGCACCGGGGCCGGACCGACGTACTGGCTCGAGGCCAGCGCTTCGCGGGCCCGGTCGCGCCCGGCGGTGGTGAGGTCGAAGGTGTACAGCCCGCGGCTCACCCCGGCGGTCGAGCGGACCTCGGCCAGCCGGCGCTGCTGCAGTCCCATCAGCTGCTCGTCCACGAAGTCGAACGGCAGCCGGACCACGTCGGTCAGGTGCTGGCCGGTCCGGGCGCCCTGCACGTACAGCGTCTTGAGCAGCAGGTCCACGATGAACTCGGGCGACAGCCCGGTGGCCGCGACCGTCTCGGGGACGGGGGGCGCCTCGCCCGGGCCGGCGTCGAAGATGGTGGACCGCGAGAGCGGCACGGAGCTCATGGGATCGCTGCCTCCTGGTATTCGATCACGTCGCCTTCTTCCGTCCCCGTCGTCGCCAGCGTGCCGGGCGGCAGCTCCAGGGCGGCCCGCGCCGCCCGGTGCCAGCGGGTCCGCTGGCCGGGGCCGAGGCCCCGGTAGGCGGCCACGACCCGGTTGCCGGCGTCGAGGAAGAGCACGTCGAGGGCAAAGCGGATGCCGAACATGTGAACCGCCCGGCAGGGGGTCAGCAGCAGCCCCTCGCCGGGCGCCACCCCGGTCCGGCCGCCCAGCCCGCGAAGCCGGAGCCACCAGGTGTCGGCCACCCCGATCCGGGCGCCCAGCTCCTTCGCCCGCGCGGTGTTGACCGCGCGGACCAGCTTCACTGCCCGAAGCCCTTGAGCGCCTGCATGATCTGGATCAGGGCCGGGCCCAAGATGACGACGAACATCGCCGGGAAGATGCAGAACACCAGCGGGAAGATCAGCTTGATGGTGGTCTTGGCCGCCGCCTCCTCGGCCCGCTGCCGGCGCTTGGTCCGCATGGTGTCGGCGTGGATCCTGAGCGCGGTGGCCACCGAGGTGCCGAACCGGTCGGTCTGGATCAGCATGCCGGTGAGCGAGGCGATGTCGGCCAGCCCGGTCCGATCGGCCAGGTTCCGGAGGGCTTCCTCGCGGGCGGTGCCGGCCCGGATCTCCAGGTTGACCAGGGAGAGCTGCTCGCTGAGCACCGGGCTCAGCCGGTCGATCTCCTCGGCCACCCGGACCATCGCCTGGTTGAGGCCGAGGCCGGCTTCGACGCTGACCACCAGCATGTCGAGCGCGTCCGGCAGCGCCCGCTGCATCTCCTTCTGCCGCTTCTTGGTCCTGATGCGGAGGATGAGCGACGGCAGGATGTAGCCCATGGCGACGAAATAGACCACTCCGAGCAACACCACTACCGCCGAGAGGCCCAGCAGCGGCAGCATCAGCATCGCGCCGACGCCAAGACCGGCCGGCAGGAGGATACGGGTGCCCATATACATCGGCACCGCGCTGGCCATCGGATAGCCGGCCTGGATCAGCCGGAGGCGGAGCGCGCTGGGCGGCTCGTTGCTCCGTTCCAGCATCGACTCGCCGAAGGCCTGGACCACCGACTTCAGCTTCTCGGTCCGCTCCTGGCGCCGGCGCCGCGCCAGTACGGATCTTGAGTCGGGGCTGATCGCCTGCAGCTCCGTCAGCCGCTGGGTCAGCGCCGGCGAGCGCTTCGGCGCCAGCTCCAGCACGAACATGAAGAGGAAGGCGGCGGAGACGCCGATCAGAAGCAGGACGATCAGCACGGGTGCCTCAGATCTCGATGTTGACGATCTTGCGGATCCAGAGGAAGCCGATGAGCTGGAAGACCACGGCCATGATCACCATCAGCTTGCCCATCGGATCCGTGAACAACAGCATGACGTAGGGCGGGTTGAGCGAGTAGATCGCCCCGCCCACCGCGATCGGCAGCACCGCCAGCACGTAGCCGCCGAACCGCCCCTGGGCGGTGTAGACCCGGAGCTGCCGGCGGATGGTGAACCGGGCCCGGATCACGCTGGCCAAATTGTCCAGCACCTCGGCAAGGTTGCCGCCCACCTCGCGCTGAATTAGGATCGCCGTCACCAGGATCCGAACGTCCACGATCTGGACCCGGTCGGCCATGGCCAGTAGCGCGTCCTCGAAGGCCAGGCCGAACCGGTGCTCTTCGTGGGCCCGCCGGAACTCACCTGCCACCGGCTCACCCGCCTCCTCGGAGACCATCTTGAGTCCCGACGACAGCGGGTGGCCGGCCCGGATCGCCCGCCCCAGCATGTCGATCGCCTCGGGCAGGATCTCCTCAAACTTGAAGAACCGGCGCGACCGCTTGCGCCGCATCACGATGAGCGGCAGCAGCCCTCCGACGACGGCGGCGATCAGTCCCGCCATGACCGACAGGGTCAGCACCAGCACGCCCAGGCCCAGCGCCAGCGACACCCCGGCGGTGATGGTGAGGAAACGGGCCAAGGTCATGGTCGAGCCCGACTGCTCCAGCATGAGCTGGGCATCCTCGAACGCCGGCACCCGGCGGGCGACCGGCGCCAGCCAATCGGGCACCTGCCCGTCGAACCCGCGGAGCAGGCCCGGCCCGTCGCCTGGCCCATTGGCGAAGTCGCGGAGCTGCCGCATGGCGTCCGTCCGCCGGCGGCGCTCCTGCATGATGTCCACCAGCAGCGCCACCGAGATGGTGGCGAAGGCCACCGCCAGGAACACCAGGGCGGCGGGGACCAGGGTGGTGACCGGGAGCGGGAGGCTGTTCATCGCCGCCAGGAGTGGCCGCCGGCGTGGCGATCCCGCTCAATCGACAGCGGACGCGGCTCGGCGTTGGCAAACAGCATGGCCGCCATGTCGATCCCGTAGGCCTTGAGACGGTCGGCGAACTTGGGCCGGATGCCGGTGGCCTTATGGTGACCCACCACCGCGCCGCCATCGCCCACGCCCTGGCGGTCGAACACAAAGATGTCCTGCATGGTGATCACGTCACCTTCCATCCCCGTGATCTCGGAGATGTGAGTGATCTTCCGGGTACCGTCGCCCAGCCGGCTCACCTGGATGACCACGTGAACGGCGTTGGCGATCTGCTGCCGCATCGCCTTCTCAGGCAGGTCGAGACTGGCCATCGCGATCAGAGTCTCGAGCCGCGCCAGTGCGTCGCGCGGAGTATTGGCGTGCAGCGTCGTCAGCGACCCGTCGTGGCCGGTGTTCATCGCCTGGAGCATGTCCACGGCCTCGGCGCCGCGGCACTCGCCCATGACGATCCGGTCGGGCCGCATCCGGAGGGCGTTGACCAGGAGCAGCCGCTGGGCCACCTCACCGGTGCCCTCGATGTTGGCCGGCCGGGTCTCCAGCCGAACCACGTGAGGCTGGCGGAGCTGAAGCTCGGCCGAATCCTCGATGGTCACGATCCGCTCGGTCGGGGGAATGAACGACGACATGATGTTGAGCAGCGTGGTCTTGCCCGCGCCGGTGCCGCCCGAGATCAGGACGTTGAGCCGGGCCTTGATGATGCCGCTGATCAGCTCGACCATCTGCTCGGTGGCGCTCTCGTACCGGAGCAGGTCCTCGGCCGAGAGGGCATCGCGGCGGAACTTTCGGATCGAGAGGTGCGGCCCGTCGATGGCCAGCGGCTTGATGATGGCGTTCACCCGCGAGCCGTCGGGCAGGCGGGCGTCCACCATCGGCTGCGAGTCGTCGATCCGCCGTCCCACCGCCGAGACGATCCGGTCGATCACCTGGAGCAGGTGCTTGTCGTCCTGGAACCGGACGTCGGTCTTCTCCAGCCGGCCGTGCCGCTCGATGAAGATGTTCTTGTAGGTGTTGACCAGGATGTCGGAGATGTCCGAGTCCTGCATCAGCGGTTCGAGCGGGCCCAGGCCGAAGATCTCGTCCAGCACCTGGACCACCAGGGTCTCACGCTCGTCGAAGTTGAGCGCGATGGACTCCTGGCTGATCAGATCGTGGACCACCTTCCGGATCGCCTCGACCACCTGGTCGCGGCTGACCCGCTCCAGGTTGGACAGGTTGAGTCGTTCGATCAGCCGCCGGTGGACCCGGCCCTTGATCTGCTGGAAGTAGTGCGCGTCGGCCCCGGGCGTCGCCGCCTGGGCCCCGGAGGGCCGGGGCGGGATCGGCGACTCGGCGGTGTTGGCGGTCGGCGCCTGCCATGGC
>DATAOR010000390.1:0-7718 GCA_036265635.1 Gemmatimonadales bacterium
AAGCTCCCTTGCCGCCTCCTGACGTGCCCATTACGCTTGACTGTGGGTGCCCGCCTGCCGGTCAGGCCGGCGCCCGCGAGCCTCCCGTCGGGCCCGCCCCGTGCCGGAGCGAGCGAGACGGGATTCGTGCATCCTCCATCCATCCCGTGGCGGAGACAGCGCGTGCGGTGCTTGGCGTTGAACGCCTCCTTCGAGCCGTTGACGATGGTCCCGGTGCGCCGGGCGCTTCGGCTCGTCATCGAAGGCAAGGCGGAGATCGTCGAATCGGACGCCAATGACGTCGTCCGAAGTGAACGCCTCACCCTTCCCAAACCAGCCATCATCAGGCTGGTCAAGTTCGTGCACGTCCCCCGCCGCTTCCGCCGCCAGGTCACCAACACATTCCTCTTTGCCCGCGACAGCTACCGCTGCCAGTACTGCCATCGCGGGCACGGCGACCTGCGCCACCGCGAGTGCCTGACCCGGGACCATCTCATTCCGCTGTCGCGGGGCGGTGACAACGAGTGGACCAACGTGGTGACGGCCTGCAGCAGCTGTAATACGAGGAAGGGGAACCACCTGCCCGAGGAGTGCGGGATGCACCCCCTGGTGGCGCCGCGGGAGCCCCACTTCGTTCATCTCTCCTGGGCCGTCCGCCGGCTGACCTCGGCGCAGGCCAAGTACATCAAGCTGTTCTACGGGGACGAGGCCCTGCGGGCCCTGGGCGGCACGATCTAGCCGGCGCTGGGCAGCGGCACGATCATCAGGAACTTCCCGTTCGGCGCCAGCGGGATGTCATCCACCTCCATCAGCTCCACCGCAAACTCGCCCGCCGTCTTCTTCCGCACGATCTCGGTCACCTCCTGCCGCCGCCGCTCGGTCCACCCGGGGGCCACCATCAGCAGCACCCGGAGCCGGTCCGGCGCCACCTGCTGCAGCTGCCACCGGCGGATGTCGGGCTGGGGCGAGAAACAGGAGGAGGCGATGGCCACGTTGAGCTGCCGCCCGGTGGGCGACCGGATCGTCTGAGCGGTGCGGCCGTCCACCTGGCCCATCAGGGCCAGCCCGCGTCCGCATCGGCAGGGATCGGGCCGCCGGGCGGCCTGGTCTCCCAGGCGATAGCGGAACAGCGGGTGGCTCAGGCAAGTGAGCGGGGTGATGACCACCTCCCCGCTCTCGCCGTCGGGCAGCCGCCGTCCGTCGGGGCCCACGATCTCGAGCAGCTGAACGTCGTCGTTCAGGTGGTAGTCGCCCGGGCTCTCGGGGCACTCCCACGCCAGCGGCCCGGTCTCCATGGTGGCGTAAATGTCGAGCGGCCGGACCCCGAACGCCTCCTGAGCGAGGCGGCGGCAGCGCTCGCTGGCCCGCATCGAGCCGGTGTACACCAGGTGCGGGTGCACGTCCCGGACGCCCCGCTCCACCATCGCCTCGGCCAGCTCCTCGATGGCCACGGCGTAGCCGCTCACGATGTCGGGCCGGAAACGTCGCATCGCCTCGATTCGGGCGTCCACCGGGTCGAAGCTCGACAGTCGGAGGATCGGCGGCAGCAGGCCGGTGCGGCGCAGCATGGCGATGGGCCCCTTGGGCGCGGCGGCGAAGCCCGACCCGATGCTGAGCTGTCGGTCGCGCAGCCGCCGGCCGTACGCAGAGTGGATCCGGGCGTGGATCGCCGAGACCTCGGCCTGCTCGCGCTCGTTCCGGAACACGTCCAGGCGCCGGCCGGTGGTGCCCGAGCTGTGCATGACGAACAGGCCGTGGGCCGGCACGGTCCGCATCGCGCCGGCCTCGGCCTGTAGCGTCTCGCGCTCCAGGATCGGCAGCCGCTCGAACGTCGGGCCGTCGTCCAGCTGGTCCGCCCGGACACCCGCCCGGTCCAGCACGGCGGACCAGTAGGGTGACCGGCCCGCCGCCGCCGCGAGGCGCCTGAGCCGGCCGACCCGGTGCCGGCGGATCTCCGCCGGGTCGAGCCACTGCTCCCGTTTGCGCGCCCGACTGGCGGTCAGCAGATGGAGCAGGGCGGCGGCCGACGGCATAGACGATCTCCGGTGAGGGACGGCATCAGCGGACCTCGAAGGTCGGCGTCCGCACTTCCAGCCGCAGGCTCGGGAGCCCGGCCAGTCGGAGCAGGAACCGGGTGGCGCCCCGGCCCAGTGCATCGCCTACGCCCCCGGACCCGTGGGCGACGTCGTCCAGGTCGCCTTCGAGGAACCGCTGCAGCTCGTCGAGATCGGAGTCCGACAGGGTCGAGATCTCGAGCGAGGCGGTGTAATAGTAGCGCCCGGCGAGGCTGGGCCGCACGTTCACCTGGTAGGCGAAGGCGAGCGCGGCGCTGAGCGCATCCACGGTGGCATAGCGCCGTTCCCGCGCCCGGCCGCCCACCACGGTGAGGACGGTGTACTGGTCGAGCAGGGGCTCGTGCCGGAGCACCACGTCCCAGCCCACCTGGCGTTCGAACGCATCGAACCAGCCCCCGCGCGACCGCCACACTCCGATGGCGTAGTGCAACCGGACTGGCAGGCCCGACCGCAGCGTCCCCAGCCAGCGTCCGTCGTCCAGCAGGTGCTCTGACCTGACCACCGGCGCTTGTGCCCCGCCGGTCGCCGGATCGGCCAGCCGCACCGTGAGTCGCGCGGCGGCCGGCGCCGGGGGCCCTTGCGCCTCCCCACGGCCGGCGCCGAGGGCCACCGCGACGGCGGCGGCGATGGTCCACCGGAGCCACCGCCGGGGGGGCGCGAGCATTAGAACCTGCGCTGCAGCCGGACGAACAGGCGGACGGGCTCGGCCTCGCTCAGCCCCTTGGCGAGGTAGACCCCGAGCTGGCCGGCGTCGAGGCCGATGCCGACATCCGGCTTCCATTCGTGCAGCGACGGGATGCGGTTGATCGCCACCTGGCCAGGGCCATCGCCCGCCACCCAGGCCTTGCCCGCGTCGGCGAAGAACACCAGATCGGCCTCTTCCAGGCCGATGAACCGCCCGGGGGCGCCGCTGTCGCCTTCGCGCAGTCGGGTGCCCAGGTTGAGACGCAGCCGGGTCCGGACCTCCAGCTGGGCGGCGATGGACCGATCGCACAGCGCCAGCCGGGTGGCGTCGACGAAGCCGCGGGGCGCACAGGTAAAAGCGCGGAACTCATAGCCGGGCAGCAGATCGGGGCCGCCGAGCGAGACCCGCCGCTGGATCGGCAGGCGGTCGCCGCCGAGCCATCCGTCGGCCCGGATCCGGCCGTTGACCCGAAGGGTCGGGGTGAGCCGGGCAAATCGCCGGAGGTCGAGCGTCAGCCGGTCGAACCGGTAGCCCCCGCCGGTCGGCAGGGGCAGCCGGATGGTCTCGGGCAGCAGGACCGGCGCCACGTCGTCGCTGGTGGAGTGCTCGTACCGCCCGCGCAGGTACCAGCCGGTGGTGGGGACCTCGCGGTCGTTCCGGGTATCCAGCTCGAACTGCACCCCGGTGGTGAAGTAGTGGCCGTCGTCGCTCAGCGGATTGCGCCGCCACCGGTCGCTGTTCCGGAACAGGGACCACGGGTCGATGGCCCGGACCGACTGTTCCCGGTCGCGCCGGACCGACAGCTCGAGCCTGGTGGACCGGCTCGGCTGGATCCAGGCGGATCCGCCGCCGCCGGCCCGCTCGTACCAGTCGCGGTAGTCCCGCTGGAGCAGGAAGGCCGACCAGCCGCTCTCGGCGGCGGACAGCGGCTGGTCCTCGAACGGCGCCACGTCGCGGTAGATCCGGCCGCCCACCCCGCCGTGGGGAAAGCGGAACTCGGCCCGGGCGCCGTAGCCGAAGTCGCTGCTCAGCCCGGCGCCCTCCCCGGCGGTGCGGAGCACGCCGCGCAGGTCGACCCGGGCCGAGGTGGTCCGCGAGGTCCGGAGCTCGAAGGTGGGGCCGAACACGATCGGCAGGCCTTCGATCCGGTTGTACGTTCCGCCGGTGGCCAGCAGCAGGGTGGTGTTGATCCGGCCGGCCTGGAAGCTGGTACGCGCCTCGGCCAGCTGCGCCAGAGGCCGGCGGCGCTCGCGCAGGACCAGCGTGCCCGCGGCGGTCCGGAGCACCGGGGCCGCGTCCCAGGTGACCCGCTCCCGTCCCACGTGGCGGGCCGTGGGACTTCGAATCAGCCGGCCTCCCACCACCAGGATGTCGCCGTCCACCTCGGCTCCCGGCAGCAGGTAGAGGGTGGCGTTGACCACCGTGACGTCGCCGTGGACCACCCCGCCGAGCCGGAGCGCGCCCCGGAACAGCGCCAGCCGCCCGGTGAAGCTGGTGCCCGCCGGATAACTCACGTCACCCTGCATCCGGGTGGTAGCACTGTCGTTGTAGAAGGTCAGCACTTCGGTGATCAGATCGGGCGCGGGACCAGCCCGGACCACGGCCGAATCGCCGGGCGGCTGGTCCGGGTCGATGACGATCACGCTGTCCTGCGCCAGCGCGCGGGCCGGCAGGGCCAGCAGGGCTAGCAGGCCGGCGACCGCGAGTCGCATGCGGAACTCCGGTGGAGGAAAGGTCCGACGGTCACTCCCGGTCCAGTCCCAGTCGCCGCATCCGGCGGTACAGGTTGGCCCGGTCGGTCTGCAGCAGCCGCGCCGCCTCGGCGATGCTGCGATGCGCCTGGAGCAGGGCGGTGGAGATGAGGCTCCGCTCGTAGTCGTCCAGCAGGTCGGACAGCGGTTGCCCGAGTGCCGCGGCCGGCGCGGGCGGGGCGGGTCCTCCGCGGAGCACCATGCGCACGGCCCCCGCGTCCACCGAAGGCCCGCTCAGGATGGTCAACCGCTCGACCAGGTTGGCCAGCTCGCGGACGTTGCCGGGCCAGCCGTAGCCGGCCAGCGCCTCGAGGGCGTCGGGGGTGAAGACGGGCGGCTGGCGGGGACGGAGCCGCGCCGCGAGGTGGCGCACCAGCTCCGGCAGGTCCTCGAGCCGCTCGCGCAGGGACGGCAGCCGGATGGGAAACACATTGAGCCGGAAGTAGAGGTCCTCCCGGAAGTCGCCCTGGGCCACGGCCTGGTCGAGGGCCCGGTTGGTGGCCGCCACCACCCGGACGTCCGCCTGGTGCGACACCTCGGCGCCAATCCGCTGGAAGTCGCCCGACTCCAGGGTGCGGAGCAGCTTGGCCTGGGCCTCGCCGCTGAGGTCGCCGATCTCGTCGAGGAACAGGGTGCCTTCGTGAGCCAGCTCGAACCGCCCCAGCCGCCGCTCGGTGGCCCCGGTGAAGGCTCCGCGCTCGTGGCCGAACATCTCCGATTCCACCAGATCCCGCGGGATGGCGGCGCAGTTGACGGTGACGAACGCCTTGCCGGCCCGCCGGCTGGCGGCGTGCACCGCCGCGGCGGCCAGCTCCTTGCCGGTCCCGCTCTCTCCGGTGAGCAGGACGCGGGCGTCGGTCGGCGCGACCCGGGCGATCAGCGCCCGGACCTGGCGCATGGCCGGGCTCTCACCCACCAGCGTCCCGCGCCGCCCCAGCTCCGCCTGGAGGGCCCGATTCTCGGCCCGGGTCCGATTCAGCTCCAAGGCCGCCCGGACCGTCACCAGGACCGATTCGGGGGCAAGCGGCTTCTCGAGAAACTGGAAGGCGCCCAGCTTGACCGCCCGGACGGCATCGGCCAGCTGCGCCTTGCCGCTCATCATGATGACCGGGATGTTGCGGCCGCGTTCCTGCAGGCTGGACAGCGTGGCCAGGCCGTCGGGTCCCGGCGGCATCAGCAGATCGAGCAGGATCACGTCGGGATCGACTTCGTCGAGCCGAAGCAGCGCCGCGTTGCCGTTGGGAGCCTCGGCCACGGTGAAGCCCTCGTCCCGGAGCAGCGCGGCCAGCATCCGTCTGATGTTGGCCTCGTCGTCCACCAGCAGCACCTGGGCGCGCTCGGTCACCCGCGGCCTCGAAGCCGGACCACGAAGGTGGCGCCGCCGCCGGGGGTGCGCTCGACCGCGATCTCCCCCTGGTGCATCTCGACCGTCTGCTTGGCCAGGGCCAGTCCCAGCCCCGTGCCGCCGGGCTTGGCGGTGACGTAAGGATCGAACAGACGGCTCACTAGCTCGGGCGGCACGCCCGGTCCGTGATCGCGGATCTCGACCCGGACACCGCCATTGTCCCGCTGGGCGGTGAGCTCGAGCGAACCCTGGCCGCCGCAGGCCTCGACCGCATTGCGGACGATATTGCTGAAGGCACGATGGAGCGGGTCATAGTGCCCCAGCAGGGCAGGCAGGTTCGGCTCGACCGTCAGCCGAACCGGCATGGTGGGGGGCACCGTGCTTCGGGCCAGCCCGCTCAGCAACTCGGCCAGGTCCACCGGGGCGGCCGGCCCCTCGGGCAGCCGCCCGAACTCGGTGAACTCGCGGGCCAGCTCCTCCAGCCGGCCCGATTCGGCCCGGAGCACGTCGAGGGCGTCCTGCTGCTCGGGGGTGGAGGTGCGAGCCAGCCGCGAGAGCGCCAGCCGAATCGGCGTGAGCGGGTTTCGCATCTCGTGCGCCACCCGTCGGGCGGTCTCACGAAATGCGCGCAGGCGCTCGGCCTCGATGGCCCGGTCACGGCCCTGTTCCAGGGCGTCGGCCATCTCGCGCAACGCGGTCCGGAGGGCCTCGAACTCGGGCGCGCCGCGCCGTGGGCGGTCCGCCGGGAGCGGCTCCATCCGCCGGATGTGTCCCGTCCAGCCGATCAGCTCCTCGATCGGCCGACTGAGCTGGCGCGATAGGTGCCCACCCAGCCGGAGGGAGGCATACAGGAACGCGGCGCCGACCAGCAGCACCACCAGGCCGAGGCCGGCGTAGTAGTACCGGCCGAACGCTTCGACCCGCTGCAGCTGCGCCAGGGCGCGGTTGAGCTTGTCGGCATGCTCGCTCAAGGCAGTCCGCTCGGCCGGGCTGAGCTTGGTGGAATCGAGCGTCTGGATCAGGCTGCGCCCGGAAGCGCCGACCTCCTGCATGGCCCGGAGCGCTCCGGCAGCCGGGGTGGTCGATCGGATGGTCAGCGCCCAGCCCACGATCGCCGCGGCCGTAGGCACGGCGCCGAGGCAGATCAGGATGAGGAGAAGGCGCTGGCGGAAGGCGACGCGCATCGCCTCTCAAGATAAGCCGCGCCTAGCTGGCCGGCCCAGCCGGCCGCCACGCCGACGGCCGCCCCGATCCACTCGTAGCCGGCTACTGGAGAGAACCCGGCCAGCACCGGCACCACCGCCAGCCCGGCCGCCAGGGTGAGCCCCAAGGTCGCCGCGGCGACTCGGCGCCGGGGCGCCCGCGACGCCCAGTAGGCCAGGGGGAGCACGCTGGCCGTCAGGCACAGGGCGCTGAACCACTCGACCTCCTCGCCGAAGCCCAGCTCGAAGGGGGAGATCAGCCGCCAGCCGTAGGCTGGTGAGATGCCCAGCTCCGACCGGTGGGTCTGTCCCTGATACGTCGAGACCAGCCGGACCACGCCTGCCGCCGCCGTCACCCGGACCCGCACGGGGACGCCCGAATCGGCGGGCAGGCCATCCCGAAGGGTGGCGGTGACGGGTCTGGCCCGGAACCGTTGGGCCCTGGCGGGCAGCTCGACGCCGGCGTGCCGACCGAGCTGATAGAGGGTGAGGACCTCACCGCGCGGGGTGCGCAGGTGGTAGATCCATGCCTGGTCTCGTCGGGGGATGCCCGAGCGAAAGATCACCTCCAGCCGAAAGGTCCCCTCCGCCAGCTCGCTCCGGAGGGCGTCGCGATCGGGGGCCAGGTCGTCCGCCGGCATCTCGCGGCCGTTGAGCCGCACCGAATCCACCACCCCGGTG
>DATAOR010000391.1:0-5316 GCA_036265635.1 Gemmatimonadales bacterium
CGGGGGAACAGAAGGAGCTTCGAATGTACCCGCCCCATTCCGCTGCGCGAGCCGGAGGCAGCGGAGACGGTCCGCCGGAACGCCCCGCCGGGCCGCGGCCGGCGCGATTACACTCCAGGCGTGACCCCCCGACTCTATTACACCGACGCGTATCTGGCCGAGTTCGATGCGGACATCGTGGACCGGGCCGACGATGGCCGCCGGGTCTACCTCGACCGCACCGCCTTCTATCCCACCTCCGGGGGGCAGCCGTTCGATACCGGCCGGCTGGCGGGCGCCGCCGTGGTGGACGTCGTGGACGAGGGCGAGCGGATCGCCCACCTGCTCGCCCACCCGGTCCAAGGCGACCGGGTGCGCGGGTCGATCGACTGGCCCCGCCGCTTCGATCATATGCAGCAGCACACGGGCCAGCACCTGCTGTCGGCGATCGTCGCCGACCGGTTCGGCTACCAGACGGTGAGCGTGCATTTCGGCCGGGACAGCTCGACGCTCGACCTTGCCGCCGAGCGCTTCAGCCACGACCAGGTGATCGAAGCGGAGCGACTGGTCAACCGGGCCGTGACCGACAACCGGCCGGTGGTGGTGACGTTCGAGGACGCGGCGAGCGCGACCGGGTTGCGCAAGGCACCCACCCGCGAGGGGATGCTCCGGATCGTCGGGATCGAGGGGCTGGATCGGAGCGCCTGCGGCGGCACCCACGTGCGGGCGACCGGCGAGATCGGAGCCGTCGTCATCCGCCGGGTCGAGCGGATCAAGCAGCTGGCTCGGCTCGAGTTCCTCTGTGGCGACCGGACCGTCCGCCGCACCCGCACCGAAGCCGACCTCCTCGCCACCATCGCGGCGGCCCACTCGGCCAGCCCCGACGAGCTGCCTGCCCTGCTCGAGGGCCAACGGGCCGAGCTCAAGTCCGGCGCCGCGGCCCGACGCGAGCTCGAGACGGAGCTGGCCGGATACCGCGCCCGGGAGCGATATGGCTCGCTCACGGCCGACGACCTTGGCCGGCGGGTGGTGGTGATGACGGAGGAGTCCGGCTCGCTCGAGCGGCTGCGGGCCTTGGCCCAGGCCTACAGCGGGCTGGCCGGTGGCGTCCTGATCGGAGTGATGGACTCGCCGCCGACGGTGGTACTGGCGGCGGCGCCGGATGCCGGAGTGGATGCCGGGACGGTGCTCAAGTCGGTCCTGACCGCGGTGGGGGGCCGGGGCGGCGGCAACGTCCGGCTGGCTCAGGGCACCGTGAAGAGCGCGGCGGAGCTGGAGGCGGCCGTCGCCGCGCTCCGGTTGCAGCTATAGGGCGGACCTGCCGCTAGCCGTGGCTCGCCTCCAGCGCAGCCACGCTCTCCGGGCAGAGGCCCCTCCCGGCCTCCTGCCGCAGGATCGCCGCAACCCGGTCCCATGGCAGACCGGGCCGGTAGGGCCGGTCCGCCATCAGCGCCTCGCACACGTCCGCCACCGCCAGGGCTCGGCTCAGCGGGTCCAGCCGGGCCCCATCGACCCCCCGATGATAGCCACTGCCGTCCAGCCGCTCGTGGTGGGCGCTGGCGATCTCCACGATCGGCGCGAACGCCGCCACCCGCTCGAGGATCCGCTGCGTAAGGCCGGCGTGAGCCTGCACCTGGCCCCGCTCTTCCGCCGTCAACGGGCCGGGTTTGTCGAGGATGCGATTGGAGACGCCGAGCTTGCCGATGTCGTGCAGCAGCGCGGCCCGCCGCAGGTCCCGCCGCTCGTCGGGGCTAAAGCCCCGGACCCGGCCGATCCCATCGGCCAGCTCGGCCACGCCGTGCGAGTGGCGGGCCGTGTAGGGCGACTTGGCGTCGATCACCCGGGCAAACGCCTCCGCGATCCGATCCAGCCGAGCTTCGTCCGCCACCCCGACCTGATCTTCCGGTTCCACCGCCGCCAGCCGCGAGGCCGGGGCCGGCCCCAGCACTTCGGCCCAGAACCGCCGGTCGCGACGGAACGATCGCAGCACGTCCACCAGCAGCGGATCGAACCAGGTGCCTCGCCGCTCCAGCGCCACCGCCATCGCCGCGTCCACGCCGTAGCTGCTGGCGAACACCTCGACCGTCTGCGCCAGCCCTACGATCCGCCCCAGGAGGGGGATGTCCGCGCCTCGAAGCCCGCGCGGCATGCCGCGTCCGTCCCAGTGTTCGTCGAGCGAACGGATGGCCTCCTGGGTGGCGCTGGTAAAACCGAGCAGCGAGGCGATCTCGGCTCCGCGGTCGCAGCGCGTCTGGGTCATCGCCCGAGCGCTGCCCCGCTCCCGGGCCCCGATCCGGACCGTCTGCCACACCCGCCCGATGGGCGATGCGCCCCTGGCGGCGTGCCGGAGGGCGAACGCCAGACTGGGCAGCGGCTCCCGCCAGTCGGTCAGCCGGTGATCGCGCTTGAGCTGGCGATCGTCCGCCGAGAAGACCTCGCACAGACGGGCGGCGTTGCTGGAGCAGCCGAGGTCCTTGAGCAGCAGGGCGTAGAACAGCGGACCCCGATCGCCCAGCGGGATCGCCGCGCCCTGGCCGATCCGCATCCCGATCAGGCAGGTACGGACTGCATGCCCCTCGGGCTGGCCTTCGGTCAGATCGAGCGCGAACGACAGGGCCGACAGGATCTCCGACAGTCGGAGCGCGGCTGGCGCCTCCGGATGGCTGGCGAAGGTGATCATGGGATGCGCCGTTGGAAGAGGAGGCCTACCAGTACAGCCGTTGGCGATGACGGATCCAGCCGGGGGCGTGCCGGCCCTCCGGGTCGCGGTGGGTCCAGTGAATCACTCCGCCGCGGTCGTTCCACTCGTACACGCCCTGCAGCTCCACCGAGTCTCCCTCGGCAAGCGGCACCCGGGGCGCCAGATCGAGGTTGTGGGCCACCAGGACGGTCGGGCCCCCGCTTACCCGGATGATGAATCGCTGGTGGGGCGAGCCCGCCCGGTCATCGGACAGGATCCGAGTCACCCGACCGGCGGCTGCGACTTCGACGTTGGATTGCCGTCGGCGGAAGGCCTCGACGACACCTGACTCGATGGCCGGTGCCGGAGGGGTGGGCGCCGCCGGGGCTGACCTCGAGGCCCCTGCCGGACCGCGGGGCGGGCCCGCAGGCTCGTCGCCACCGGTGCCGACACCGGCCCGAACGAGATAGAGCGCGAACAGGAGCAGGCCCGCCATGACGGCCTGCACCAGACGCCGGGCGTTATTCGTCACGCGGTGCGGCGGGCCCGCCCATCTGGGTCTCGAGCGCGCCGCGCAGCTCCACGCCCTCAGCGCCGAGCAGGCGGAACAATTCCCACTCCGCCGAGCGCGCCGGCCCGATCCGTCGTCCGTTGTACATCAGCGAGATCACCAGCACCCCGTCGGGCCGGCCGAGATACCCCGCCAGCGTCGCCACGTCATCCAGCGTTCCCGTCTTGGCGTGGACCACGCCGCGGCCCATGCCGCCCCGCAGGCGCCGCAGGGTCCCCGTCCCGTTCGCCGGGAGGAGGAGGGGAAACCGCTCGTTGCCGGGCAGGCGGGGATAACGGGCGAGGTACAGCACCTGGGTCATCGGGCTGATCCGGTTGAGCTCGCTCAGCCCGCTGCCGTCGACCAGCGACACCCGGGCCGAGGGACCCACCACCCGCCGGACGTGATCGGTCACCAGGGCCGGACCGGAGGTCTGGCTTCCGGCCCCCCACTGCAGCATCAGCTCGGCGCCGATGTTCAAGCTGCGCCGATTCACTTCGGTAGCCACGCTGTCGAACGGGGCCGATTCCACCTGAGCCAGCACCGAGCTGGCCTGCGCATCCCGCATGACGGGGCCGCCGGGGGTCAGCCACCGGATCCCGGCGCGATCGAGTGCCGCACTCCAGACGGCGGCGAGCAGCCGGGACGGATCGTGCGCCACCGCCGAAAAGCCGAGGGCACGCCGATAGAGGCCGATGCTGCCATTGAGCGTCCAGCCGCCGTCGGCCGATGGGGTGAGCCAGAGCCGCCCGCCGCTGCCGCTCACGGTGGTGGCGTTCATCCGGATCAGCCGGTCCACGCCATCGGGGTAGGCGCTGACCAGCACCGGTGGCGCGCCGGTCTCGCGGCCCGCGCGGTAGGTGAGCGAAATGGTGTTCTCATGCAGCGCCACCGGGCCCACCGGAGGCGCATAGAGCTGCCCCTCGAAGTCGGCCGACCAGACGCTGGGATATTGACTGACCGCCGGGCCCGTGCGGCTGGTGAGGACCAGGGGCCCGTCGAGCTGACGTACCCCTCTGGCGCGAAGCCTACGGGCCAGCTCCCGGAGGGTAGGACCGCTTCGGCCCGCCCGGTCCAGAGTCCAGTCGCCGCCCAGATCGAGAGCCCAGGTGCCCTGCCACCGGCCGGAGGTGGGCTCGAGGGCGCCCTCCCCGACGACTCGGGTGACCAGTCGCGAGTCCCCGCCCACCCGGGCGCGGGTGAACCCGGTGGTGAAGAGCTTGGCGGTGGAGGCGGGCTTCAGGGCCAGCTCCGGACTCATGCTCCAGAGGATCCGGCCGTCCATGGCGCCAATGGCCACGCCCCACTCGCCCCGGCCGGTGCGTTCCTGGGCCTGGCGAAACCACTGCTCCAGCGCCGCCTGCTCCTTGGCGCTGAGGCTCTGCGCCCCGGCTCGGCTGGAGACGGCGCTGACCAGCACGACAAGGGCAACCAGCGTCCCCGGGAGACGACGGGCCATGAACGACTCGGTGGTGAATGACGGTAGCACAGCGGTGGAGAGGCAGCCCTCCCCACCGCTCGATCGTGCAAGCCACAAGCCACCGGTTAAGTCATTACACGGTATTGGTATAGCAGAAACAGACCAGCCCCGGATCTGGCGGAATGCCAGGCCCGGGGCCGAAAGGCACGGTGGAGGTCAGGCCGCGTCCGCCTGGCGGATCAGCTCCACGTCGATCTCGACCTTCAGTTCGTCCCCCACCAGGACCCCGCCGGTCTCCAGCGCCACGTTCCACGCCAGGCCGAAGTCCTTGCGGTTGAATCTGGTGGTGGCGGTGGCAGCCCGCTTCACGTTGCCGAACGGGTCGGTGATCTCGTGGTCGGAAGTCTCGACCGCCAGCACGACCGGCTTGGTCACACCGCGGATGGTGAGGTCGCCCGTGAGCCGATAGCCCTCCCCGCTCGGCTCCACCTTGGTGCTCCGAAACTCGATGGTCGGATAGCGCTCGACGTCGAGGAAATCGGGGCTCCGGAGGTGGGCATCCCGCTGAGCCTCCCGGGTATCGATGCTGGCGGCGTCGATGACGGCGTGGACCGTGGACCCGGCAAGATCCCGCGGGTCCAGCGTAACCGACCCGGAAAGCCTGTCGAACTGGCCACGCACCGTGGC
>DATAOR010000392.1:0-2371 GCA_036265635.1 Gemmatimonadales bacterium
TGGCGGCCAAGAATGCGATCCTGATCGTCGAGTTCGCCAACGAGATCCGCCACCGGGGGGTCGATCTGCGCGAGGCGGCCGTCGAGGCCGCCCGCGAGCGGTTCCGCCCGATCCTGATGACCTCGTTCGCCTTCATCCTGGGGGTGGCGCCGCTGGTGGTGGCCCAGGGTGCCGGGGCGGGCAGCCGGCACTCGCTCGGGACCGGGGTGTTCGCCGGGATGCTGTTCGCCACCACCATCGGGGTGTTCTTCATCCCGCTTTTCTTCCGGCTGACCGCGGGCCTGGCGGATCGTCGCCGGCGGCACCCGGCCGGTGCCGGCGTGCCGCTGCCGAGCCCGGCCTCGCCGGAGGCCCGGTGATGTCCCGCACCTGGGTGGTGCCGCTGATGGCGGCGGTGGCGGGGTGCGCGGTGGGGCCGTCGTATCGCCCCGAGCCCGCGGTCCCGCCGGCTACCCGGGTCGGCACGGCGCGGTCGAGCGACAGCAGCGCGGCCTTCTTCGACTCGCTGGCGGCCGCGCGCGCCCGAGACAGCGTTCCGCCGTCTCTGGCGCCGACGCCGGGCGCGCCCCGACCGCCCGGTCCCGAGCCGGTGCTGCCGCTGCCCGCGCCGCCGGTCAGTCGCTCGCTCACGGCCGACTGGCTGGCCGGTCTCGCCTGGCTGGACCTGTTCCGGGATTCGACCATGATCGGGCTGGTTCGGACGGCGGTGGCCCAGAACCGCGACCTCCAGACGGCCATGGCCCGGATCCGGGAGTTCCGGGCGGACGTCGGCGTCGCCCGGGCGCCGCTGTTCCCCTCTCTCTCGGCCAACGGCAGCGTGAGCACCAATCAGGTTGCCATCGGCGCCTTTCCGCCGACCTCGTACGACGCCTACCGGCTGACTGCCGACGTGGCCTGGGAGCTCGACTTCTGGGGGCGGACCCGCCGGGGGGTCGAGGCCGCCCGGGCCGACTTGGCGTCCCAGGAGGCCGCCCAGCGGGCGGTGGTGCTTTCGCTGGTCAGCGACGTGGCCACCGGCTACCTCTCGCTGCTCGAGCTGGACCAGGAGCGGGCCATCGCGGAGCGAACCCTCGCCTCGCGCCAGGCGACCCTGGCGCTCGCCCGCCAGCGATTCGCCCAGGGGCTCACCTCCGAGCTCGACGTCCGCCAGTTCGAGGCCCAGGTGGCGGTGCCGGCGGCGACCCTGGCCCAGACCGAACGGCTGCGCGCGGTCCAGGAGCATCAGCTGAGCCTGCTCATGGGGCAGCCGCCGGGCCGCGTGCCGCGGGGAGGCCCGCTCGAGGCCGCCGTGAACGCGCTGGTCGTGCCCGATTCCTTGCCGGCCACCCTGCTCGAGCGGCGCCCCGACGTGCTCCAGGCCGAGCGGGCCTACGCGGCCGCGACGGCGCGCATCGGGGTGGCCCAGGCGGCCCGGCTGCCGACCGTCTCGATCACCGGCTCTTACGGCACCCAGACGGCCAACGCGGGCGAGCTGTTCGGCACCAACGGCGAGATCTACCAGGCGCTGGCAGGGGTCTCGGTCCCGCTGTTCACCGGTGGCCGGCTGGTGAACGAGACGCGAGCCGCCCAGGCCCGGGCGGAGCAGGCCAGGGCGCAGTACCAGCAGAGCGTGCTGGTGGCGCTGCGGGAAGCGAGCGATGCGCTGGCCGGGGTGCGGACGGCCCGGGACCAGGTGGTGGCCCAGCAGACCCAGGCGCAGGCGCTCCGCCGGGCGCTCCGGCTGGCTGAGCTGCGGTACCAGACCGGCATCTCGGGCTACCTCGAGGTGCTGGACGCCCAGCGGGGGTTGTTCGACGCCGAGCTGGGGTTGAGTCAGGCACAGCTCCGCCAGCTGGCCGCGGCGGTCGAGCTGTACCGGGCCCTGGGCGGGAGCTGGGTGGCGGAGCGGCGCTGACGCGGCTCCGGGCGTCACAGCTCCAGCGTGAGGCTCCGGCAGACCTGCTCGTCGTCCCGGCAGACGCTGGCGCGGAGGGTGCCGCCCACCTGGGCGCGGTGGCCCGCCACCATGGCAGTTGGCGCCGCCGCGAAGTAGGCTGAGTCGAGCGTCAGCCGCTTGGACGAGAAGCGGAGCACCGTGCCGTCGGGCAGCTCGAGGGCCGGGGGCAGGCGGGCGCTGATCTTGAGGTGTGGGGCGGCGTGGAGCGTGAGCCGGGTATCCGGCCCCTTGAGGGCGGCGGTGATCGCCAGCGCGGCGGGGCCCGCGGGCCGGCTGCAGGCCAGCGCGATCACCAGCCCGACCAACCCCACCGCCGCTCGGCTGTGCCCAGCGATTCTCATTCCGCCAGCAGCTCCCGGATTCGCCCATCCCAGGTGCGGTACGACCCGTCGTTCAGGTGGAACTCGCCGTAACCCTGGTACCGGATGTTGCCCT
>DATAOR010000393.1:0-13738 GCA_036265635.1 Gemmatimonadales bacterium
CCGCCAGATCTGGTACACCATGTCGGTGGTGTCGTCCATCACGATCAGGCCGGCCGAGCCGAGCATCGAGCCGCGCTCGACGATGCCCTCGTAGTCGAACAGGGCGGCCTCGGCCTCCTCCCGGGTCATGATCGGGACCGAGCTGCCGCCGGGGATGATCGCCTTGAAGGTCCGGCCCGGCCGGGGGCCGCCCGCCATGTCGTACAGGATCTCCTTCAGCGGCGTGCCCATGGTGACCTCGTAGTTGCCCGGCCGCTGGATGTGGCCGCAGATCGAGATCAGCTTGGTGCCCGTGCTCTTCGGGTTGCCGAGGCAGAGCCCCTTGTACCAGGCGGCGCCCCGGTTGACGATGTGGGGCACCGCGGCCAGGGTCTCGACGTTGTTGATGGTGGTCGGCATGCCGAACACGCCGGCCACCGCGGGAAAGGGCGGCTTGATCCGGGGGTTGCCCCGCTTCCCCTCGATCGAGTTCATCATCGCGGTCTCTTCGCCGCAGATGTAGGCCCCGGCGCCCCGATGCAGCACGACGTCGATCCGCCGGCCGCTGCCCAGCGCGTTGGCCCCGAGGGCGCCGTTGGCATAGGCCTCCAGCAGGGCGGCCGTCATGATCGCCCACGGCTCGGTGAACTCTCCCCGGATGTAGATGTAGCACCGCTCGGCCCCGATCGCGTGGGCCGCGATGGCGCAGCCCTCGAGCAGCGCATGCGGGGTCCACCGCATGATCTCCCGGTCCTTGAAGGTGCCGGGCTCCGACTCGTCCGCGTTGCAGATCAGGAAGTGCGGCTTCACCACCTCCTTGGGCATGAACGACCACTTCAGTCCGGTAGGAAAGCCGGCGCCGCCCCGCCCCCGGAGACCCGAAGCCTTCACCTCCTCGATCAGCGCCTCGCGGGTCATCGCCAGGGCCTTCCGCAGCGCCTGGTAGCCGCCCCGCTCGACCCAGCCATCGTAGCGCCGGGCAGCCGGGTCCCCGAAGTACTGCGACAGGACCACCGTTTCCTTGGGATGACTGGGGTGGGGATAGCCCATTACGGGTACCTCTCGAGCAGGGCCGGGACCCGCTCGGGCGTGACGCTCTCGATGAAGTCGTCGTCGATCAGGACCGGCGTGGCGAATCCGCAGGCCCCGAGGCACTCGACCTCGATCACGGTGAACCGGCCGTCGGAGCTGGTGGCGCCCAGCTCGCCGCATCCCGTCGCGGCCAGCAGCGCCTTCACCACGTCCTCCGCCCCGCAGATGTTGCAGGGCGAGGTGGTGCAGACCTGGATGAAGTGGCGGCCGACCGGGTGGGTGTGGTACATGGTGTAGAAGGTGACCACGCCCTTGACGTAGGCCGGCGTCAGCTCGAGCACCCGGGCCACTTCCTCCATCGCCGGCTCCGAGATCCAGCCGCGGGCCTCCTGGACCATCCACAGAGCCGGCAGCAGGCACCCCTGCCTGGTCGGATAGCTGGCGAACAGCCGCTCCAGGCGAGCCGCTGTCTCGCCGGTGAAGACCGGCTGGTAGTCGGCCTCGGGCGCCCCGTGAGCCGTCGGCGCGCCGCTCACCGGTCCACCTCGCCCATCACAATGTCCACGCTGGCGTTGATGGCGATCACGTCGGACAGCAGCGCGCCCTCGCACATCTTGGGCAGGCTGGCCAGGTTGATGAAGGACGGCGGGCGGATCCGCCAGCGGACCGGCTTGGCGGTGCCGTCGGAGACGAAGTAGTAGCCCAGCTCGCCCTTGGGGTTCTCAATGCCGAGGTACGCCTCGCCCGCCGGCGGCTTGACCCCTTCCATCACCTGCTTGAAGTGGTAGATCATGGCTTCCATGTCGCTCATCGCCCGCGATTTGGGCGGCAGGATGACCCGGGGATCCGACACGTTGACCGGCGCGCCCTGGAGCCGCTCCAGCCGGTCCAGCGCCTGCGACAGGATCCGGTTGGACTGCCACATCTCCTCCAGCCGGACGCGATAGCGGTCGTAAATGTCGCCGTGCTCGCCCACCGGCACGTCGAACTCGTAGGTCTCGTAGTCGAGATAGGGCCGATCCTTGCGGACGTCGTAGTCCACCCCGCTGGCCCGCAGCATCGGGCCCGAGAGCGAGTAGTTGGTGGCCTCCGCCGCGGTCAGCACGCCGACCCCCTGGGTCCGCCCGATCCAGATGGCGTTCCGGGTGAACATGGTGTCCACCTCGGTCAGCGTCTTGGGGAAGGTGCGGGTAAAGTCGCGCAGCCCGGCCTCGAACGCCTCGGGCACGTCGGCCATCATGCCGCCGACCCGGGTCAGACTGGTGGTGAGCCGGGCGCCGGTCCACATCTCCTGCAGGTTGTAGATCCGCTCGCGCTCCTGGAACGACCAGAGGAACGGCGTGAAGGCACCCAGGTCGATCCCGGTCGTGCCCAGCCAGACCAGGTGCGAGATGATCCGGCTCATCTCGCAGGCGATCACCCGGAGCACCCGGCAGCGCTCGGGCACCTGGATCCCCATCAGCTTCTCCGCCGCCAACGCCAGGCAGACGTTGTTGGCCATCGGCGACAGGTAATCGGTCCGGTCGGTCAGCGGAATGATCTGGTTGTAGTGCCGGTACTCGCCCAGCTTCTCGAAGCCGCTGTGGAGGTAGCCGACGTGCGGAATGCAGCGTTTGACCGTCTCGCCCTCGAGCTCGATCACCAGCCGCAGCACGCCGTGCGTCGCCGGGTGCTGGGGGCCGATGTTGACCAGCATGTGCTCGGCCCCGAAGTCCTCGTCGTAGCCGGGGGTCCGCTCGGGGGCCGTGAGCGGCACCCGGGTGGCCCGGCCCTCGGCATCCACCCCCGGAGTGGCCAGCGCCAGCTCGACCGTCCGCAGGCTCATTTCAGGAATCCTCGCTCGCCCCGCGCCAGCCGCTCGCGCATGTCGGCGGGCAGCTCGTCGAACGCATCGGCGATGGACAGCTCTTCCATGGAGTAGTGCGCTTCCGGGTTGGCGGCCAGCGCCTGCCGGGTCTGCTCGGCCCGGCTGAAGTGGCCCCGGAGCGGGAAGTCCTTCCGGAGCGGGTAGCCCTCGGCGTAGGTCTCCCACATCAGGATGCGGCGGAGATCGGGATGGCCGGCGAAGCCGATGCCGAACATGTCGTAGACCTCGCGCTCGAGCCAGTCGGCCCCGCGCCAGAGGTCCCACACCGAGCGGACCTCGAGCGGGCCGGCCTTGGCCAGCTCGGTCTTGACCCGCAGATCGGCCTTGCGCGGCAAGGACCGGAGCTGCCACACCACCTCGAGCGGCCGCTCCGGGTCCCGATATTCGACCGCGGTGACGTCGGTCAGGTAGTCGAACTGCTGGCCAGGGGTGTCGCGCAGCCAGGCCAGCACGTCGTGCGACCGGTCGCGCTCCACGTAGACGATGGTGTCGCTGCAGGAGACGGCGTGGCGGGTGACGGCCGCGCCGAACTCGGCCCGGAGGGCCGGGACGGACGGCGAGAGGACGGGGCCGGCGGGGGCCGTCACGCGGCGGGCCGGGCAGCCGCCGGGCCGGGCCGGAGCTGCCGCTCCGCCCCGCGAGGCGTCACGCCTGTCGTCGGAGTCATCACGTGGACCGGGTCTGTTGCACCGAGTTCCCGAACGGCTCGGACAGCTCGTCCACCCGCTCGGGCGGCAGGAACAGGCCCGAGGGCGCCACCAGCTTCTCGTCCCGCAGGGTCTCGTCGGCCAGGCTCTCGCCCATGATCTTCTTCTGCAGCAGACGGATGCCGTAGATCAGGCCTTCCGGCCGGGGCGGGCAGCCCGGGACGTAGACGTCCACCGGGATGATGGTGTCGATCCCCTGCACCATCGAGTAGTTGTCGAAGATCCCGCCCGACGAGGCGCAGGCACCCATCGAGATCGACCACTTGGGCTGGGGCATCTGGTCCCAGATCCGCCGGATGACCGGGGCCAGCTTGAAGGGCAGCCGCCCGGCGCAGATCAGCACGTCGGCCTGGCGGGGCGAGAAGCTCTGCCGCTCCATGCCGAACCGGGCGATGTCGAACCGACTGGCGGCGGTGGCCATGTACTCGATGGCGCAGCAGGCGGTGCCGAACGGCATCGGCCAGAGCGAGTTGCTCCGGGCCCAGTTGGTCAGGAAATCCAGCCGGGTGGTGACCCAGTTGGGCGAGACCGAGGAGACGGTGCTGCCGTCCACCCGGGTGTATTCGGTGGCGGGATTGGTCAATCCCATTGCAGCGCTCCCCGCTTCCAGACGTAGACGTACCCCACCGCCAGGATCACGATGAAGACGAACATTTCGACGATCAGCAGGCCCGCCATGTCGCCCATTTGCCGGAAGGCCACCGCCCAGGGAATCATGAACACCGTCTCGATGTCGAAGATGATGAACAGCATCGCGACCAGGTAGAACTTGACCGAAAACCGCTCGCGGGCGTCGCCCAGCACCGGCATGCCGGACTCGTAGGGGGCGATCTTGGTGGGGGTCCGGCGATACGACGAGAAGAGATGCGAGACGCCCAACATGAGGATCGCGTTGGCCACGACGAACGCGATCAGAAGCAGGATCGGGATGTACGGCTGAAGCATACGCCTCGGCTTTCGTGAATTTTTGCCTATCCCGCGTAAGGTACCCGACTTAGAAGGTCAATTCAACCCGCCACCGATCCGACTATATTCCCCGCCCGTTGGCCCGGGAACCGCTTTGCCGAGGGGATATGTCCATCAAGTCCGACCGCTGGATCCGCCGGATGGCCCGCGAGCGCGGGATGATCGAGCCGTTCGTCGACAGCCAGGTCAGGCAGAGCGACGCCGAGGGGCGGCGGGTCATCTCCTACGGGCTCTCGAGCTACGGCTACGACATGCGGGTGGCGCCCGAGTTCAAGATCTTCACCAACGTGCTCAGCGCCATCGTGGATCCCAAGGAGTTCGACCAGCGGAGCTTCGTCCCGTTCGAGGGCCCGGTCTGCATCGTCCCGCCCAACAGCTTCGCCCTGGCCCGGTCGGTCGAGTACTTCCGCATTCCCCGCGAGGTGCTGACCATCTGCGTCGGCAAGAGCACCTACGCCCGCTGCGGCATCATCACCAACGTGACCCCGTTCGAGCCCGAGTGGGAGGGCCACGTCACCCTCGAGATCAGCAACACCACGCCGCTGCCGGCGCGGATCTATGCCAACGAAGGCATCTGTCAGGTGCTGTTCTTCGAGGCCGATGCCGACGACGTCTGCCAGACCAGCTACGCCGACAAGGCCGGCAAGTACCAGGGCCAGACCGGCGTCACGCTGCCGAAGCTCTAACCGCGGGAATCCCATGCGAGCCCTGCCCTGCCTCCTGCTGCTGAGCGCGACCAGCCTGGCCGCGCAGCAGCCGGATTCGAATACCCCCAGCCAGCCGGTCCGTCAGCTCAACCTCCAGCCGGCCCTCAAGCCGCCCGTGGCCGACACCGGGATCTTCAGCCCGGTCCCCCTGCCGCCGCCCTCCCCGATCCGGAGCGCCGACGGCGCCCCGGGAGCGGGCTACTGGCAGCAGCGGGCCGACTACACCATCAAGGCGACGCTCGACACGGCCGCCAAGCGGCTCACCGGCACCGAGCAGATCCGGTACACCAACCACTCGCCCGATTCCCTCCGCTTCGTCTGGCTGCAGCTCGATCAGAACCTGTTCCGGCCCGGCAGCACGGGGTCACTCCTCAATGCCGCCGAGAGCCGCTTCGGCGGCGCGGGCTTCGCCGGGGGCTTCGACATCGGCAGCCTGACCCAGACCCTGCCGACACCGGTGGCGGCCGCGTCCACCCGCCGCCGCAGCAAAGGGGCCGACAGCATCCGCCCCCTCCCGCCGATGCCGCTCAAGTACCGGGTCGACGACACGATGATGTACGTCGACCTCGCCCAGCCGCTCGCGCCGGGGGCCACGGCGGTGCTCGACCTGGCCTACGGCTTCAACATTCCCGAGCACGGGGCCGACCGGATGGGCCGCGATGGCAGCCTGTACGAGCTGGCCCAGTGGTATCCCCGGATGGCGGTCTACGACGACGTCCACGGCTGGAACACCGACCAGTATCTGGGACAGGGTGAGTTCTACCTCGAGTACGGCGACATCGACTACGAGGTCACCGTGCCGGCGGGCTTCCTGGTGGCCGGCAGCGGGCTGCTCCAGAATCCCGAACAGGTCCTGACCCCGACCCAGCGCGCCCGGCTGGCCACCGCGGCCAAGTCCGACAGCACCGTCGCCATCGTATCGGCCGACGAGCTCGCCACCGGCGCCGCCCGTCCCCGCCGCGAGGGGACCCTCACCTGGCGGTTCCGCGCCGAGCGGGTCCGGGACGTGGCCTGGGCGGCCTCGCCCGACTACCGGTGGGACGCGTCGTCGTGGGAGGGGACGCTGGCGCAGGCGTTCTATCGCGATGCCGCCAAGGACACCTGGGAGGATGCGGCCAAGATGAGCCGCTACTCGATCCTCGAGTACAGCACCAAGTGGTTCCGCTATCCCTACCCCCAGATCACCGCGGTCGAGGGACCGGTCTCGGGGATGGAATACCCCATGGTGGCCATGGAAGCCCCGGCCGACGACAAGGCCGAGCTGTACAACGTGGTGACCCACGAGATCGGGCACATGTGGTACCCCATGATCGTGGGCTCCGACGAGCGGCGCTACGCCTGGATGGACGAGGGCTTCAACACGTTCATCAACACCTTCTCGGAACAGGACTACTGGAACCGGGACGACACCGACACCCGCCGGAACGAGATCCGTTTCGTCACCGGGCTCGACCAGGGCCCGACCGCCCAGCCGATTCTCACCCCGGCCAACCGGTACCGGACCAACGACAATCTCGGCAGCCTGGCCTACGTCAAGCCGTCGATCGTGCTGCTGGCGCTCCGGAGCAAGGTGCTGGGCGCCGAGGTGTTCGACACCGCGTTTCGGGAATACACCCGGCGCTGGGCCTTCCGGCATCCCCAGCCGGCCGACTTCTTCCGGACGATGGAGGAGGTGTCCGGGCGCGACCTGTCGTGGTTCTGGCGCGGCTTCTTCCTCACCACGGCGGCGCTCGACCAGACGGTCGAGAGCGTCAAGCCGGCACGAGACGGCACCGCCCTGGTGACCATCCGAAGCCTGGGGGCCGCGGTGATGCCGGTGGAGCTCGAGCTCGGATTCGCCGACGGAACCGGCCAGACGGTGAAGCTCCCCGTGGAGATCTGGTATAACGGCAATCGCTACGTCTACCGGGTGCCTCCCGGGCGCACGGTGGTGAGCGCGCGAGTCAATCCCGACGGCCTGTTCCCCGACGTGAATACGGCCAACGACGGCTGGACGGCGCCCACCGGCACCACACCCTGAGCAGGCGCGGGGCCGGCTTCCGCCCCGCTCAGCCGATCCGTACATTCCGGTTCCCGCCCGGGCGTCGTCGGAGGTGGTCGTGTCGCTGCCGGACTATCTGCTGGACCTGCCGGCCGAAGAGGCGGCCAGGCTGATTGCGCTGGCGCTGCTCGACCGGACCGCCGACGCCGCCCGCCGCCTGAGCGACCCCACCGATCCCATGGCGCTCCACGATTTTCGGGTCGCCTCCCGGCGGCTCCGCAGCAGCCTCCAGGTTTATCGCCCCGAGCTGGCGGCCGGCGTGTCGCCCCGGTTCCGCCGCCGGCTCGCCCGGCTGGCCCGGCGCACCGGCCAGAGCCGGGACGCCGAGGTGTTCCTGCTGTGGGAGCGCGACCAGGCCGCCGGCCTGAGCGAACGCCAGCAGGCCGGCCTCCGCTGGCATCTGGAGCGGTCCGAAGCGCGCCGGCGCCGGCACGATCGGCGTCTCATTCGTCGGGTCCACCGGCGGTTTGCCCGGCTCGAGCGGCGCCTGCGCCGCAGGCTCGAGCGGTTCCGCCTCGAGATCGAGCGTGACCCGGACCGCCGCCGCCACGAGGCGGCCACGGTGATCGGCAGCCGGATCCTCCAGGCCGGTGGAGATCTCGAGGTCCGGCTGGCCGCGGTCCGCACGATGGTGGACCCGGCGCCGCCCCATCGGGCCCGCCTGGGTGTCAAGCGGCTGCGCTATCTGCTGGAGCCGCTCCGGACCGAGCTGGCCGGGGTCGAGCCGCTGATCGCCCGGCTGCGCGAGCTGCAACGGCTGCTCGGCGAGCTTCGGGACAGCCGGGCCCAGCGGGTCGCCCTGCTCGCCGACCTGCCGCGAGCCGAGCGGGAGCATGTCCGCCGGCTGGCTCGCGCCGTGCGCGATCCGGCGGGCGGTGGGCCGGCCGATGCGGGCGATCCCCGGCCAGGCCTGCTGGCGCTGGCCGAGCGGCTGGAGGAACGCGAGGCCGAGGCGTTCGCCCGCCTGCGAGGCGAGTGGCTGGCCGGGGCCGCGGAGACCTTCTTCGAGCAGGTCGCCTCGGTCGGGTACCGAGTGGCCAACCGCACCGCCTGCCTGGCCGACCTCGAGCGGCGCTTTCTCCTCCGCCGGGTGCCCGCCTCGGCCCGGCCTTTCGCCCGCCAGGACATCGAGCAGGGTTGGCTGCCCGGCCTCCGGGTGGTCGAGCGCGTCCGCGCGCTCGGGCCCAACCCGCGCCCCCCCATCCTCCGCTCCACCCGGCCGGCGACCAGTCCGGCGCCGAGCGGGCCCGAGGGGGAGGTCGACCCGGCACTGTTCGAAACCATGTGGCCGCTCACCGCGGGGCGCCGGGTCCGCAAGCGCCGGCACGTGGTGCTGGACTATGGCCTGCAGTGGGAGATCGACGAATTCCTCGACCGGGACCTCGTCCTGCTCGAGGTGGTCCCCGGAGCCGAGGGCGCGGTGGACCTGCCCGAGTGGCTGGCGCCCTACGTGGTCCGCGAGGTCACCGGCGAGCGCGGCTATACCGGTCGCGCGCTGGCCCGCTGAGCCGGCTGGCCGCCACGCGGCCTTTTCTCTTCACCTCCGATCGAGGACGTGCTCCGTGTCGTTTCGCCTGGCTCTCCTGCTGACGGCTGGCCTGCTCGTGTCCCACGCGGCCGCGCAAGGAGCGCCCCCGGGCCGGTCCGCCGGCGATCACCCCGAGGACGCCTTCCGCCGGCTCGATCTGCCGGCCGCCAACGAGCTGCGCACCGGCAGCGGTGCTCCCGGACCGGGCTACTGGCAGCAGCGGGCGGACTACGTCATCCGGGCCACCCTCGACACGGCCACCCGTTCGCTCCGGGGTGAGGAGCGGATCGGCTACACCAACAACTCGCCCGATACCCTTCGCTACGTCTGGCTCCAGCTGGAGCAGAACCTGTTCAACAGCGAGAGCCGGGGGTACCGCGTCTTCGGCCAGGATCCGCGTTTCGGCACCAAGGGGGCCGAAGTCTCCGTGCGGCTGCTCAAGGTGGGCGAGCCGGCCACGCCCGCGACCAAGGCCAGGCCGGGGGCGCCGGCCCGGCCGGCCGTCCCGGCCTCGCCCCTGAGGTACAGTGTGAACGGCACCGCGATGCGGATTGAGCTGGCCCGGCCACTGCCGCCCCGGGGCAAGCAGCTGCTCGAGCTGTCGTGGTCGTTCCCCTTCGGCGCCAACAGCAACCGGATGGGCCTGGAGGACATCGACGGCGCCACCATCTACGAGGTGGCCCAGTGGTACCCCCGGATGGCGGTGTACGACGACGTGCGCGGCTGGAACACCGAGCAGTATCTCGGCCAGGGTGAGTTCTACCTCGAGTACGGCAGCTTCGACGTGAGCCTGACGGTGCCGGCGGACATGCTGGTGGCCGCCACCGGCACGCTGCAGAACCCGGACGAGGTCCTGACCGCGGCCCAGCGGGCCCGGCTGGCCCGGGCCCGGACCAGCACGGAGACGGTTCTCATCCGGAGCAAGGACGAGATCGGCGATCCCGCCAGCCGGCCGCCGACCGGCTTTCCCACCCTGACTTGGCACTTCACCGCCGACAGCGTACGGGATTTCGCCTGGGCGGCCGCCCGGCATTTCGTCTGGGACGCGGTCGGGGTGAATGGCGGCCGCACCCTGGCGATGAGCTTCTATCCGCCCTCGGCCGACTCGCTCTGGCGCGAGGCTACCCAGTATGCCAAGACGGCGATCGAGTTCTACTCCCGCCAGTGGGCGCCCTATCCCTACCCCTACGCCAGCAACGTGAACGGGATCGAGGGCGGGATGGAGTATCCGATGATCGTCTTCTGCCGCAACCGGACCGATCCGCAGGGGCTGTACAGCGTGACCGACCACGAGTTCGGTCACACCTGGTTTCCCATGGTGGTGGGAAGCAACGAGCGGCAGTACGGTTGGATGGACGAAGGCTTCAACAGCTTCATGAACCACTACAGCTTCCCCGCCAGGTTCCCGGGCGCTCCCCTGCCCACCGCCCGTGGCGTGGCCGAGACCTACATCAAGAACGCCCTCTCCGGCGACGAGGAAGCGATCATGACGCCGGCCGACCGGATGCGGACCGGCGAGAACTGGCGCCAGGCGTTGTACAACAAGCCGGCCCTCGGCCTGGTGCTGCTGCGGGAGCGGATCACCTCGCCGGAACGGTTCGATCCGGTCTTCCGGGAATATTTCCGGCGCTGGGCGTTCAAGCACCCGACCCCGGCCGACTTCTTCCGGACGATGGAGGACGGGCTGGGGGAGGACCTGAGCTGGTTCTGGCGGTCGTGGTTCTACACTACCGATCGGCTGGATCAGGCGGTGGACTCGGTGGCCCTGTCGGATTCGGCGGGCGTGGTCTCGCGGGTCTACCTGCGCAATGCCGGCCAGATGCCGATGCCGGTCGAGCTGGCGCTGCAGCTGGCCGACGGGCGCATCCAGCGGCTCCGGCTTCCGGTGGAGATCTGGGGGCTGGGCCGGACCTACGTAGCGCGGGTGCCGGGGCCACAGAAGGTGAACGGTGTGACCATCGACCCGGACGGCTGGTACCCGGATGTGGACCGGAGCAACAATCGGTGGCCGGCGGGCGCGGCAGCCCCGCCGGCCGCCTCGGCCGGGCCGGCCGGCCCGAAGCCGACGCCACCCCCGGCCAGCCGGCCGCCCACCGGATCGCCGAGCAGCCCTCCCCCGGCCGCGACGGGACCCGTGCCTACGCCGCCGGCGAGCAACCGCTAGCAGAGGTCATGGCACGGACAGCTGCCACAGCCCGCTGAGCATGTCGATGGCGTACAGCGACCCGCCCGACAGCTGCACTCCCCAGGTGTACGTGTTCCCCGCCCCGCCCGGCTGGATCTGGGAGATCAGCCGGCTCGACAGGTCGCCCGCGAGGGTGCCCGACACGTCGAGCGCCACCACCCCGCCGTTGTAGTACGCCAGGTAGAGGATCTGCCGCTCCTCATCCACCCAGAAGTTGTGGGTCCCCGCCCCAGCCAGGTGGAAGGTGGCCACCTCCTGCGGATGGGTCAGATCGGCCACGTCCACCACGTGGAGATCGCCGCTCGACGCCGCGCCCACCACGCCGGCGCCCTCCTGCCCGATGAACAGGTAGCGCCGCTCGCCGGTGGCCGGGTTGTGGAACCACCAGCCGTTATGCACCTGCGCCCCGCCCGAGACCCCGTCGGTCGCGGTGACCAGCCGGCTGAGCTCGACCGGCGCCTCCGGTGACCCGCCGGCGCCCGCGCCTCCTACGTCGTAGATGATGACGCCGGTGTTCCAGGCGAAGACGAAGGCGATGCCGTCCCGGACGAAGGTGTCGTGGATGCCGTAGTTGGGCGGGATGGGCACGGTCGTCCGGAGCACGATGGCGGACGGATCGGTGATCTCGTAGACCAGCAGCGCCGGATCCGCCGGGTCGCGGGCGGCGAAGACGTAGCGCTTGCCCCCGAGATCGGCGATGGTGGCCGTGTGAATGCCCTGCGAGACGAGCGCGCTGTCGAGCAGGACGGGCGACTGCGGTGAGGCCAGGCCATAGACGAAGAGCCCGTTGTTGCCGCCCCCCTCGGTGCTGGCCACCAGCACAGCGCCGTCCTCGCTCACCTGCAGGTCGCTCACCGTGCTGATGCCGGGGATGACGATCGAGTCGGCCAGGGTCGGGGCCCCGCTGCCGTCCAGCGACCAGATCTTGATGGCGTTGCCGCGCTGACGAGCCTGGGTCGGTGCGCCCCAGGTGCCGCTGTAGGCCCAGGAGCGGTGGACCCAGAGGTCCGAGCTGAACCGGTCCGGGACGTTGTTGCCGCCGGCCCGCACCGCCAGGGCGCCGGACGGGTTGGGCCCGGGGCCGCTCCCGTCGCTGCCGCCGCAGCCTGCCACCAGCAGCGCGCCCGCGGCGAGCGCGACGCCCGGCACTCTTCGCCGCCTCATGGCTGCATTCCGTGGCCCGACGTCATCACGTCCATCCCTTCCTCCTCGGCAGCGCCGTACCGGCCCATCCGATGCATCCTCGCACCGGCGGTGACTCGAACACCCAGCGTCAGGGTCCAGATGTGGTCCCGGCCATAGAAGGCAGCCGGCTCGAAGATACCGCCGCCCATCTTGGTGACCCGGGCGAACCCGATCTCGGCCAGGGGCTCGGCCAGCAGACGCCCCCGCCCGAACGCCTGGATGCCGTAGCCGAGCGTGTGCACCGTCCACCGGGTCACCCCGAGAATCGAGTTCTCCAGGTGAGGGCGAAGCGACCGGAACCTGGTGAGGCGCTCCTCCTCCGGGCGCTCGGTCCGCTCGAACCGGTACTGGAGACGCTGGGGACCCGCCGACCATGCACCCTCGACCAGCAGGCTGTGGAACACGAAGAAGCCGTCCGCTTCCGAGGTCCGGGCCCACTCCGCCAGGGCGTAGGTGGCATGACCGCCAAACCTCCCCTGCCAGCGGGCCGAGAGGTTCAGCTTGTGCTGATCGGTGCCCGCGCCGGGCCGGTGCTCGGGTGAGTGGACGTGGGCCAGCGAGCCCTGGACGGTGGCCCCCGGCCGGAGCGTGCCGGTGAGCCGGGCGCTCCACGAGTCGCCGAACCGCCCGCCGATCCGGGGCCACTGACCGGGGTGCTCGGGCTCGTCGCCGTTGAACAGACCGATCTCCGCCCGGACCGGTCCGGTCCGGACCGCCGCGATGGCGACCGCCCGCTCGAGGATCTGGGAGAGGTGGTGGTTGACGGGATAGCGGACGAACGGCCGGACCATCGGGTCGTCCGTGCCGAACGGCGCGAACCCCTTGCCTGCGCTGAGCGACAGATCGCCGTCGCCATCGTGCCGGCCCAGCAGGTCGCCGGCGGTGAGCACCAGCTCATGCAGGTAGGTGTGGGGATGCCGCCGGTCGACGAAGCCTTCGCCCCAGTTGCCGGGGGCCAGCTCGCCGTTGGGGATGGTGGCGCCCTCGAAGTTGAGCACCCCGCTCAGCTCGAGCCGGCCAAGTCCGCCGGGATGAAATCCGCCGGCATGGAGAAACAGCACGGGCTGGACGAGGCGGATCTCGTCCAGCCCGCGGCCGCCCGGGATCCGGTCGGCCCGCTCGTAGGCGCCGATCACCTGGCCCCCCAACCGGAGCCACGGCCGGTCCTGGGCCAAGGTCGGACCGACCCATCCCGCAAGCGCCAGCAGGGCCAGGCCGGCGGGAACCAGCCGGGTCAGTCCGACTCGGCCGCCGCCGCCCGCACCGGAGCCATTGCCGCCCGGAGGAAGTCGCGGTTCATCCGGGCGATCGTGTCGATGCTGATCAGCTTGGGGCAGGCCTCCTGGCATTCGCCGTACCAGCTGCACCCGCCGAAGCCCTCGACGTCCATCCGCTCGACCATCCGGCGGACGCGCTGCATCCGCTCGGGCTGGCCCTGCGGCAGCAGCCCCAGGTGCGAGATCTTCGCCGCGGTGAACAGCGAGGCCGAGCCGTTGGGGCAGGCCGCCACGCAGGCGCCGCAGCCGATGCACTGGGCCGCG
>DATAOR010000394.1:0-7943 GCA_036265635.1 Gemmatimonadales bacterium
GAATCATCTGTCCGACATACTGGTATCCGAAGCACGCCACCGACACCCAGGCGACCTACGTGCACGACATCAACCGCCACCTGGCCCTGCGGGGACATCAGGTGACGGTGGTGACGCCGGGCAGTGCCACCCTGCCGGAGGTGGAGCAGTTCGATGGGGTCGAAGTGCGTCGATTCCCCATGGAGCTGCCCGCGGACCTGACCTACGGGCGGGTGGCCCAGAGCCGAATCAACCTGATGGGCAAGTTCGCCCGGATCGCGGTGATGGCCCACTACATGGAGGCCCAGTACCGGGCCACGGTGGCCGCGGCCCGGGACCAGGGAGCCGACGTCATTCACGCCCACTGGGCCATCCCCACAGGGCCGGCAGCCGTCCAGGCCGCCCGAAAGCTCCGCCTGCCGTCCGTCATCACCATGCACGGCGGGGACGTCTACGTGAACCCCGAACAGGGGTACGACTTCCCCACCCGCTGGTACGTCCGACCCCCGCTGCGGTGGACCCTGCGGCACGCCAGCGCGCTTACGGCCATCACGGAAGACTGCCGCCAGCACGCCCTCCGGGCCGGCGCCCCACCCGAGTCGGTCCACCTGGTCTTCAACGGGACCGACCTGCGGCGGTTCAGTCCGGCTCCAGGTCCCAAGCCGGTGCATCCCGAGTACGGGCCGCAGATGGTGTTCGCCTGCCGTCAGCTGTTCCCCCGGAAGGGCATCCGATTCCTGGTCGAGGCCGCGGCCAAGCTGACGCCGCGGTTCCCCGATCTGCGGGTGGTCGTGGCCGGCGACGGCTTCGAGCGTCCCGAGTTGATTCAGCTGGCCGAGTCGCTGGGCATCGGCGACCGGGTGACGTTTCTGGGGTGGGTGCCGAACAGCGAGCTGCCGCCCTACTACCGGGCGGCGGCCATCTCGGTGATCCCTTCACTCGAGGAAGGGTTCGGCATCCCGGCCGCAGAGGCGATGGGATGCGAGACGCCGGTGGTCGCGAGCGACGCGGGCGGCCTGCCCGAGGTGGTCGAGCACGGTGTCACCGGCCTGATCGTCCCCCGCGGGGATTCGACCGCCCTGGCCGAGGCCATGGGCAGTCTGCTGGCCGATCCGGCGCGCCGGGCCGCGATGGGCCGCGCCGGGCGGGAGCGCTCGCTCCGCCTGTTCGACTGGGACCGCACGGCCGAGCAGTTCGAGCAGATCTACGCCGCCGTGATGGCGCGGGCGGGCCGGTGACCGATCGGCTGTTCGCCTTTCGCTGGGACGTGGATCATCGTGTGTGCGTCACCGACGGGCTTCCCCGGATCCGGGCGGCCTGCCGCGATTTCGGCGTGCCCAACACGTTCTTCGTCAACATGGGGCGGTCGACCAACCTCCGCGAATGGCTGGGGAAGGGCGTCACCCGGTCGAAGGCCAAGCTGGCCGATCGGGAGGCGGTGCATCTGATCAAGAAGACCGGCTGGCCCCGCTTCGTGCTGGAGACGGTGCTGGCGCGGCCGGTAGGGCTGAGCTTCATCCCGGAGATCCAGGAGCTCCAGGCCGAAGGCCACGAGCTCGGACTGCACGGCGGGATGGACCACGTGATCTGGAGCCGCCGGTTCCGTGAGCTGCCGGACGACGAGCTGACCAGCGACGTGGAGCAGTCGTACGCCCACTTCGTCCGCCATTTCGGGAAGCCGGTCGGGTTCTCCTCGCCCGGCTTCTACTCCGACGAGCGGGTGATGGCCCTGCTGGATCGGCTCGGCTTCCTCTACAACGGCGATGGCATCGGGGGCGAGCCGCAGCTGGCCACGGCAGGCGGTCGCACGCTGCGGCACTGGACCATACCGGTGACCCTGTCGGGCCCCAGGACCATCCCCTTCCTCGAGTACCACGGCGCCCGGGGGACCCCGGAGGCCGAAGTGCTGCGGCTGCTGGACCAGCACCTGGAGGCCCACGACGAGGTGATCCTGTACGGCCACCCCTGTTACGAGGGCGTGCGCGAAGGGGTGCTCCGCCAGGTGTTCGGCCGGGTGGTCGAGCGGGGCTTCCGCTTCGTCACCATGCAGACCATGGCCGAGCGGCTCCAAGCGGCGCACGCCGGCCGATGATCCGCGTCCTCAGCGTCTTCGGCACCCGGCCGGAGGCGATCAAGATGGCGCCGATCGTCCGCGCCCTGCGGGCGGCGCCCGACCAGTTCGAGTCGCTCATCTGCGTCACGGCCCAGCACCGGACCATGCTCGACCAGGTGCTGGAGGTGTTCTCGCTCAAGGCCGACGTGGACCTCGACCTGATGGTGCCGGGCCAGACGCCGGCGGGGATCGCCTCGGGCATCCTCGACCGGCTCCCGCCCCTGCTGCGCCGGACCAGGCCGGACGTCATCCTGGTTCAGGGCGACACCACCACCACCTTCGCCGCCGCGCTGGCCGCGTTCCTCGAGCGGATTCCCACGGCGCACGTCGAGGCCGGCCTCCGGACCGGCGACCGGTGGCAGCCGTTCCCGGAGGAGATGAACCGGGTGTTGACCACCCGGATCGCGGCGCTCCACTTCGCGCCCACCCCGGCGGCGCGCGACACACTGCTGGCCGAAGGGATCCCGGCGGCGGACGTGTTCCTCACCGGCAATACGGTGATCGATGCCCTGCTCCAGACGGTGCACCCCGACTACCGCTTCCGGACGCCCGCGCTCCAGGCACTCGACCCGAGCCGGCGGCTGGTGCTGGTGACCACCCACCGGCGGGAGAGCTTCGGGGCTCCGCTCCGGTCCACCTGCGCCGCCATCCGCGAACTCGCGGGCCGCTTTCCCGAGCTGCAGTTCGTCCTCCCCGTCCATCCGAACCCCGAAGTGAAGCGCACGGTGGAAGAGCTGCTGTGCGACCTCCCCGGCATGCACCTGGTCCCCCCGGTGGACTACCTCGAGTTCGTCCACCTGATGAACCGGGCCCACCTGGTGCTGACCGACAGCGGCGGCGTCCAGGAAGAGGCGCCCTCCCTGGGGAAGCCGGTGCTGGTGCTGCGCGAGGTGACCGAGCGGCCCGAGGGGGTCACGGCCGGCACCGCCATGGTGGTCGGCACCGACCGTGACCGGATCGTGGCCGCCGCCAGCGAACTGCTGACTTCGCCCGAGGCCTACGCCCGGATGGCCAACGCGGTCAATCCGTACGGGGACGGCCGGGCCAGCGAGCGGATCCTCACCGCCCTGGCCGACCGCTACGCGGGCGCCGGCGGATGAAGCTGCTGGTCACCGGCGGGACCGGCTTCATCGGGTCCCACCTGGCCGAAGCGGGGCGGCGTCTGGGCGCCCAGGTGGTGGCGCTGGGCCTGACCGATCGGCCGGAAGAGCAGGCCAACGCCGAGCTGCTGGCGCGGCAGGGTGTCGAGATCCTGCCCGGGAGCATCACCGACGCCGAGCTGTGCGCCCGGGCCATGCGCGGCGCCACCCACGTGTTCCATCTGGCCGTCGCCATGCGCGAGGGCGGCAAGAGCGACGAATTCTTCGAGACGGTGAATCTCGAGGGGACCCGGCGCCTGCTGGAGGCGGCGGCCGCGGGCCGGGTGGAACGGTTCATCTACTGCAGCACGATCGGGATCTACGGGCACCGGGCGCCCGGGATCACGGCCGAAGACTCGCCGCTCCGACCCGGCAACATCTACGAGCGCACCAAGGTCGCGGCCGAGCGGATGGTGCGCCAGGCGGCCCCGAGCGCCGGCCTCCCCTTTACCATTCTCCGCCCGGCCGACGTGTACGGCCCGCGCGACCAGCGGCTGCTCAAGCTGTTCCGCGGCGTGAGCCGGGGCAGATTTCCCCTGTTCGGCCGGGGCACCGGTCGTCGCCACATGGTATACGTAGACGACGTCGTGTCGGCCTTCTTCGCCGCCTGCGAGCGGCCGGCAGCGGTCGGTGAAAGCATGATCGTGGCCGGCCCGCGGCCGTGCACCTTGCGGGAGCTGATCGAGGCCGTCCGGCAGGCCACCGGGGCCGCGCGCTATGGCAGGCACCTGCCGCTGGCGCCGATGCTGGCCACAGCCGCCGTGGTGGAGGACGTCTGCCGGACGCTCAAGCTGGATCCGCCGATCTACCGCCGCCGGATGGACTTCTACACCAGCGATTCGGCGTTCGACACCTCCCGGGCCCGGCGGATCCTGGAGTGGGCTCCGACGGTGGAGCTGGCCGACGGGGTGCAGCGCACCTATCTGGCGTACCGGGCCGCCGGCCAACTCAACTAGCCGGGTCTCGGCCGGGCCGCAGGGCATCGTCGGCCGGCGGGGAGGCCCATCATGAACGCATCACCGGAGACTGCGTGACCGAGCCCTGGCAGCTGCAACTCTTCCGCCGCTCGCTCAAGAAGCGGCAGACCATGGACGCCCTGCTGGCGCACCTGCCGCCGCTCCAGGGCCGGACCTGCCTCGAACTGGGCTGCGGCACCGGCCTGACGTCCTATTTCCTGCGCCAGCGGGGAGGGACCTGGACCAGCGCCGACTTCGAGCGCGATCACGTCGCATCGGCCCGGCAGCTGGTGGGCGAGCGGGTGCTCCAGATCGATGACCGGTCGGTCCCGTTCCGCTCGGCCAGCTTCGACGTGGTCGCGGCCATTAACTTTCTGGAGCACATCAAGGACGACGAGCGCTTCTTCGCCGAGATGGTCCGGGTGCTCAAGCCCGGGGGTGACTTTCTGTTCATGGCGCCCAAGGGCGATCATGGGCGTCCCGGGTTCGCCCTCAAGCGGGTGCTCGGCTTCACCGCCGACCAGGAGGGCTTCGGCCACGCGCGAGACGGCTATCCCCTGGCCGCGGCCCGGGCGCTGATGGAGCGGCACGGCATCCGGGTCGCAGGCCAGGAGACCTACTGCCGGTTGTTCACGGAGTCGCTGGAAGACCTGCTCAACTTCGCCTACCACAAGAAGGCGATGAAGGACAAGGATACCAGCGAGCAGGACTTTCACGGCGACACGGCGCCGATGTCGGCCGAGGCCCTCAACAAGGTGGGCACCGCCTACAAGGTCTACTCGGCGATCTATCCCGCGCTGCGGGGGTGGACCATGCTGGACCGGCTGATCCCGTTCACGGAAGGGTACATGATGGTCTCGTGGGGCAAGAAGGCCGCCTGATATGTGCGGCATCGCGGGCATAGCCGGGCCCGGCCCCGTCGCCGAAGCCGAGGTGCTGCGGATGTGCGATGCCATCCGGCACCGTGGGCCCGACGACTGGGGCACCTTCATCGAGGGTGGGCTCGGCCTGGGGATGCGGCGGCTCAGCATCATCGATCTGGCGGGCGGCCACCAGCCGCTCACCAACGAAGACGGGTCGCTGGTGGTGGTCTTCAACGGCGAGATCTACAACCACGAGGAGCTCCACCGCGAGCTGGTGGGCCGGGGACACCAGTTCCGGACCCGGAGCGATACCGAGGTGCTGGTCCACCTCTACGAGGACGAGGGCGAGCGGATGCTCCGGCGGCTCCGCGGGATGTTCGCCTTCGCCATCTGGGACCGGCGGCGGGAGCGCCTGTTCCTGGCCCGCGACCACTTCGGCCAGAAGCCGCTGTTCTATACCGAGCGGGGCGGCCGGCTGCTGTTCGGCTCGGAGATCAAGGCGCTGCTGGCGCTCGAGCCGGGGCTGGCCCGGCTCTCGCCCTTCGCGCTGGACCAGTATCTCACCCTCCGGTTCGTCCAGGCACCCGACACCTTCTTCGAGGAGGTCCGCGCCCTCCCGCCGGCCCACTACCTGACCTGGGAGCGGGGGCAGATCCGGGTCGAGCGCTACTGGGACCTGAGCTACGGCCCCAAGTGGACCTATTCGGAGGCCGACACGCTCGACCGGATCGACGAGCTGCTGGCCGAGACCGTCAGGATCCACCTCACCAGCGACGTGCCGGTCGGCGCGTTCCTGAGCGGCGGTCTCGACTCCACCCTGATCGCCTCCTACGCCGTGAAGGTGCTGGGGTCCGAGCTCCGCACGTTCTCGATGGGCATCCCCTACCGGAACCTGAACGAGCTGCCGGCTGCCGCGGCGGTGGCCCAGCGCTACGGCACGCGGCATTTCGCCGAGGAGGTCGTGCCCTCGGTCGGCAACGATCTGCCGCGGCTGATCAGCGCGCTGGACGAGCCGGCCGACCCGCTCTCGATCTGCCTGCTCCACCTCGCCCGGATGACCGCCCGCGAGGTCAAGGTGGTGCTGGGCGGGGACGGCGGGGACGAGCTGTTCGGCGGCTACGACCGGTACGCCGCCGACCGCTGGCTGGACGTCTACCGCGCGGTGCCGGAAGTGCTCCGCGACCTGGTCTCGAATCAGCTGCTCCGCCGGCTGCCCGACCAGTTCACCTTCAAGAGCTTCACCCACAAGCTCCGGTGGGTGGACCAGATGGCCCGGAAGACCGGGGGCGAGCGCTACGCGGCCAGCATGCAGTACTTCTGGTTCAACGAGGCCCAGCGGGCAGAGCTGTACACCCCGTCCTACCGGGCCCGGCTGGGCGACCGGCGACCCGACACCTGTCTGGTCGATCTCTACGGCGCGAGCAATGCCGCCGACGGTCCCGACCGGATGATGTACGTCGACGTGATGTCACGCCTGCCGGGGCAGTCGCTGATGATTCTCGACCGCGCCACCATGGCGTACAGCCTCGAGTCCCGCGCCCCGTTCCTCGATCCTCGCTTCGCCGAGTTCATGGCCCGGGTACCGGTGGACCTCAAGGTTCGCGGACCGAGCCGGCTGCGCTACCTGGAGCGCCGGCTGGGCGAGAAGTACCTGCCGCCCGAGGTGCTGGAGCGGAAGAAACAGGGCTTTGCCTCGCCGCTGATGTACATCATGGAGGACGAGGTCCGCGCGCTGGCGCCGATGCTGCTGCTCAAGAGCGAGCTGGTGCGGGACGGATACCTGCAGGGCGCCACGGTGCGCCGGCTGGTGGACGAGCATCTGGCCCGCCGGCGCGACCACGGCAACCGGATCTGGCTCCTGCTCAGCGCCGAAGTCTGGTACCGGCGGTATATCGGGGGGCGCTCGACCGGGGACCTCGAGGCGGAGATCGCGGAGACCCGCCCCGCGGCCCTGGCCCCGAGCGCTTGACGGCCGGCCGTCCCGGGGACGCGCAGGGGGCCGAGTTGTCGGCGCCCGGCCGCGGGAGCCGCGTGGGGGAGCCGGCCATGGGAGCCGCTACCGGGAGCCGCCTCCGGGAGCCGCCTGGGGATGACTCAGCTCAAACGGATCGGTTTCGGCGGCGGTTGTCCAGACTGTACGGGCCAGCCCCGTTGCCGGCCAGAAAGAGCCAGACCAGCATGAAGAGCAGGGGCGTCTCACCCTTGTTCTCGATCGGGACCCCGCCCTGGGGGAAGTGGGCCTGGAAGTAGGCGATCAACATCTCGAGGGCCAGCACCAGCGCCACCGGCCGCGTCAGCAGGCCCAGCACCAGCAGCAGCCCACCGAAGGTCTCCAGTACCCCCGCCAGACCGAACTGCGAGATCAGCACCACCGTGTGGCCGGCCCCGTCAATCCCGCCGAACCAGCCGAACAGCTTCTGGCAACCGTGCTGCATGAACAGCAGGCCGGCCCCGATGCGCAGCACGGCGTGGGTGACGCCGGCGGCGGCCGCCCAGGGCTCGGTCAGGCGACCGTCTCGGAATGAGGGGGACATACGTGCCTCCAGGGCGTCGGGGAAGGGTGAGCGGCGTGGGTGAGATTCGAACTCACGAAGGAGTTGCCCCCTTGGCGGTTTTCAAGACCGCTGCCTTCAACCGCTCGGCCACCACGCCTCGAGGTCCAAACTTCTTTTCCCTCAGCGGATTATGCAACCCGGGGCAGGCGTGCCCGTGTGGGGAAGAATGTGGGGAACTTCCCCCTAACTTAGGCCGGCCGGATCGTTTCCCCGGCCAGTGCCGCCTGCGCCTCCGCCTCCGGGTTCCGCTCCCCGCCCAGGCTTGCCGCCACCTTCGCCGCATCCTCCTGGACGAAGCCGCGATGACCCACTTGGGCTACGACACCGTACCAGGCGAC
>DATAOR010000395.1:0-28730 GCA_036265635.1 Gemmatimonadales bacterium
GATCGGGATGGCGGCGCCACCGCTCGGCGTCCGCCAGCTGGCCCAGCTCCAGCAGGGGGGCTCGACGGTAGAGCTCCACCAGATCTACGAACTCACTTGAGCTGCGATCGACAACACTCATATCGCCAACCCCTTACACCATTGATGTAGCATCACGGCTACCCACTAGGCGGCCGCGATGAACGAGAGCGATCCGTCCGGGACCAAGCCTTCCTGGGCCAGTCGGCGGAAGAAGTCCGTCAGCCCGGCCAGATGACGATACGATAGCGCGTAGTCCAGATCGCCGAGATAGGCCCGGCAGACCGCCTCACCGACCCCGGTGGCTCGGGCGGCCGCCGCGGCCAGCTCGTCCAGATGGCCCAATCCCCACGCTCGAGACTCGAGCAGCCGCCCCTGCACCGCCCGAACCGCGTCGGCCGGCGCATCCCGCCGGGCGGCCCAGACCGCGAACACGAAGGGCAACCCGGTCCACGCCTTCCATTCGGCGCCCAGATCGATCCGCACCGGGTATCGGTCCTGGGCGGCCAGCAGCAGCGCGGCGTCCCCGATGACCAGCACCGCCTCGTGCGGCAGGCCGGCCAGGGCGTCGAGATCGGCAGCTTCCGCCCGCGCGGTGGCGTAGCGCGGAGTGACCCGCCAGCGGTGGCGGGCGATCAGGTCCAGCAGCAGCACCGAGGTGCGGGATGACGCGGTCCGGAGCACGGTGCAGCCATCCAGCTGCGCCACCGGCCGGCGGGCAAACAGGGCGACACTGTGGACCGGGCCGTCGCAGGTGATGGCCAGGTCCGGCAGCAGGTGATAAGCCGCCGCGTTCCGGGCGTACTCGACCGCCGAGACCACGCTCACCTGGAGCTCGCCCGCGGCCAGCAGGTCGTTGAGCTCCGAGGCGGTGCCGCTCACCAGGTCGGCCGGGACCGGCACGATGCCGCGATCGATGGCCCCGTAGACCGGGTAGCAGTTGATCCAGGGAATCCGGCCGAGCCTCATGCCGCGTGCACCACCGGCCGGCCGGCGCCTCGGCCGAGCGAGGGCTCGGGCGGCGGATCGTCGAACTCTTCCCGCACCGTCTGGTAGAGGCTGTCGCGCTCGACCGGCCGCTTGCCTGCGCCGCGGATCAGGCGCACCAGCTCGAGATAGGGCAGCTGCATCGAGGTCTGCGCGCCGGCCTCGTGGTAGACCCGCTCATACACCACGGTGCCCTCCACGTCGTCACAGCCGAACGCCAGCGCGATCTGCGACAGGAACGGCGTCACCATCGGCCAGTGCGTCTTCACGTGGGGTATGTTGTCCAGGTACAGCCGGCCGACCGCGATGTTCTTGAGGTCTTCGTGGCCGGTCGTGGCGCTGCCGACCCGCCCCAGCGCTTCGCCCAGCTCGTTGTGATCCGGATGGTAGGCCAGCGGGATATAGGTCAGGAACCCGCCGGTGTCGTCCTGCAGCGCCCGCAGCATGGCGAGGTGGGCCACCCGGTCCGCCGCCGTCTCCACGTGTCCGTACAGCATGGTACAGTTGGTCGGGATGCCCAGCTCGTGCGCCGTCCGGTGGACCCGGATCCACTCCTCGCCGGTGAGCTTGCGCTCCGCGATGGTGGCCCGGACCGCGGTGCTGAAGACTTCCGCCCCGCCACCGGGCAGGCTGGTGAGGCCCGCCTCGCGGAGGGCCAGCAGGACTTCGCGCTCGCTGATGCGCTCGATCCGGGCCAGGTGGGCGATTTCCACCGCGGTGAGGGCCTTGATGTGCACTCCCGGGTGGCGGGCTTTGAGCCCCCGCAGCATGTCGGTGTAATAGCTCAGCCGGAGCTTGGGATGGAGCCCGCCGACGATGTGGAACTCCCGGGTCGGCATGGCCCGGGCCTGCTCCGCCTCGTGGAAGACCTCCTCCAGCGAGCGGGTATAGGCGCCCTCTTCCTTGGGCATCCGGGCGAACGAGCAGAACACGCAGGTGTTCCGCAGGATGCACACGTTGGTCGGGTTGATGTGCTGGTTGGCCGAGAACAGGACCCGGTCCCCGTTCCGGCGGGCATTGGCGTGATCGGCCAGGCGCCCGAGGCCCAGCAGGTCCGCGGTCTGGTAGAGAGTGAGCCCGTCAGCGTCATCGAGCCGCTCGCCGGCCAGGACCTTGTCGGCGATGGGGGCGAGCGCGGCGTCTCTGAGCTGGAAAGCGGCGATGCCCTGGGCCATGCTATCTCCTTGACGGAACGCGGCTAAGAAGAGGCAAATCTAGCGGGCCCGCAGGGGAATGGGCCAGCGGCGCCGCGGAGTTCTGCGGATGCAAGGCAGCGGTGGTATCCCGTGGCCGCCACACCGCCGTGGTGGGCGGGGCGACATGGGCCGTGCTGGGCGGGGGACATCGGCGTCGACGGCTATTGGGGTCCCTGCGGGCCTGCTTTGACTGGCACCTGCCTCCAGCACCTGCCTCCGGCACCTGGTTCAGAGGCGGCTCCACCTTCTGCTGCACTGCCGCTCCCCAGAGCCGGCGTGTGTCGCCGCCCATGGCTTTCCTCCTCATTCTCCTCCGCCTGATTCTCCTCCGCCGGTGGCTCCCCACACACGCCTTCAGTCCCTGAGTTCCTCTCAGGCCCGGAGCGTTGTGTTGCGGCGCGCGATGTTGGGAGCGTCGCGGTCGCCCTGCTCAAACGGCGCGTTGGACGGCGTTTGATATCCAGGCGGCGGCGGCTGCGCGCCCAGGCTCGGCCCTGCCAACGTTGGCGCCAGTTGGCCTGCGTTTGGGCGCGTTGTGCCGCCGCCTGATCGGTCGCTGTCCAAGTTGTTTTTATCCACAGCTTTGCACACCGTGCCGAGCCGCGTTTGGTTTGCCCACATCTATCAACAAACGCTTGCGCTCCAACACCTACGGCCTAGATTGAGCCAGGCCCAAATGGAGCGCCCAATGGCCCCCCAGCCCGATTACTCCCGAGCCGCCCTGGCCCGGTTCATCGAATTCGTGGTCGCCAAAGGCCTGGTCCACCCCGCGACCGCCCAGGGGTGGCGGGTGGCCACGGCCAAGGTGTTGGAGGAGCTCAGCCCGGAAGAAGCAGCGGATGTGCGTCGGATCGAGGTGGAGCGGACCTTCAAGGACTTTCTCAACCGGTACCCCGGCCGCCTGTCGCCCGCCTCGGTGGGAGAGTATCGGCGCCGGGTCACTCGGGCCATCGAGGAGTTCAGCCGCTGGATGGAGGATCCGGGCAGCTACGCCTTCCGGCCGGGGGCCCGGTCGCCGGAGCGATCGCGGAAGGATCCGCGCCGGCAATCTGCGGGGAACTCGAACGGGGCAGCGGGCGGTGCGTCGGGCCGCGGTGCGCCGGGCCGCGGAGAATTCCAAGCGAACCTGGCGCCCGCCCCTGCCGGCCCCGCGCTCGGCGAGGCCAACGCGCCGCTGCCTTGGCCAACTCGCCCGACCGGCCCGCACGGCGCCATCACCTTCGACTACCCGCTACGGCCCGACCTGCTGGCTCACGTCATGGTGCCGCGCGACCTGACCGTGGAGGAGGCCCGGCGAATGGGCGCGTTCCTCGTCACCCTGGCCGCCGATTTTCGGCCCTCGCCCGCCGAGCGCTGAGCCAGACGACGACCCGGGCAGGTACTGGCCGCCAGCCGCAGAATTCTCCGCCCTACTCGCCCAGGAACTCGCTCACCGGTGCCAATCCATCGATATGCTCCCCCAGGATCCGCATGGTCGCCACCAGCGGGACCGCCAGAAACGCCCCCGGCACTCCCCACAGCCCGTACCAGAAGAGCACGCCGATGAACACCGCCACGGGATTGAGCCGAAGGCCCTGCCCGTAGGCCACGGGACTGACCAGGTTGTTCTGCAGGGTGGTGATGGCGAGGTAGATCGCCGGCGGCAGGACCGCCTGCCCGACCGAGTCGAACGTGGCCAGCCCGATCAGTGCCAGCAGGATGATCATGCAGGCGCCGCCGAGATAGGGGATGAACTCGAGCAGGAAGGTCAGCAGCCCCCAGAGCACCGGGTTGGGCACGTGCAGCAGGGCCATGGCGACGCCCACCAGGGCTCCCTGCCCCAGGTTGATCAGCGCGGTAGCCACCAGGTAGCGGGTGACCACGCCTTCCGCCTCGCGGACCATGGCCACCGCCTCCCGCTTGTCCCGTCGGAGCGGCAGGACGTGGACCAGCTTGGCCACGAACTTGTCGCCCGAGGCCAGCAGCAGAAAGGTCAGCAGCACGACTTCCACGATCCCGGCCAGCACGGCCGTGGTGGTGCCGAACACCCGCGCGGCGATGCTGGCGACCGAGCCGCCACCGCTCGGGCCGCCGCCGCCGGCCCCCGCGGCCCCGGCTCCGGCGGTGGCGCGTTCCTCACCCGGCGCCGGCTCCCGGCGGGCGGGGCGGGTGGCCGTCGCACCGGGCTGCCGCCCGGCTTCGCCCCGGCCGGCCGAATCCACCGGCGCCCCTGCCCCGGTTGTGCTGCGCTCGATCTTCTCCACCGCGCTGGTCACCGCCTGGAGCGGGCGGCGCAGGGACTGAAGCTTGGCCTGCGCCGCGGCAAAGGTGTCCGGCGCCTGAGCCAGCCACTGGTGTACCGGCCCCGACAGCAAGGAGGCGCCCACGCCGAGCACGCCGAGCAGCACCAGCATCACGACCGTGCTGCCGATCGGGGCTGAAAGTCCGGCACGCTCGAACGGCCGGACCAGCGGACGGAGCAGCGCGGTGAACAGGCCGGCCAGCGCCACCGGCACCAGCAGCTCGCGCCCGAAATACAGCGCGGCCACGACGGCCAGCGTGGCCAGAACGACGATGCCGGCCGACGCCCGGGGGGGCACGCCGGCCGGCAGGGGATCGGAGGCGGGGCTCATCGGAGGACTAGGCGTCCCACCTCTTCACCGCCAGCGTGACGTTGTGGCCGCCGAAGCCGAAGGAGTTGCTCAGGGCCACGTCCACCTGGCGTTCCACCTTGTGGTTGGGGGCGCAGTCCAGATCGCACCGCGGGTCCTGGTGGAATTGGTTGATGGTCGGGGGGATCACGCCGCACCGGGCCACCAGCAGGGAAACGCCGAACTCCAGCGCCCCGGCCCCGCCGAGCAGGTGACCCGTCATCGACTTGGTCGAGCCGAACACCAGCCGCCGGGCCTGGTCGCCGAACACCGCCTTGACCGCCTCGGTTTCGGCGATGTCGCCCTGCTCGGTGGAGGTGCCGTGGGCGTTGATGTACCCCACGTCGGCCGGATCGATGCTCCCGTCCGCCAGGCATGACCGCATGGCGCGCTGGGCTCCCTCTCCGTGCTCCGCCGGCGACGTGATGTGGTAGGCGTCGGCGCTCGAGCCGTAGCCCAGTACCTCGCCCAGGATCCGGGCCCCGCGCCGCTCGGCGTGCTCGAGACTCTCCAGCACCACGATGGCCCCGCCGTCGGCCAGCACGAAGCCGTCGCGATCGCGGTCGAACGGCCGGCTGGCGGTCGCGGGCGAATCGTTCCGGCTGGACAACGCCTTCATGTTGGCGAAGGCGGCGACCGTCAGGCCGGTGATGGCCGCCTCGGCACCGCCGGTCACCATGGCGTCGGCCACGCCGTGCCGGATCAGGTGGAACGAGTCGCCAATGGCATGGGCCGAGGAGGCGCAGGCCGACACCGTCGCATAGTTGGGTCCCCGGAGCCCGTAGCGGATGCTGACCAGGCCGGCCGCGATGTCGGGAATGAACATGGGAACGAAGAAGGGGGACACCCGGTCGGGGCCCTTGGTCACGTAGGCGGTGCAGTTGTCCTCGTACGTCTGCATCCCGCCGATGCCGCTCCCGATGATCGCCCCGGTGCGATCCGGCGAGGGGAACCGGCCCTCCAGGCCCGCCTGGCTGACCGCCTGGTGGGCCGCCGCCAGCGCGAACTGGGCGAACAGATCGTAGCGGCGGGCTTCCTTCCGATCGATGTACTGCAGCGGGTCGAAGCCCTTCACCTCGCAGGCGAACCGGACGGACAGCCGGGCGGGGTCGAACTTGGTGATCGGCGCGGCGCCGGAGGTCCCCGCCAGCAGGGCGGTCCAGGTCGAATCGACGTCGGTCCCGACGGGGGTCACCAGCCCGAGGCCGGTGACCACGACACGGTGCGCCAAGCTACTTTCCGATCTTCTCGTGCAGGTAGTTCATCGCATCGCCGACCGTGCGGAGCTTCTCGGCGTCCTCGTCGGGAATGTCGATGTCGAACTCCTTCTCGAACGCCATGACGAGCTCGACCGTGTCCAGGCTGTCGGCGCCGAGGTCCTCCATGAAGCTGGCCTCGCTGGTGAGCTTCTCCCGCTCGACGCCCAGCTCCTCGACGATGATGTCCTTTACCTTCTCTTCGACGTTGCTCATGTCGTCCTCGATTGGAGTGTCACGCGGGCGCAGGTCAGATGACCAGGCCACCATCGATCACCAGGACCTGCCCGGTCATGTAGGCGGCCAGGTCGGAGGCCAGGAACAGCACCGCGCCCGCCACGTCGTCGGGGCGGCCCAGACGGCCCAAAGCAATGCTCTCTAATAAGGTCGCCCTCGCGTCATCGGGCAAGGCGGCCGTCATGTCGGTCTCGATGAATCCGGGGGCGACGCAGTTGACCAGGACCCCGCGGCTGGCATACTCCTTGGCCACGGAGAGGGTGAAGCCGATCAGGCCCGCCTTGCTGGCGGCATAATTGGCCTGCCCCTTGTTGCCCCACAGGCCGACCACGCTGGTGATGTTGACGATCCGCCCGCTCCGCCGCTTCATCATCCCCTTGATCACCGCGCGGGTGGTGTGGAAGGCACCCTTGAGGTTGGCGTCCATCACCGCGTCCCAGTCGGCCTCGGTGAGCCGGAGCAGGATGTTGTCGCGGGTCAGCCCGGCGTTGTTGACCAGAATGTCGACCGGGCCCAGCGCCTGCTCGGCCGAGCGGATGGCGGCCTCGACCTGGTCGGCCTGGGCCACGTCGCACGCCACACCGTGGGCCCGAGCGCCCAGCTCGGCCGCGACCTGTCCTGCCCGTTCCCCGTCGCGGCCGGCCACGGCGACGGCAGCGCCGGCCTGGTGCAGCGTCCGGGCGATGGCCAGCCCGATGCCGCGCGTCCCGCCGGTGACGAAGGCCACCTTGCCGGTAAGGTCGATCGTGGTCACGCCAGAAACCTCTCGACCTCGTCCGCCGTGCCCAGGGTCAGGCTGGCGGCGCCGGGCACGATCCGCTTGAGCAGTCCGGACAGCACGCTGCCGGGGCCCAGCTCGACGAACGTCGCGCCGGGGACGAGCGCCGCGGCCGCCTGCATGCAGGCCACCCAGCGGACCGGCGCGGTCAGCTGATCCACCAGCAGCCGCTTCGCGTCGGCGCCGGTCCGGACGGCCTCGCCGCTGGCGTTGGCGATGACGGGAAAGGCGGGGTCGGCGAAGGTTACCCCGGTGAGGGCATCGTGGAGGCCATCCACGGCCGGCACCATCAGCGGCGAGTGAAAGGCACCGCTGACCTTGAGCGGGAGCACCCGCTTGGCCCCGCGCGCCTTGCAGGCCTCGCCCGCCCGGGTCACCGCCACGGGGTCTCCGGAGATCACCGTCTGGTCGGGGGCGTTGAGATTGGCGGCCACGGCGACGCCGTCGGGCCCGGAGGCTTCGTTGCAGGCCAGATCGACGTCCTCGGTCCCGAGGCCCAGCACGGCGGCCATGGCACCGGGGCGGGCCTCGCCGGCGGCCAGCATCAGCTCGCCCCGGCGGCGGACCAGCGCTGCCGCCGCGGTGGGGCTCAGGGTGCCGGCCGCCACGTGGGCGCTGTATTCACCGAGGCTGTGCCCCGTGGCGGCGCCGACCGGCCCCATCTTGTGCCGGACGACGGCCCACACCGCGGCCGAGTGGGCCAGGATGGCGGGCTGGGTGTTGTGGGTCAGGGTGAGCTCGTCCTCCGGCCCCTGCCACATGAGCCGTGACAGCCGCACGCCCAGCGCGTCGTCGATGGCGGCGAAGGTCTCACGCGCCGCCGGGAACCGCTCCGCCAGGTCGCGTCCCATGCCGACCCGCTGGGCCCCCTGACCCGGGCACATCAGCACGCTTACCACCGGAGCACCGCGCTGGCCCAGGTGAAGCCCGCGCCGAAAGCGACCAGCAGCACCACCGAGCCGGACTGGATCCGGCCTTCCTCGATCGCCTGGTCGAGCGCCAGCGGGATCGATGCCGAGGACGTGTTGCCGTAGCGGTCGATGTTCACCATGACCTTGGCCATCGGGATGCCCGCGTGCTTGGCGGTGGCCTCGATGATCCGGAGATTGGCCTGGTGCGGGACCAGCAGGTCGACCTCGGCAGCGGTGATGCCGGCACGCTCGAGAGCCTCGTCGCAGGCATCGGCCATCGCCAGCACCGCGGCCTTGAACACCTCCCGGCCGGCCATCTTCATGTAGTGGGACCGCTGGCAGACCACCCTCTCGCTGATCGGGTCGGCCGAGCCGCCGCCGGGCCGAAGCAGCAGCGGCGCGAGCCGCCCGTCCGACTTGATGAAGGTCGACAGGAGGCCGCGGCCGGGCCGGGTGGATCGCCGGACGACGGACGCGCCGGCGCCGTCGCCGAACAGAATGGCGGTGGACCGGTCCTGGAAGTCGGTGATGGCGGACAGCTTCTCGGCTCCGACCGCCAGCACCGTCTGGCTCTGGCCCGATGCGATGAGCCCCTCTGCCACGGTCAGCGCGTAGATGTACCCCGGACAGGCGGCCCCGATGTCGAACGCCGCCGCCCGCTCGGCCCCGATCAGGGCCTGGAGATCGCAGGCGGTGGAGGGCAGCAGCCGGTCCGGCGTGACCGTCGCCATGACGATGGAGTCGAGCTCGGCCGCGGTCACGCCGGCGCGGTCCATGGCCCGCTCCGCCGCTTCCTGGCTCAGCCGGGCAACCGTCTGCTTCGGCCGGGCGATGTGCCGCTGGCGGATGCCGGTGCGCTCGACGATCCACTGGTCGGACGTCTCCAGCACCCGGCTGAGATCTTCATTGGTCAGGACATCGGGGGGGACGGCGACGCCTACACTCGCCACCTCCGCGAACGGACGCGCAATCATGAGCGCGCGACGGGCTCGCGCTGGGCGAATTCGGCCGCGATGTGGGCGTTGAGCCCCGCGGTGACGGCCTGGAGCGCCACCCGGATGCCGTTCTTGATGGCGTTGGGGCTGGACGACCCGTGGCAGATGATGGAAACCCCGCGGACGCCGAGCAGCGGCGCGCCGCCGTAGGTGGAGTAGTCGAGCAGGCTGACCAGGTCACGCAAGGCCGGCCCCTCCAGCAGGTCGGGCGCCCGCTCGCGCAGCAGCTCGACGAAGAAGCGGCCGGCCGACTCGTAGAACTTGAGCACGACGTTGCCCACGAAGCCGTCGCACACCACCACGTCCACCGGCACCCGCCGCTCGGAGGTGGGCAGGATGTCGCGCCCCTCGATGTTGCCGGCGTAGCTCAGGCCGGGCGATTGCCTGAGCAGCTGGTGGGCCTCCCGCACGATGGCGGTGCCCTTCTCTTCCTCTTCCCCGATATTGAGCAGGCCGACGACCGGCTTGGGCCGCCCCAGGATGTCCCGGACGTAGACGGTACCGAGGTGAGCGAAGCCGACCAGCTCCCGGGCGGAGCAGTCGAGGTTGGCCCCGCCGTCGAGCACGATCACCGGCTCGCGGCCGGTAGGGAACAGCGTGGCCACCGTGGCCCGCTCGACCCCGTCGTGCAGCCCGAGGATGACGGTCGACGCCGCCAGCGTCGCGCCGGTATTGCCGGAGGAGAGGAAGGCGTCGGACCGGCCCTGCTTCTGCAGGGTCAGGCCGACCACCACGCTGCTGTTGGGTTTCTTGCGGACGGCGGCGAGCGGCTTCTCGCCCATGCCGATCACGTCGGCCGCCTCGTGGATCTCGAGCCGGCTCTGGTCCACGTCGGGGTGTCGGGCGAGCTCGGCCTCGATGACGTCGCGCCGCCCGACCAGCTGAACCAGGAAGGCCTCGGGCAGGGTCGCAAGCGCCTGGAGCGCCCCGGCCACTTCGGCCTGCGGCGCCTTGTCGCCCCCCATCGCGTCAACCGCGACGCGAATCACGCTCAGGCGTCCTCGACCTCGAGCTGCTTCTTGCCGCGGTAATAGCCACAGGAATCGCACACCCGGTGGGACAGCTTGGGCGAGCCGCACCGGGGACAGGCCTGGGCCGGCACGCTGGCCGCCGAGTGGTGCCCTCGCCGCAGCCGCTTCCGGGACTTCGACATCCGACGCTTCGGGACTGCCATGGTTTCCTCAGACAGGTTCGGCAGGCGACGTGCGACAGGCGCACGGCCCCGCGTTCAGGTCCGCCCCGCAAGTGGGGCAGAGTCCGGCACAGTCGTCCCGGCACAGGAGGAAGTCGGGATGCGCCGCCAGCGCCAGCTCCTCCCGGACGACGTCCGTTACGTCCACCGCGGTGGCGCGCTCCGGTAACGGATAGAAATCAGGGTCATCGGCGGTGTCCGGGTCCGACGAAAACACCGCCGCATCCACTTCGATGTCCAGCTCGTCCACCACATCGGTGAGGCAGCGGCGGCACTCGCCGCGGACCACGCTCTCGATCCGGCCCCGCCAGAGATACTCGCCATCCCCGGTCAGCTGGAGCTGGCCGTGGACGCGCACGGGTCCGATCAGGCCCAGCTCGAGCCCCTCGAAGGCCGGATCGTCGGGCTCGAGCTGGCCCTCGGTCCGAACAGGACCCCGTTGGAGGTCCCGAATGTCCACTCGCAGCATAGCCGCTTAAAGTAGCTGTGACAACGACTTGGGTCAAGCCGCCGATGGCGCCTCCGTCGGGGCCGAGCTTAGCCCCAGAGGCCCGCCAGCTCGGCCTCGGTGAAGAAGAAGGCCACCTCGCGCCGGGCATTGTCGTCGCTGTCGGAGGCGTGGATGGCGTTCCGGCCCTTGGACTCGGCGTACAGCTTCCGGATCGTGCCGGGCGCGGCCTCCGCGGGGTCGGTGGCGCCGATGACCTGACGCAGAGCAGCGACCGCATCGGTCCGCTCCAGCGCCATCGGCAGGCAGGGCCCGCTGGTCATGAACGCCACCAGGTCGGGGTAGAACGGTCGCTCGCGATGCACGGCGTAGAACGCGCCCGCCTCGGACGGCGTCAGCCGCACCAGACGGGCGGCCCGGAGGGTGAAGCCCGCCTCCTGCAGGTGCGCCACGATCTTGCCGGTCTTGCCGGTGGCGACCGCATCCGGCTTCACGATCCCGAGCGTCAGCGAAACAGCCACGACTCCTCCTGCCAGGTTGGGTTAGCGGCTGCCGAGCAGCCGGCGCACGAGATCGGCGCGGGTCAGAAAGCCCTTGAGGATGCCGTCGGCCACCACCGGGACCCGCTCCACGTCCCGCGAGGTCAGCAGGTGGGCGGCGTCCGCCAGGGTCTGGTCCTCCGAGACGCAGAGGACGGTCCGCGCCATCGCATCACGCACCCGCTGGGAGCCCAGTCCTTCCGGCGGGGGACCGGCGGTGACCCGCTGCACCAGGGTCGGGGCCAGCAGCCGGAGCAGCTCGCGATGCGACAGCATGCCGACCAGTTGCCCACCCTCGGCGGTCACCGGCAGCGCGCCCACGCCCAGCCGTTCCAGCTGGCGCGCCGCCGCCTCGAGCGAGTCGTCCGGCCGCAGCGCCACCACGTCGGCCCGCATGACGTCGCGGACCAGCAGCTGCCCCTCGAGCTGCTGCTGCCGCAACGCCGGCAGCGCCAGCACTTCGGCCGGTGACCGGGCCGCCACCAGCGACCGGGCCACCTCCGGCCGGGCCAGCAGTCGGGCGAAGGCCGCCACGGTCTGGAGGTACACGGCGCTGGCCCGCGGCGGGGCCACGATCAGCAGGATCATCCGGGGATCGGCGGCGCGGGTCGCGCCGTCGGCCCGGCCGCCCGGGTCGCGGTCGCCCGCCGCGATCGGCCCGTCGGCGATGCCGAGGGCCACCACCAGGCCGGGCACCGCATCGGTCCGGAAGTGCGGCAGCCAGGCGTGCGGGCCGAGGCTCACGGTGTCCTCGGGCCAGCTGTCGCGGATCGCCTGGTCGAGCTGGACGGCGTCGCCCACCCGGCCGTCCGCGACGCAGGCATCGACCAGGACCCGCAGCCCCTCCTCGAGTGTCGCGGCCAGCAGCGGCACCACCACCCGCCGCGGACTCAGGAGGTCGGCGAGGGTCACATCCTCGACCGGAGCTGCTCGATCACGTCCACCGGCCGCCGCATGATGCCGATGCCCGCGGCCTCGAAGGCCGCCAGCTTCTCCTCGGCCGTGCCGGACGAGCCGGAAATGATCGCGCCGGCGTGCCCCATCCGCCGGCCCTTGGGCGCCGTCTGGCCGGCGATGAAGCCGACCACGGGCTTGGTAACGTACTGCTTGACGAAGGTCGCGGCGTTCTGCTCGTCGGTGCCGCCGATCTCGCCGATCATCACGATCGCGTCGGTCTCCGGATCGGCTTCGAACGCCTGGAGGCAGTCGATGAAGTTGGTGCCGATGATGGGATCGCCGCCGATCCCGACGCAGGTGCTCTGCCCGATGCCGGCCCGGGTGAGGTGGTTGACCACCTCGTAGGTCAGCGTCCCGCTGCGCGACACCATGCCGACCCGCCCCGGCGCGCAGATGTTGCCGGGAATGATGCCGACCTTGGCCCGCACCCCCGGGGCGATCAGCCCGGGGCAGTTGGGACCAATGAGCCGCACCCCCCGGCTCCGGACGAACGGCATGGCCCGGCTCATGTGCATGACCGGGATGCCCTCGGTGATGCAGACGACCAGGGGCAACCCGGCGTCGGCCGCCTCCACCACCGCGGCCGCAGCGCCCATCGGCGGCACGTAGATGACCGCCACGTTGGCGCCGGTGGCCCGGACCGCCTCCTCGACCGTATTGAAGACCGGCACCTTCCCCTCGAACGTCTGGCCGCCCTTGCCGGGGGTCACGCCGGCGACCAGTTGGGTGCCGTACTCCAGCATCTGGCGCGAGTGGAACGAGCCTTCGCGGCCGGTGATCCCCTGGACCAGCAGCCGGGTCTGGCCGTCGACGAAGATGCTCATGCCGCCCCCCGAGCCAGCGCCACCACCTGCTCCACCGCCTGGTCCATGTCGCTCAGCGCCCGCATCCCGACCCCCTCGAGGATCCGGATCGCCTCGACCTCGTTGGTGCCGGTGAGCCGGATGACGATCGGCACGCTGACCTTGAACTGCCGGGTGGCGGCGACGATGCCGTTGGCCACGTCGTCGGTCCGGGTGATGCCGCCGAAGATGTTGAACAGGATCGCCTTCACGTGGGGATCGGCGGTGATGATCTTGAGCGCATTGATGACCTTCTCCGGGCTGGAGCTGCCGCCGATGTCGAGGAAGTTGGCCGGCTCGCCGCCGTAGTACTTGACCAGGTCCATGGTCGCCATCGCCAGGCCGGCGCCGTTGACCACGCAGCCGACGTTACCGTCGAGCTTGATGAACGACAGGTTGGCCCGCCGCGCCGCCGCCTCGCTCGGCTCCTCGGCCGAGTCGTCGCGCAGGACCCCCAGATCGGGCCGCCAGAACAGCTCGTTGTCGTCGATCACGATCTTGGCGTCGAGCGCCAGCACCCGGCCGTCGGGGGTGGTGACCAGCGGATTGATCTCCGCCAGCGAGGCGCCGTTGTTCACGAACGCGGTGTAGAGCTGCTCCATGATCCTGGCCGCCGCCTTCACCTGATTGAAGTCGCGGTAGAGCACGAAGGCCAGCCGGAGCGCCTGGTGAGGAAACAGCCCGTAGGTAGGGTCCACCGGCAGCCGGACGATCTTCTCGGGCGTCTTGGCCGCCACCTCCTCGATGTCCACGCCGCCGGCCGAGCTGACCATGAACACCGGGCGCTGGGTCTCGCGGTCCATGATCAGCCCCAGGTAGCTCTCGGTGGCGATCTCGGCGGCGGGCACGACCAGCACCTTGTGCACCGTCAGGCCCTTGATCGTCATGCCCAGGATCTGGGCCGACTCATCGGCGGCCTCCGCCGGGTTGCGGGCCAGCTTGACGCCGCCGGCCTTGCCCCGGCCGCCGGCGTGGACCTGCGCCTTGATGACCACCGTGCCGCCGATCCGCCGGGCGATGGCTTCGGCCTCGGTCGGCGTGGAGGCCACGTCGCCTTCGAACATCGGGATGCCGGCGGCCTTGAGCAGCGCGCGGGCCTGGTACTCGTGCAGGTTCACGGTTCCCTCGTGATCAGCGTGCCCCGCTCGCCGCGAAGCGCGGCCGGGCCGTCGTTCAGCCGGGCGATGATGGCCCGGCCGCCCGTCGCCCGGGCGAAGTCGGTGGCGGCCTCCATCTTGGGCTTCATGCCGCCCTCGTCGAGCCCGCCGCCATGGATGAGCGCCTCCGCCTCCGCCACGGTCAGCCGGCGGATCGGGCGTGCGACCGGCGTGCCCCAGTCCTGATAGACCGCCTCGACGTTGGTCAGGATCAGCAGGGCCTCCGCCTCGAGCTGGGTGGCCAGGATCGCGGCCACCCGATCCTTGTCCACCACCGCGTCCACGCCTTCGAGGCCCAGCAGCGGGTCGTCGTACACCGGGGCCCCGCCGCCGCCGGCGGCGATGACCACGGTGCCGGCGGCCAGCAGGGTCCGCAGCACCGGCAGCTCCACCACCCCGAGCGGACGAGGACTGGTGGCCATCCGGCGCCAGTGCCCGGCGCCGTCCTGCCCGACGGACAGCCCCGCCTCGCGCAGCTGCTCGACCTCCCGCGGATCGAGGGCGTGGCCCACCGGCTTGGTCGGCCGCCTGAGCGCCGGGTCGTAGCGGTCCACCAGGGTCTGGGTGACGACCGTGATCACCGGCCGCGGGATCCGGGCGGCGGCCAGCGCGTTCTGGAGCGACTGCTGCAGCATGTAGCCGATCCAGCCGGCAGTCTCCGCCACCAGCAGCCCCAGCGGCAGCGGGCTCACCCTCGGGCGGGCGGCGGCGTTGCGGGCCAGCTCGTCGCCCACCTGGGGCCCGTTGCCGTGCACCAGCACGATGTCCCAGCCGGTACGGGCCAGCTCCACCACCATCGCCATGCTCTCCCGGGCATGGCGGAACTGGTTGGCCACCGTGGGCGGCTCGCCCGGCAACGCCAGGGCATTGCCACCCAGCGCGACGACGGCCGTGCTCACACCCTTCCCCCGGTCCGACCGCGCCCGAAGGTAGTCCCGGCCCCACAGCCGATCAAGCTCATGGCGCGCCCGAATCCGGGGGCAGATCGAGCACCCGGCGCAACTCCTGCCAGGCCCGGCCGAAGTCGCCCCAGTCCGCACTCCGCAGGGCCGAATCGGCCCGGAGCAGCAGGCGGCGGACCTCGTCCAGCCGGGTGGTCTGCGACTGCCCCGCGATGGCCGGCACGGTCGTGCCCTGCAGATTGCTCCACGCCTCGGCCAGCGAATGGCCGGCCCCCTGCCGGTCTCCGGTGGCCACGGTGACCCAGACCAGCGCCGGCCGGCCCAGCGCCGGGCCGGCAAAATGGGACTGGTACGCCAGCACGCCCCGAGGCCCCAGGTCATAGCGCACCGGACCCCGCTCCAGCCGCCCGCCGTCGTCGCGGATCGAGTCGCTCAGCGCGTCGTACGACGGGAAGCGCGACCAGCGGCTCTCCAGCCCCGCCCGGGAGGGCAGCGCGGAGGTCGAGTCGAACCGGGCCAGGCGGAGCGCGTCTCCGCCGTCCTCGTGGCTCGCCAGCAGCAGCGCGCTGGTGCGCCGCTCGCCGGGGCGCTCGTAGACCACGCTGAGCACCGGACCGGTCGTGTCGTCGGCCCAGCTGGCATCCACCCGCGGCAGATCGGCCGGGTCGGTTCCCACCCGGCCACTCAGCACGCCCAGTCGCCGGGACGACCGCTCCAGTTGACGGGCCTGGACCCGGAACAGCTCCGCCGGATAGGGTGCCGCCCGCCAGATCCCCTCCGGGATCGCGGCCGACGGCTCGATGACGCCGGCCGCGATCGCGGCCCAGGCTCCCGCCAGGGCATCACTGCCGGGACGGAGGTAGACCCGGACCGCTCCCGTCTGGGCCGACACGGTCCCCACCAGCGCGCCGCGCAGGCCGGCAATCCGCCGCCCGTTCCACGCCACCCGGGGGGTCAGCGGAAAGGCGACCGCAGGCAGATAGCCGTCCACGATCCAGATCAGCTCGCCGTCCACCATGCGCGCCACCGGCTCGCCCCAGTCGGCGAACGGCACCAGCGTCTCGAGCCTCGAGCCGGGCGCCAGGGCCCAGTCCACCCTGGCGTCGGACCGAAGCGGGCCGAGCAGCTCGGGAGCCTGCAGCGCCCAGGCGAGCAGGACCCGCCGACGCCAGCCGGTGAGCCCGACGCCGGGCTCCTCGTTGCGGGTGAGCCGGTAGGACGGCGACTGGGCGTGGAACGCGGCGGGCCCGAGATCGCGCCACGGCACGGTGAGCGGCTGGGGGACGGTGTCCTGGGGCCGGTAGAATAGCGCCTCGCCGGCCGGCCCGGTGCGGTCGTCGGCCAGCGCGTGGACCACGAATCGTCCGCCGGGAAGACGGCGGCTGGTGAGCCAGACGGGCCGGGCGGTGCCCCCGACCGTGACCAGCGCGGGATCGGCGCTGACGATGTCCACCGAGTCGGCGGCCAGGAGCCGTGCCGCCATGGTCGCGGTCCAGAGCGAGGGCACCGGCGGCGGCCGGTCGCGGCCCCGGTCCGGACCGGAGGTCTCGGTCAGCGACTCGAGGCCGAAGGCCAGCCGCTCGAACTGCTCCAGCGTGTGACGCTGCGCCACCGGCTCGCCCTCGCCGCCCAGCGCCGGCGGCACCATCCAGTGGCCGATGACCGAGGCCACCGGCAGCACGATCCAGCCCGCCGCGGCGAGCGAATGGCGGGCCTTGACCGCCCACATCGTCGACAGCAGCGCGGTCGCGATGGCCATCCCGGCCAGGACCGGGGCCACGAACGTGGTGGCGCGCCAGGCGGCCCGGTCGGGCAAGCCGTCGAACCCGGCGACCAGCTCGAACGGCTCAAGGCCGTACCCCCAAGTGAGGGTCAGGGCCAACGCCGCCAGCAGCCAGCCGAGATGGATCCGGGCGTGATTGTTGATGGCGGGACGGCCATCCAGCCACCGGATGGCGCCGACCAGCAGATAGAGGCCGAACACGAGGGCGAGCGCGAAGGTGACGAGCAGGAAGGTGAAGTGCTGGGCGGCGCGCCAGAGCGGCAGTTGGGCGACGTAGAGCCCGACGTCGCGCTGCTGCAGCGGCTCCACGATGCCGTAGGTGACACCCTGCCAGGCCAGCGCGACGGCGTCCACCCGGGCGCCGGCACCCTGCCCCACCAGCACCCCCAGCAGCGCCCCGACGGCCACCACCGCACCCAGCAGCGCGCCGGGGGTGAGCGCTTCGCGAAACTCGAGGTTGGCGACGTTGCGGCGCACCTGCACCGAGCCCACCGCCCGATACACCACCAGCAGATGGCCGATGAACCAGCCGCCCGCGATGACCATGCCCGCCAGGGTCAGCAGGCCGCGGAGCAGGTCCCACTCGGTCAGGAACTCGACCGCCGCGGGCGAGACCTGCTCGGCCCACCAGCGGTCGGCCAGCACGCTGGAGCTCCAGCGGCCGGCGAACAGGAGCACCACCAGGGCGGCGACGAGGGCCGCGACCCGCCGGCCGCGGGGCGACACGGGCTAGACCGGCACGCCCTGGTCCGCCAGCCAGCCGGTGACCTCGCGGCGGGCGGCGTCCAGCGACGCCTGGGTGGCCGCCTCGAAGCGGAGCACCAGGATCGGCTGGGTGTTGGACGCGCGGACCAGACCCCAGCCGTCGGGAAAGCTGATCCGGACGCCGTCGATCGTGGTGACCGGATAGCGGGCGGCGAAATGGGCCACCGCCCGGGCCACGAGGTCGAACTTGGCCGCCTCGGGCACCTCGATCCGGATCTCGGGGGTGGCGATGGTCGCGGGCACGTCGCGCAGCAGCGCCGCCAGCCCGAACGGCTGGCGACTGACGATCTCGAGCAGGCGGGCCGCCGCGAACAGGGCGTCGTCGAAGCCCAGATAGTCGCCGCCGAAGAACATGTGGCCGCTCATCTCGCCCGCCAGCGGGGCGGCCTCGGCCTTCATCTTGGCCTTGATCAGCGAATGGCCGGTCTTCCACATGATCGGCCGCGCCCCGGCCGCCGACAGCGCCGCCGGCAAGGTGTCGGAGCACTTGACGTCGAAGATGACCGGCGTGCCGGGCCCGAAGCGGGCCACCGCGTCGCGGCCGAGGATGACCAGCAGCTGGTCACCGTAGATCACCCGTCCGGTCTCGTCCACCGCGCCGATCCGGTCGGCATCGCCATCGAAGGCGATGCCCAGCTCGGCGCCGGTCCGGCGGACCTCGGCCTGGAGGTCGCGCAGGTTCTCGGGCACGGTGGGATCGGGATGGTGGTTGGGGAACGTCCCGTCCGATTGGCAGAACAGCGGCGTCACCTCGGCCCCCAGGGCCTGGAGCGTGCCCACCGCCACCAGGCTGCCGGCGCCGTTGCCGCAGTCCACCACCGCCCGGACCGGACGCTCGAGCCGGTGCCGCGCCACGATACCGTCCCGGTAGCGGGACAGCACCGAGCCATCGCTCCGCTCGCGTCCGGGGCCGCTCCGCCACCGCTCGGCGACGATGATCTCCCACAGCGCCACGATGTCGGGGCCGTGGAACGCCTCGCCGGCCAGCACCAGCTTGAACCCGTTGAACTCCGGCGGATTGTGCGACCCGGTGACCTGGACCCCGCCGTCGGTCTCGAGCGCGACGACGCCGCAGTACAACGCCGGGGTGGGCAGGATGCCGACGTCGACGGCCACCCCACCCGCTTCCACGATCCCGCGCCGCACGCCCTCGGCCAGGGCCTCGCCGGAGGGTCGGTTGTCGCGGCCGACCGCGATGGCGGCCGCGCGGCCGAGCCGGTCGTGGGCCAGGCTGGCGAAGGCGCGGCCGAGGGCGCGGGCCAGCTCGGGCGTGAGCTCGCTCCCGACCAGGCCGCGGACGTCGTACTCGCGGAAGATGGACCTGGGGACGTTCATCGGCGGCGGGCGCCGCGGCCAGCGATCACTGGCCGGCGATCGGCAGACCGGTCTGGGTCAGGGTGGTGCCGCTCCGGCCGGCGAGGTCGAGCAGCCGACCCGGCACGAAGCCCAGGAGCAGCACCGCGGCGACGACCAGGGTGACCGCACCCAGCGCCGCCGGGGCCAGCCGGACGCCCACGTAGCGGTCGCCGCTGGGCGCGGGCTTCATGTACATGGCCATGATCACCGGCAGATAATACCCCGCGCTGACCACGCTGGTCAGCACCACGATGACCGGCAGCCAGTACTGCCCCTCCGCCACCACCGCCGAGAGAATGTACCACTTGCCGATGAAGCCGAAGGTCCCGGGAAATCCCAGCAGCGACAGCATGCAGACGCTCAGCCCGAAGGCGATCCCGGGCCGGCTGGCGGCCAGTCCGGCGATGTCGTCGGTAGTGACCTGGCGCTCGCCGCCCCGCCCGAGCACCGCCAGGAGGCCGAAGGCGGCCAGCGAGGTGAGGCTGTAGGCCAGCAGATAGAGCAGCACCGCCCCGGCGCCGGCCGGCGTCCCGGCCCAGACGGCCGTCAGCAGGTAGCCGGCGTGGGCGATGGAGCTGTAGGCCAGCATCCGCTTGAGCGACCGCTGGGCCAGGCCGACCAGGTTGCCCAGCACCATCGACGCGATGGCCAGCCCGGCGACGATCGGCTGCCAGACGCTGGACGCCGCGGGGAACGCCTCCATCAGGACCCGGACCAGCGCGGCGAAGGCGGCCGCCTTGACGCCGGTCGCCATGAAGCCGGTGACGGGCGTGGGCGCGCCGTCGTAGACGTCGGGGGCCCACATGTGGAACGGCACCGCCGCCACCTTGAAGCCGAATCCGATGATCAGCAGCCCGAGCCCGAGCGCCGCCATCGGCGACAGCGCCCGGCCCGCCAGCTGCGCCCCCGCCAGCGACAGGTTGGTGGTGCCGGTGGCGCCGTACACCAGGGCGATGCCGTAGAGCAGGAACCCGGAGGCGAAGGCCCCGATCAGGAAGTACTTGAGCGCGGCTTCGGCCGAGAACGGGTTGGCCCGGTTGAAGCCGGCCAGCACGTAGACGGCGATCGACATCACCTCCAGCCCCAGAAACAGCACGATGAGATCCTCGGCGCCGCCGAGGAACATCATCCCGGCGGTGGCCAGCAGGACCAGCGGGTAGTACTCCGGCGCCAGCAGCCGCTCGCGCTCCAGGTACCCGAGGGAGAGCAGGATGGTGACGCCGGCGCTCAGCAGGGCAATGGCGGCGACACCGTAGCGGAACGGGTCCAGCGCCACCATCTGGGCCAGGCCCTCCGGCGCCACCCCGTTGACCCACAGCGCGGCCAGCGCGGCGCCGCTCAGAATGACCCCGACCAGGCTGAGCCACCCCGCCAGCCGGCTGTCCTCGGCGGTCCGGTGGCGCCAGGCGACCACCAGCAGCACGATCAACGCCCAGCCCGACAGGACCACCTCGGGCAGCAGCGCCAGGGTCACCCCCCAGGGAGTGCTCAGGTCGAGGCGGGTCATCGGCCGGGCTCCGCCACCACGGTCGGGGAGCCGACCATCGCGGTCGGCGTCCGCATGCCCGGCGCCGCCGCCTGCAGGAAGCGCCGGGTGGCCGGCTCCATCCGATCCAGCACGGGCTTGGGGTAGAGACCCAGCCAGACGATACCGATCACCAGGGGCAGGATCACCGCCAGCTCTCTGGGGCTGAGGTCGTGGAGCTGCTCGTTCTCCCTGTCGTCGAGCCGGTTGAAGATGATCCGCTGGATCGCCCAGAGCAGGTAGGCCGCTGCGAAGATCACCCCGGTGGTGGCCACGCCGGTGGCCCAGGGATAAGCGGTGAAGCTGCCCAGCAGCACCAGGAACTCGCCGATGAAGCCGTTGAGGCCGGGCAGACCGATGCTCGACAGCGCCACCACGGTCAGCATGAGCGAGAAGATGGGGATGGCGCGGGCGATGCCGCCGTAGTCCTCGATCAGCCGGGTGTGCCGCCGCTCGTACAGCATGCCGATGAGCAGGAACAGGGCGCCGGTAGAGAATCCGTGACTGATCATCACCATCATGGCGCCCTGGACGCTCTGCATGGTGAGGCCCCAGATGCCCAGCATGACGAAGCCAAGGTGGCTGACCGAGGAGTAGGCCACCAGCTTCTTGAAGTCGGGTTGCACCAGCGCCACCAGGGCGCCGTAGATGATGCCGACCACCGCCAGCCCCACCATCAGGGTACTGACGGCGGGGCTCAGGGCCACCTCGGGGAAGAACGGGATGGCGAAGCGGAGGAAGCCGTAGGTCCCGATCTTGAGCATGACCCCGGCCAGCAGCACACTACCCGCCGTGGGCGCCTCGACGTGGGCGTCGGGCAGCCAGGTGTGGAGCGGGAAGATCGGCACCTTGATGGCGAAGGCGAGCGCAAACGCGGCGAACAGCCAGGGGGCCGCCCGGCCGGCCGAGGCGGCGTTGGCCAGCAGGAAGTCGTAGGAGAACGACAGCTGGCCGGTGCTCGCCTCAACCCGCCACACCAGCGCCACGATGGCGACCAGCATCAGCAGCGAGCCCGTCATGGTGTAGACGAAGAACTTGATCGCGGCGTACAGCCGGTTGGTCCCGCCCCAGATCCCGATGATGAAGTACATCGGGATCAGCATGACCTCGAAGAAGACGTAGAACAGGAACAGGTCGAGCGCGAGAAACACCCCGACCAGTCCGGTCAGCAAGACCAGCATCAGGGCGTAGTAGCCCCGCTCCCGGGTGGTGATGTAGCGCCAGCTGGCCAGCACGCTGAGCGGCGTCAGCGCCGTCGTCAGCAGGACCATCATCAGCGAGATGCCGTCGAGCCCGACCCGGTAGGCGATGCCCCAGCCCGGGATCCAGGGGAGGCTGGTGACCAGCTGGAACCCGCCGTCGCCGGGCGGGATCGACCACCAGAGCCCGACCGACAGGATGAACTCGACCAGAGTGACGATCAGCGCCGTCCGCTTGGCGGAGCGCTCGTCGCCCAGCAGGACCGGCACCACCCCGAACAGGGGCAGCAGGAGCAGGGCGTGTAGGATCCACTCCCCGAAGTGAATCGAGCCGAGCAAGGCGGTCATCGCGTCACCGGATCACGGCGCGGAGAATCCAGATCGCGCCCACGAGGAAGAGGACGACGTAGACGCCGACCTGTCCGGTCTGCAGCAGCCGGAGCCCGCTGCCGGCCAGCCGGGAGAGGAAGGCAGTCCCGTTGACGGCCACGCCGTCCACCAGCTGCTGGTCGACCCCCCGCCAGAGGACGACCCGCGAGAACCAGGCAAGGGGGCGCACCACCAGGGCATCGTAGATCTCGTCCACGTAGTACTTGCGGTTGAGCACCAGGGCGAGGCCCCGGTCGGGTGGCGCGGCGGCCGCGGTCGGGATCGGACGGCCCAGGGTGAGCCGGAAGCCGAGCCAGAGGCCCAGCGCGCCGATGGCAACGGCCGCCCCCACCAGCAGGTACTCGGTCGAGCCCGACGGCATCACCAGGTGGGCGAACCGGCGGGCCGGCTCGGTGACCGGCTCGAGCCACCGCTCCAGAGCCGCGTGGCCGCCGACCAGGTGCGGCAGGTTGAGCGCCCCGCCCAGCGCACTCAGCACGCCGAGCACCAGCAGCGGCCCGGTCATGATCCAGGGCGCCTCGTGGAGGTGCTGGCGCTCGCGCTCGCCGGTGCGGTTGGGTCCGAGGAAGGTCATCGCCATCAGCCGGGCCATGTAGAAGGCCGTGAGCAGCGCCGCCAGCAGGCCCATGGCGTAGTACAGGTAGAACACCGGCCGTTCGGCGCCGCGGGCGAAGGCGGCCGCCAGGATCTCGTCCTTGGAGAAGAACCCGGCGAACGGCGGGATGCCGGCGATGGCCAGGGTCGCGATCATCATCAGCCAGAAGGTGACCGGCAGGTAGGCCCGGAGGCCGCCCATGTTCCGCATGTCCTGGGCGTCCTCGGGCGAATGGGTGGCGTGATAGGCGTGGTGCATCGCGTGGATCACGCTGCCCGAGCCGAGGAACAGCAGGGCCTTGAAGAAGGCGTGGGTGGCCAGGTGGAACACGCCCGAGACGTAGGCCCCCGTGCCGACGCCGACGAACATGTAGCCCAGCTGGGACACGGTCGAATAGGCCAGCACCTTCTTGATGTCGTACTGCCGGAGGCCGATCGTGGCCGCGAACAGGGCCGTGAGCGCCCCGATGCCGGCCACCACCGTGCTGGACACCGGGGCCATGGCGAAGAGGACGTTGGTCCGGGCCACCAGGTACACCCCGGCGGTCACCATCGTGGCCGCGTGGATCAGGGCCGACACCGGGGTCGGGCCGGCCATGGCGTCGGGCAGCCAGGTGTAGAGCGGGATCTGGGCCGACTTGCCGGTGCAGCCGAGGAAGAGGAACAGGGTGATGGCGGTGACGATGGCCCCGCCGGGCGTCAGCACCTCCGCGGCGTGCTCAGTCACATAGCCGAAGTCGAGGCTGCCGAACGACCGCCAGATGAAGAACATGGCGACCAGGAATCCGAAGTCGCCGATCCGGTTCATGATGAAGGCCTTCTTGCCGGCGTCGGCATTGGCCTTCTCGCTGAACCAGAACCCGATCAGGAGATAGGAGCAGAGCCCGACGCCCTCCCAGCCGATGAACAGCACCGGGAAGCTGGAGCCGAGCACCAGCACCAGCATGAACACCACGAAGAGATTGAGATAGGCGAAGTACCGGGCGTAGCCCGGATCCTCCTTCATGTAGCCCACGCTGAACAGGTGGATCAGGCTCCCCACCCCGGTGACGATCAGCAGCATCACGATCGAGAGCTGGTCCACCTGGAAGGCCAGGTCCACCTGCAGCCGCTCGACCGGCAGCCAGGACCACAGCCGGACCACGACCGGGGCGGCCGCCGGGTTGCGCCACAGCTCGGCGAAGACACCCAGCGAGACGGCGAAAGCCCCCAGCAGCACGCCGGGGCCCACCAGCGAGACGGCGCCCTTGGCGCCGGGCCGCCAGATGGCCAGGGCCCCGTTGACCAGGAAGCCGAGGAGCGGCAGCGCGACGGCTAGCCAGACTGCATGCGTGAAGGTCATCAGCCCTGCAGCAGGTTGATGTTCTGGAGGTCCACCGACTGCTTGTGGCGGAAGATGGCCAGGATGATGGCCAGGCCCACCGCCGCCTCGGCCGCGGCCACGGTCATGACGAACAGCACCATGATGTACCCGCTCGCCCCGTGGAGCTGGGCCAGGGCCACGAACGCCAGGTTCACCGCGTTGAGCATCAGCTCCACGCACATGAACAGCACGATGGCGTTGCGCCGGAGCAGCACGCCGGCCACCCCGAGGCTGAACAGGATGGCGGAGAGTCCCAGCGAGGGCCCCAGGAAGGTGGTGTCGGCCATCAGATCCTCCGCTTGGCCAGCACGACCGCCCCGATGATGGCGGCGAGCAGCAGGATCGAGGTGATCTCGAACGGCACCAGGTAGGTCTGGAACAGCGGCGTCGCCAGCGCGCCGACCACGCCCTGGGCCGCCGTCGCCTGCCGGGTCAGCTCGCCGGCGGCGAAGGCGGTGCCGGGATCGGCGAAGCCGGGCGCCTGGGCCAGGTCGGCCGCCAGCCGCCGCGGGGTATACTGCCACAGCGCGGCCAGCTCGACCACCAGCAGCCCGACGATCACGATGGCCGCGGCCAGGGTGCCCGGCCCCCGCATGTCGGTGCTCGCGTGGGTCAGGTTGAGCAGCATGATGACGAAGAGGAAGACCACCAGGATGGCCCCAACGTACACCAGGATCTGGAGGATCCCGATCAACTCGGCGCCGAGCAGGACGTAGATGGCCGCCAGCGAGAACATCGTGCTCATCAGCCAGATGGCCGAGACCGCCGGGTTCCGCTGGAGGATGCACATCGCCCCGCCCAGCACCGCGGCGAAGGCGAAGAGATAGAAGACGAACTGGGTCATCTACTCGCCCCGGGGATCGGTGGGGTCCCACAGGGTCGAGACCGGGTGGGTCTGCGACTGGAGCCGCTCGAGATCGTAGACGAACCGGTCGCGGCTGTACTCCGAGTTCTCGAAGTGGACCCCGACGTGAATCGCCTCCTCGGGGCAGACTTCCTGGCAGTAGCCGCAGAAGATGCAGCGGAACTCGTCGATCTCGTAGATCAGCGGGTAGCGGTTGCCCTGCTCGTCCTCGCCGGGCACCAGCTTGATGCAGTTGGCCGGGCAGATCTGGGGGCAGAGCCCGCAGGCCACGCACTTGGACCGGCCCTGCTCGTCGGTCAGCATCCGGTGGGTGCCGCGCCACCGCTGGGAGAGGCTCCAGTCGGTGGTGCTCTTCTCCTCCGGGTACTGCATGGTCACCTTGGGCTCGAACATGTGCTTGAAGGTGAGCGCCATGCCCTTGAGCGTCGCCCGGACGTAGCTCACCTCGCGCTCCGGTCGCTTCATCACCTTGACGCCGATCGCCATCAGCCTGTCACCTCGTAGGTTGCCGGCCGCCGACCCGAGCCGCGGATGAACACGCCGCTGTCGAGCAGTCCGAACACCAGGACGCCCACCACCAGGTTGACGCCGAACAGGGCCAGCGACCGCCGGGTCGGATCGGTGATCCCCGCCACGTGCTCGATGCCGTAGACCGCCCCGGCGATGACCATGATGTAGCCCAGCGCCAGCGGCATGAGCACCTTCCAGCCCAGCGCCATCAGCTGGTCGTAGCGGAACCGCGGCAGGGTCCACCGGATCCACATCACGAAGAAGATCCAGAACATCAGCTTGAGGAAGAAGAAGCCGCCGGTGGCCAGCGTCTGCAGCAGGCCGCCGCGCTCGTCCCAGTGGCCGGGGATGTCCCAGCCGCCGAAGAAGAGGGTGGTGACCATGGCGCAGACCGTCACCACGTTGGCATACTCGGCGATGAAGAAGAAGGAGAACTTCATCGCGCTGTACTCGGTGTGGTAGCCGGCGATGAGCTCCGACTCCGCCTCGGGCAGGTCGAACGGCAGCCGGTTGGTCTCGGCGAAGCCGGAAACGAGGAAGATGAAGAACGACAGGAACAGGGGCAGCACGTACCACAGCCCGGCCTGCTGGTCCCGGATGATCGCCCCGAAGCTGACGTTTCCGCTCAGCAGCAGCACCGGGATCAGGCTCATCCCCATGGCCACCTCGTAGCTGATCATCTGCGCGGTGGCCCGCAGGCCCCCCAGCAGGGCGTACTTGCTGTTGGAGGACCAGCCGGCCAGGGCGATGCCGTACACGCCCATCGAGCTGATGGCCAGGACGAAGAGGAATCCGACCGGGAGGTCGGCCACCACCATCGGCAGCGGGCCGTGCCAGGCGAACGCCCCCAGCGGGCCCAGGGTGAACTCGAAGTCGAGCGGCAGCGGTGCCGCGAAGGGAATCACGGCCGAGAGCAGCAGCGCGGGGATGAACGACAGGGCCGGGGCGAGGAAGAAGAGGCCCCGGTTGGCCAGCGCGGGGTAGGTCTCCTCCTTGAGGATGTTCTTGACCCCGTCGGCCGCCGGCTGGAGCAGTCCGGCCCAGCCCACCCGGTTGGGCCCCCGGCGGTTCTGCATCCAGGCGCTGACCTTGCGCTCCATCAGGGTGAGCAGCGCCACCCCGATCATGACCACGGTGAACACCAGCACCATCTTGATCACGCTCAGCAGGATGAAGCCCTTCTGCTCCGGGGTCATCGGGCGGCCCCCGCGACGGCGGGCTCGCCGGCCGGGAGCACCCGGCCGCTGAAACCGAGATCGGCGTGGCTCAAGCCGGCGAGGACCGGCCACCGTTCACCCAGCAGAAGGAAGGCATCGGCGGCGGTCCCGGGCGCGTCGGCGCTGGGACCGGGCCCGGCCAGGACTTCGCCGGCCACCCACCAGGCCGGACGGGCCATGCCGGGCTGGCTCCGGGCCTGCTGGTAGCGCTGCAGCCGGCGATCGCGGTTGACGTAGCTGCCGTTCTCCTCGGCCATCGTGGTCACCGGCAGCACCAGCTCGGCGTCCGGCGGGGCGCTGCCCAGGACGGTGCCCAGCACCACGATGGCACCGCTCGCGCCGGCCAGCGCCGCCGCGTCTGCCTCGGTCAGCTCCACGTCGAGCAACACCACCAGGGCCGCCGAGGCCGCCTGCCGGAGCGCGCCGTCCCAGTCGCGGCCGTAGCCCAGCAGCTCGGCGCCGTGCAGGTTGGGGACCCGCTCGCGCCGGAGCGCCAGGTTGGGAATCCCGGCCAGCGGTGCCTCCTCGCCCAACGGCACCCGGACGGCGGCGGTGACCGAGAACCGGTCCACCAGCCGGCGCACCAGGCCGAGCGACTCGACCGAGGCCCGGCCCGAGGCCAGGATAACCGCATGGCCGGAGCAGCCGCGCAGCAGTTGCTCCAGCCGGGCCAGGGCGGTGTCCCAGTCGGTGGCCACATGACGACCCCCGTCCTGGACCAGCGGGGCCTCGATCCGGTCGCCCCGGTTCATCCAGCGGTAGTTCATCCGGCCGTGGTCACAGATGAAGTGCCGGTTGAGCTCGAGGTTGGGCCGGGGCCGGATCCGGACGACCACGTCGTCCCGGGTGTCGAGGTTGATGTTGCACCCCTGGGTGCAGCCGGGACAGACGCTGGCGGTCTTGTCGAGGTCCCAGGCGCGGGCCTTGTGCAGGAAGTCCTTCGACAGCAGCGAGCCGACCGGGCAGAGATCCACCACGTTGCCGGCCCACGGGTGGTCCAACCGCTGGCTCTCGCTGATGCCGATGTAGGCCCGGTCGCCCCGCTCGCTCACGTTGAGGACCGGCGAGTCGGCCACGTCCTCCATGAACCGGACGCAGCGGGTACAGAGGATACAGCGGTTGGGAACGTAGAGGATGTCCTCGCCGAAGTCCTCGACCGGGTTGTACCGCTTGGCGTATTCCTGGTAGCGGGTGCCGGCCCGGCCCTCCTGAAACACGTAGTCCTGCAGCTCGCACTCGCCGGACTGGTCGCAGATGGGGCAGTCGAGCGGGTGGTTGATCAGCAGGAACTCGAGCACGCCCTGACGCGCCTGCTTGGCACTCCGGCTGTTGACGTGGACCACCTGGCCCTCCGCCACCGCCGTCACGCAGGCCGGCAGCAGCTTGGGCGCCTTCTCGACCTCGACCAGGCACATCCGGCACACCGCCGGGCTGGGCAGCGAAGGATGGTAGCAGTAGTGCGGGATCAGTACGCCGGCCTGCTTGGCGGCCTCGATGACCATCGTCCCCTTGGGGACGCTGAGGGACATGCCGTCGATCGTGACGTTGACCAGTTCGTCGGCCATCGGTCTCTCTAGCTGAGCTGAGCGGCGGGTGACGCCGCGAGTGGGGTCACCAGGGATGCGCGGGAAGCGCCGGGTTCCCCAGGGAAGCACGGAGGATACCGGAACGGACTCCGGCGCGGCCCACGACGGGGCTTCACACCGCCGCCATCGCCGGCTCCCGCGACCCGGCCATGTAGGCCTCGAACTCCGACCGGAACTTCTGGATCCCGCTCACTACCGGCGCGGCGCACGAGTCGCTCAGCACGCAGATGGTCTTGCCGGTCATGTTGTCGGCCAGATCGAGCAGCAGCTGGAAGTCGTCGGTCTTACCCTTGCCGGCCAGAATCCGCTCGAGCACCTTGGTCGTCCACGCGGTGCCCTCCCGGCACTGGGTGCACTGGGCGCAGCTCTCGTGGGCATAGAACCGGGCCAGCCGCCAGATCTGGTACACCATGTCGGTGGTGTCGTCCATCACGATCAGGCCGGCCGAGCCGAGCATCGAGCCGCGCTCGACGATGCCCTCGTAGTCGAACAGGGCGGCCTCGGCCTCCTCCCGGGTCATGATCGGGACCGA
>DATAOR010000396.1:0-13367 GCA_036265635.1 Gemmatimonadales bacterium
ATGTAAGTTTCTGGTCTACAGAAGAATGCGAACGCCGGGAGTCGAACCCGGACCCCTTGCGGGACAGGATCCTAAGTCCTGCGCGTCTGCCGGTTCCGCCACGTTCGCGAGGGGCGGAATGTAATTCGCCGCCCCAGATGCCGGACCACCGTCTCCTCGTCCACCACCCGGCCGCGGGGCCGTTCACCCCACTCGGACGCCAAGCAGCCGGTCGAACTCCTCGCGCACGATCCGGTAGCACTCGCAGGACGCGGCCTCCAGCCGCTCCCGCCGCACCACCGTCACCAGCCCTCGGCGATAGCGGATCACCCCCTGGCGCTGCAGGTCGCCCGCCGCCTCGGTCACGGTGGCCCGGCGGACCCCCAGCATGTGGGCCATGGTCTCGTGGGTGATGGGGACGTCATCCCGGCCCAGCCGGTCGCGACAGATCAGCAGCCAGCGGGCCAGCCGCCGGTCGGCCGGATGGAGCCGGTTGCAGGCCGTGCTCTGGGCCAGCTGGGTAAGGAAGGCTTGGGCGTACAACAGGAGCAGCCGGTTGAACTCGGGCAGCCGCCCGGCTTCGCGCCGTAGGACCGCCGCGTCCATCCGCTCGGCGTCACCCGCGATCTGAACCAGCAGGCGGCCGGTCGAGCGGTCGGTGCCCAGCAGCACGGGCAGGCCGGCCATGCCCTCGCAGCCGACGCTGCCGACCTCGACCGACCCGCCGGCCGTGTCGGTCGTCGACAGCGAGATGACGGCGTCGAGCGGGAAGTACACGGCCTCGATCGCCTGAGCCGGATCGGCCAACCGCTGCCGGGCGGCCAGGCGCACCCCGGTCAGGTGGGGACGCAGCCGTTCCCACTCGTCGGCCGGGAGGCGGGCGAGCAGGTGATTTCGGCTTTGCAGAGGTGCTTCGTCCGGTGGCGCCTCAGGCGCGGCGAGGGTCATGACCAGCTCCGGCGGGGGGCGGGGCGGAACTGATTGCGGGACAAGACTGCAGTCGCATCGACTACACCAATGTACCGGGCGCCCGGCGCATCCGTGAGGGGAGGAATGCCGTACGCTGTCGTACGGACGGCCTCAGGCCACCCGCTCCCGGACCCAGGCCTGGAACAACCGGTCGCAGTAGCTGTCGTTGACCGAGGCCGCCGTCTTCACCCGGCGGCCATCGGCTAAGATGGCGAAGGCGCAGAACTTGGCCACGGTCGGCTTGCCGTTGGGACCGGTACAGTCGGGCACCGCCCGACGGTTCACCTCGACCCAGACCGTTCCCTCCGGGTGGCCCCGCTGCCAGGCGGCGCAGCGGCCCTGAACGTCGGGATCGACCTGCTGCCCCTCGGGCACGACCACGATCCGGCTGACCGGAGGGGCCGACGGCGAGGAGCCGGCCGCCTGAGCGGAATCGTGGGCCGGGCCGCCGGGGGACACGGTCGCCGCCGGCCGGACATACTGCCAGGGCGTACAGGTCTCGCGCGACAGGCGGGCGGCCTCGACCGTGGCGACGCAGGAGTAGCCGACCGCGCTCCCGCCGGCCGTGGGCGTGGGCAGATGGAGCGTGTCGCTGGTGCGATCGTTGGGGCTCACCTTGGTCTGCGACTGGCGCCCGTCGCCCAGGCCGACCTCGACCCGGACCGAGTCCGGCACCACCCCCCGGCGGACGGCCGGCATCTGCCACCGGACCACGATCTGGAGCGAATCGGCCGTGGCGCTGAGCTCGGAGCGGACCTCGGTCACCCGGGGCAGCACCTCGGAGCGGAGCGCCGCCAGCTGGCGGTCGCGGATCATCCACAGCCCGGCGACCGCCACGCCCAGGAGCGCCAGCAGGAGCACGACCATCGGCCAGCGCTTAGGCTTCGGCGGCTGGATGACCTGCTCCACCGGCGGCTCCCAGGGGCGCATCACGGCCGGCCCAGGCCCAGCACGTCGGGGCCCTGCTCGAACACCACGTCCACCGGCACGTTCCGCCCTCCCAGCCGGGCGAGGTCCGCCCGCGCGGTCGCACCGGGCGTGGACCGCTGGGCCATGAACCGGCGGACGCCCTCGTAATCGCCGTCGCCCTGGTACCGGAGGATCAGGGCGGCCATGGAGTCCACCGCCAGCCGCATCCGGGGGAAGTCCACCCGATAGCGTCCGGTGGCACTGTCGCGGGTGAACGCCCCGTGCTCCTCGAAGTACGACAGTTGCGCGGCGTTGGCCCGGCCGTGGGCCTCGGCGGCGCCGAACCGGATCGAGCGGAAGATGCTGGCCAGGAAGGTGACGTAGTGATCCTCGAGGGTGGTGCCCGCCAGCTCGTGCTGCTCAAGCAGCCGGGTGATCATGTACAGCCCCAGGATGTCGGCCTTGCCTTCCTCGAGCGCGCCCGCCTGCTCCTTGAGCGCCTGGCGGACCGTGCCCTTGCCGTCGAGCGTCCGGGTGATCCCCAGGCCGTGGGCCACCTCGTGGAACATCACGTTGGCGAAGAAGGCGTCGAACGTGATCCGGGCCCGCTGGTCGTCCGCGATCAGCTGGTCGGCGATCGGCACCAGGATCCGGTCGAACTTGGCCCGCATGACGTTCTTGAGCTGGAGCCGGCGAGTCCCCTTGCGGCGCTGGACCTCCTCGTCGTTGGGCAGGTTGATCGCGATGGTCTTGGAGCCGGCGTTGCCATCCCCGGCGTAGTAGACCGCGTCGTAGGCGTTGAGGTCGGAGTCGGTGCCGGGCCGCTCGCGCTTGTAGGCCTCGGGCACCGGCAGCCCTTGCTGCAGCGCCGGGAGCAGGCGGGCGTACCGGGCCAGCCGTTCGCTCCACGCCTTGTCCTTGATGAGGACGTAGGACTCGGCGGCGGTCTTCCGGCCCATCAGCTGGTCGATGTAGGTCTCGATCGGCCCGACCACGATGTCCAGGGTGTTGCGCTTCATGTCGAGCCAGGCCAGGTCGCTCGGCCGATAGTCGTCGGTTTCGAGGGCCCGGGCGCGGAGCTCGAGATAGCGCCGGAGGCCGGCGTCGTCGGCCAGCTTCGCGGCTTCACGCAGGTGGGTGGCCCCGTGGGTCATTCCCGCGGCGAACGCCTGGTGGTAAGGCTCCGCGCTCAGGTGCCCGGCGCGGTCGCGCCGGACGACGGTGTACTCCCCCAGCAGCTCCGGGTGGCGCTCGAGCTCCTGCTTGGAAAGGTCGGCGGGATAGAGGGCGGCGCCCGGCGGGCGATCGCCGACCCCGGCCACGAACGGCCGGTCGTCGTCCAGCCGGTCCCACGGGCCGTAGTTGATCTCGATCAGGCGGCGCTCGGTGCTGTCCGACGTGGTGGCCAACAAGGAGTCGAGCGCCGGGTAATACTGCTGCCGGTAGACCGTATCCATGGCGGCGGCCGCGGCGATCAGGTGGGGGATCATCTGCCGCTCCCGCGCCGACAGCCCGCTCAGGTCCGCCGTCAGCCGGACCGAGGTATAGCGGGCGAGCCGGGCGGCCGAGCCGGGCACGGCGCCGCCGGGGGCCTCACTGCTGTCCGGGCGGGCCGCCGATCGGCTGCTGCCGGCGCCGCAGGCCAACGTCGCGGTCAGGAGGGCGCCCAGCGCCCACCCAGTCCATCGGGGCATCGACAGGCTCCAAGCGCTCATGAGAGGTAGGGCGAGATCACAGGCACGCGGGAAGCTAGCGTCAGCGGCCTTCCAGGTCACGCTCGCCGGGAACCTGGCGCTCGGACCGGCCCTCGCCTGGGTGGGACTTGGCCTCCTGGAACCGCTCCCCCTTGAGCCGGATGAAGGTGACGAACTGCTCGTACTCCTCCTCCGACAGGGCGTCCGCGATGCCCGGAATGAGGCCTTTCACCAGGGTGATCCGCTCCTCCAGGGCCAGCGTGGTGGCCTGGTCGATCAGGGAGCGGATCACCGGGTGGTTCATCCAGTCGGTGGCCTCGCTGGTCGTCATGGATCCTCCAAGGTGGAATCTGCCGGGTTGGGGCTGCCCCAAGTTAGCAGCGGGCCGCCCGGCGTGCGGGGAGGTATGTCACCAGACACGAGCGAGGGGGAGGCCGCCGGGCCCCCCCCTCGCTGCGCTGCGGCGCGCTGCCGGACCGCCGCGACCCTACCGGTCGGTCAGCCGGATCCGCTCGACCCGGCGGGCCTGGGCCCGGGGGTTGAAGATCCGCAGGGTCACGATGCTGCCCGGCTTCTCCGCCGCCAGGGCCTTGCGGAGATCGCCCTCGGTGCGGACCGGCTTGTCCTCGATGGAGAGGATGACATCCGGTCCGCCCCGCTGCGGATCGTCGAACAGGACCTCCCAGGCCGGGCCGCCGGGGGTAACATCGGTGACGATCAGGCCCCGGGCATCGGCCGGGATCTGGAGCTGGCGGGCGGCATCGGGCGTGACCGGCTCCACGCTGATCCCCAGCCGGCCCATGGCGCTGCCCGACGGCGCGGAGGCCTTGTCGCCGTCCGTGCTGTCGTCCTCGGAGGCGACCTGGGGCGAGTCGCTGAGCGGCTGGAGCTTGACGTCGAACGTCTTCCGGACGCCGCCCTTGCGGGCCACCTCCACCTTGACCACGTCACCCGGGCGGCGGAAGCCGATGACCTGCTGCAGCTGGCCGACGTACTCGACCGGCTTGCCGTCCACCGCCACGATGATGTCGCCCGGCTGAATGCCGGCGGCCTTGGCCGGAGAGTCCTCGCTGGGGATGTCCTTCACCACCACCCCGCGGATTTCGGGCAGGCCGACGTAGGCCGCGTCGTTCAGGGTGACGTTGTCGATCGAGACGCCGAGGGCCGCCCGATGGACGTGGCCGTCGGTGATCAGCTGGTTCATCACCGTCCGGGCCAGGTTGATCGGGATGGCGAAGCCGTAGCCCGAGTAGAACCCGGTCTCGCTGGCGATGGCCGAATTGATCCCGATCACTTCACCCTGGACGCTGACCAGCGGCCCGCCCGAGTTGCCCGGATTGATCGCCGCGTCGGTCTGGATGAAATCCTGGATGCTGCCCTGTCCCCGGCCGGGCAGGCCGGTCAGGGCCCGGCCCTTGGCGCTCACGATACCCGAGGTGACCGTGAAGGTGAGGCCTTCACCCAGCGGGTTGCCGATCGCCAGGACCCACTCGCCCACCCGGGCGTCGTCGCTGTTGCCCAGCGCCACCGGCGGCAGCGACTTGGCGTCGATCTTGAGCACGGCGACGTCGGTGTTGGGATCGGTCCCGATCACCCGGGCCTTGAACTCCCGGCGGTCGAGCAGCCGGACGATGACGGTCTCGGCCCCTTCGACCACGTGATTGTTGGTCAGGATGTAGCCGTCGGCCGAGATGACAAAGCCCGACCCGCTGCCCTGCTCGATCTCCGGCTGCTGGCGGAACTTGGGACTGAAGAACCGCTCCATCCCCGGGGGGATCCGCTGCTGGCTGGCGTGCTCGGTCCGTTGCGACCGGATATAGACCACGCTCGGCTTCACGTGTTCGGCCACGGCGGCGAACGCTTCGCTCAGATCCTGGAGCGGCCGGGCCGCCGGGATGGACGGCGCCGGCACCGCCGGCAGGGCCGAGGCCTGGCGGGTCTGCTCCTGGGCGGAGCCTCGGTTGGGCAGGTCGAGCAGCCCGGCGAAGAGGAGGCCCAGCGCGAACGCCAGGGCCACCAGCCCTCCGAACTTCAGCCAATTCAGCGAGCGAGCAGACATCGAGCGGTCCTGTGGGGAACGGTGTAGGGGCAGGAACTGGCCCTGCAGGGTCTGCAATAATAGTACCTAGATGGCCGGGGAGATGTTTCGCCGGCGTGACTCCGGGTGGTGCCGGAACGGGCACCGGGAGCCCGCCCTTCGGCAGACTCCCGGTGCTGTCAGGCCCCGTGCCAACGGTGCCGAGGCTTACTTCTTGTCGTCCACGATCTCGTAATCTGCCTCGACGACGTCGTCCTGCCCCTGGGCCGGCTCGGCCGTGGGACCGGTGCCTGCCTGCTGGCCGGCGTCACCCTGGCCCTGCGCACCCTGGTACAGCGTGGCCCCCGCGGCCGAGTACGCCGCGTTGAGCTCGTCCAGGGCGGTGCGGATGACGTCGGCATCGCCGGCGCGGAGGGCCTGCTTGGCTCCCTCGAGCGCGGAATCAAGCCGGGTCTTGGCATCGGCCGGCAGACGGTCGACCCACTCCTTGCTGTCCTTCTCGACCCGGTAGACCAGGCTGTCGAGCTGGTTCCGCTGCTCGATCTGCTCGCGCCGGGCCTTGTCGTCCGTGGCGTGCTGCTCGGCCGCCTTGACCATGCGGTCGATGTCGGTGTCGCTCAGCCCGCTCGAGGCCTCGATCCGGATCTTCTGCTCCTTCCCGGTCGCCTTGTCCTTGGCCGACACGTGGAGGATGCCGTTGGCATCGATGTCGAAGCCGACCTCGACCTGGGGCATACCGCGGGGAGCGGGTGGAATCCCGGTGAGCTGGAACTTGCCGATGGTCCGGTTGTCCTGGGCCATCTGCCGCTCGCCCTGGAGCACGTGGATCTCCACCGTGGTCTGGTTGTCCTCCGCGGTCGAGAACGTCTCCGACTTCTTGGTCGGGATGGTGGTGTTCCGCGGAATCAGCACCGTGGTGACGCCGCCCAGGGTCTCGATGCCGAGCGAGAGCGGGGTCACGTCCAGCAGGAGCACGTCCTTGACCTCGCCGCCCAGCACGCCGCCCTGGATGGCCGCGCCGATGGCCACGACCTCGTCCGGGTTGACCGACTTGTTGGGCTCCTTGCCGAAGAAGTCCTTGACGATCTCCTGGATCTTGGGGATCCGGGTCGAGCCGCCGACCAGGATGACCTCGTCGATCGCCTTGGGATCGAGCCCCGCGTCCTTGAGCGCCTGCTTCATCGGCGGGATGGTCCGCTGAATCAGGTCGTCCACCAGCTGCTCGAACTTGGCCCGGGTCAGGGCCATGTTGAGGTGCTTGGGGCCGGACTGATCGGCCGTGATGAACGGCAGGTTGATGTCGGTCTGGGTGGTGCTCGACAGCTCCATCTTGGCCTTCTCCGCCGCCTCCTTGAGGCGCTGGAGCGCCATGGCGTCCTTCGACAGGTCGATGCCCTGGTCCTTCTTGAACTCGGTCACCAGCCAGTCGATCAGGCGCTGGTCGAAGTCGTCGCCGCCCAGGTGGGTGTCCCCGTTGGTGCTCTTGACCTCGAACACGCCCTCGGCCAGCTCCAGCACGCTGATGTCATAGGTGCCGCCGCCCAGGTCGAACACCGCGACCTTCTCTTCCTTCTTTTTGTCGAGGCCGTAGGCCAGGGCCGCGGCGGTGGGCTCGTTGATGATCCGCTGGACGTCCAGGCCGGCGATCCGGCCGGCGTCCTTGGTGGCCTGGCGCTGGGCATCGTTGAAGTAGGCGGGGACGGTGATCACCGCCTTGTCCACCGTGTGGCCGAGATAGTCCTCGGCGGTCTGCTTCATCTTCTGCAGGATCATGGCCGAGATCTCGGGCGGGGTGTAGGCCTTCCCGTCGATCTTGACCGCCGCGAGTCCGTTGGCGCCGCTCACGACCTCGTAGGGGACCCGCTTGGTCTCCTCGACGATCTCGTTCTGGCGGCGGCCCATGAACCGCTTGATGGAGAAGATGGTGCGCTTGGGGTTGGTCACGGCCTGGCGCTTGGCCACCTGGCCTACCAGCCGCTCTCCCTCCTTGGTGAACGCCACGACCGACGGCGTAGTCCGTCCGCCCTCGGCGTTCGGGATGACGACCGGGTCGCCACCCTCCATGACGGCGACGACCGAGTTGGTCGTGCCGAGGTCGATTCCGATGATCTTTGAAGCCATGTGAGCTCCGGTTGAAGGCTGCTTGGCTGGCGGGCCGGCGTCGACGCTGCCGATCCGCCGCGATGCCCCGGGCAGGTGCAACTGGCATACCCGACAAAGCCGCCATTTTGGCAGCTTCAGGGCGGCGTGACACCGGTCACCACGGCCAAACGGCAGGTCGGCCTATGCTGGAACCTCGGCAGGGCAGGTTCGGTGTCGGGACAACCCAGGAGGCAGAATGCTGTGGACGATCTTCGTGATCCTGCTGGTCCTGTGGCTGCTGGGGGTGGTGACCTCCTACACGCTGGGGGGGTTCATCCACGTGCTGCTGGTCGTGGCCGTGGTGCTCGCCGTCATGCAGCTGCTCCAGGGACGGCGGGCTATCTAGCCGCACGACGGGGCCGGTGGTGAACCGGCCACCGGCGAGCGAGGCGGGGGCGGCGGCGGCGGTGCCGAAGTCCCCGCCTCCTCTATATTCGATCCATGTTTCCCTACCGCGACGACAACCCCACCCTCGAAACGCCGGCGATCACCTACCTGCTGATCGCCGCCAATGTGGTCGTGTGGGTGCTCGTTCAGGGCATGGGCCAGGACCCTGCCCTCGCCCGGTCGGTCTGCGAGCTGGGACTCATTCCGGGCGAGCTGCTCGGCCGCGTAGTTCCGGGCACGGCGATTCCGCTCAGCCCCACCCAGGCCTGCGTCCTCGGGGTCGAGCGGCACTGGTACACTCCGCTCAGCTCCATGTTTCTCCACGGCGGCTGGCTCCACCTCATCGGCAACATGTGGTTCCTGTGGCTGTTCGGGAACAACATCGAGGACTCGATGGGCCACGGCCGGTATCTGGCCTTCTACCTCCTCTGCGGCCTGGCGGCAGCCGCGGGTCAGATGCTGGTGAGTCCCGGGAGCGTGGTGCCGATGGTCGGCGCGTCGGGCGCCATCAGCGGGGTCATGGGGGCTTACGTGGTACTCTACCCCCGGGTTCGCATTCACATGCTCGTCTTCCTGTTCATCTTCGTCACCCGGATCGTGGTTCCGGCCTACCTGATGCTTGGCTACTGGTTCCTGCTACAGCTGGTGAGCGGAACGGCCTCCCGGTCCGAGGGCGGCGTGGCCTTCTGGGCCCACGTGGCCGGGTTCGTGGCGGGGGCCGTGCTCATCTCCGTGTTCAAGGACCGGGAGCTGGTGGGCCGCCATCGGGCACTGGCCCGCTATGCCTGACGACCGCGCCCTCCCGCCGTGGCTGGCCAGGCACGCCGGGGCGCGCGGCCTTGGGGGCTTGCTGGACCACACCTTGCTCAAGCCCGAGGCGACCCAGGCCCAGATCGAGGAGTTGTGCGACGAAGGCCGGCGCTTCGCCGTGAAGGCGGTCTGCGTCAATGGCGCCTGGACCGAACTGTGCGCCGATCGGCTGGTAGGAAGCGGGGTGATCGTGGCGGTGGTGGCGGGGTTCCCGCTCGGCGCCATGGCCACGGCGACCAAGGCGGAGGAAGCGCGGCTGGCGGTGAGCGGCGGCGCCCGCGAGGTGGACATGGTCGTGTCGCTCGGCGCGGCCAAGGCCGGAGACTGGCGCGCCGTCGAGGCCGACGTGCGGCGGGTGGTGGAGGCGGCGGGACCGGCGCTGGTGAAGGTGATCCTGGAGACCGCGGCGCTGTCCCCGGCGGAGATCGTGGCGGCGTGCGAGGCCGCGGTGCGGGGCGGCGCCGGCTTCGTGAAAACGTCGACCGGCTTTCACCCGGCCGGCGGCGCGGCGGTCGAGGCGGTGGCCCTGATGCGCCGGACGGTAGGCCCCGAGATCGGGGTCAAGGCCTCGGGCGGGGTCCGCTCGATCGAGGCCGCCGTGGCGATGCTGCGGGCCGGAGCCGACCGGATCGGCACCTCCTCGACGGCAGCGATGGCTGCCGCCCTGGGGCCGGAGGCCCCGCCGCTGAAGTCGCTTCTCGCTCCGTCATAGTCGGACCGCCGCCGATCGGCCGGCGACGGTGGACGACGCTCCTGACTACCGAGGGATCCAGGTCGGACTGCTGCCGAACAGCCCACCGATTACGCCGGTCCGGTACGCCAGCGCCAGGCCGAAGGCCACGCTGACCAGTCCCGTGGCCAGTCGCAGGCCGTGCTGGACCCGGCTCGCCCGTCCGGCCGCGTAGGCGAAGGGCCAGGCCAGCAGCGCGGTCACCAGCATCATCCCCGCCACCGTGCCCAGCCCGAACAGCGTCAGATACGCCATCGCCCAGGCCGAATCACCGACCGCGGCCAGCACCAGCAGGGCCACCGCGGCCGAGCCCGCGAGGCCGTGGACGGTGCCGACCACGAACGGACGCAGCAGCTGGTAGGGCCTGAGCGCGCCCAGCCGGCGATCGAGCCGCGCCAGCGGCGTCTGCTCGGCCGCGTGTGGGTGGCGGTCGGGCTGATGCCGGTGGGGGTGGGTGTGGATGTAGTCGCCGTGACGATGGGGATGGGAGTGGCCCTCGCCCCCATCGGTCCCCGCCGAGGCCACGGCTTCATCCACCCGGTGCCTACTGCCGCGCAGCGCGAGCGCCCCGAGCAGCACCAGCATGATCCCCACCGAGAACTCGAGCGAGAGGCCCACCCGCGGGGGGATGACCCAGCCCAGCAGGACGATGCCGCCCCCGACCACCAGAATGGTCAGGGTGTGGCCCACGCCCCAGGCGGCGCCGACCAGCGCGGCCCGGCGCCAGCTCCGGTGCCGGCTCAGCATGGTGCTGACGGCGATGACGTGATCGGGGTCGGTGGCGTGCCGCATGCCAAGGAAGAACCCCAGAGCTACGAGCAGGGGCAGGCTGGTCGGCATGGGCCTCGATGGCTGGGGAACGGGAGCGCCTCAGGCGCCTGTCGGCACCTCGGCGACGATCTCGACATCGCGGCGCAGCAGCTTGGCCAGGACGTCAGCCTTGCGCGACCCGCCCCAGCACTCGAGGCCGAGGTCGGCGCCTTGCAGCCGCGGGGCGATCCGGATGATAATCGCGTCCTCGGTCAGCTCCGTGGCCACGGTCTCGACCGCGGCGGTGTGGCCCCGGTCGAGGCCGTCGGCCACCCGGAGCAGGGCGCTCAGCCGGCGGACGACCGCCTGGTCGGCGGCGGGCAGGGCGGCGAACTCGGCGTGCTTCTTCCGGGGGCCGGTCCGGCGATGATAGCGGCTGATCAGGGCGACGAGGCCCCGCTCGCGCGGGGGCAGGCCCAGCCGCTCCGCGTGCATGATGAGCTGATAGCTGTGCTTGTGGTGCTTCCGGTAGCTCACCAGCTGGCCCACGTCGTGAAGCAGCCCGGCGGCCTCCAGCAGCAGCCGTTCCTCGGGCTGGCAGCCCAGCTCGGCGGCCAGCTGGTCGTACAGCTGCAGGGCCAGGTAGCGGACGTGCTCGACGTGGCGCCGGTCGCACTGGCACCGCTCGGCGAATTCACGGAACAGTCGGAGCGGGTCCGGGGCCGCGATCTCCCTGGCCCCGGCCATCTCCAGCAGCAGCCCCTCGCGCAGGCCGACGGCACTCACCGTCAAGGTGCGGGCCCGGATCCAGTCGAGCAGCTCGGCCGTGACTGCCAGGCCGGCGAGGATGATGTCGGCCCGCTCGGGGTTGAGCCCGGCCACCTGGCGGCGCTGCTCGGGGGTGCGGCTGGCCAGCCAGTCGATCAGCTGCTCGACCTCGGCCGCGGTGACGCTCACGCCGTGGACGGTATCGCCGGCCGGCTGGCCCCGCCGGGCCTGCACCATCCGGCCCAGGCTGGTGAAGGTGCCGCCCGACCCGATCACGGTCGCGGCGGCCCAGGACCGGGCCGAGAGGCCGCGCCTGAGCTGCTTGCGGACGTGGGTCCGGAGCTGGTCGATCTCCTTGTGGACCGCCCGCTCGCCTGGCAGGTGCAGCTCCGTCAGCCGGACGGCGCCGAGCGGGAGCGACACCGTCAGCTCGACCAGGCCGTCCACTGCCCCGATCAGCTCGAGGCTGCCGCCGCCGATATCCGCCACCAGGGTCCGCTCGCCGGCCAGCCGGAAGTGGTGGGCCACCGACCGGTAGGACAGGGCCGCCTCGGTCTCGGCATCGATGATCCGGAGCGGGATGTCGAGCTCCTGGCGGACCCGGCGGACGAACCAGGCGCCGTTCTCCGCCTCGCGGACGGCGGCGGTGGCCACGGCCACGATCCGCTTGACGCCCCGGCGCTGGCAGACCTCGCGCATTCGGGCGAGCGTCTCCATGGCCCGGGCGATGGCCCGCTCGTCGAGGCAGCCGGTGGCGGCCAGTCCGGCGGCGAGCCGGGGCTGGTCCTTCATTTCATCGATGATCGAGAGACCGGAGTCGGGGTCATACTCGGCCACGAGCAGGCGGACGGAGTTGGAGCCGACGTCGATGGCGGCGATCCGGTCGCCCGGGGCGGTGGCCACCCGGGCCGCGCCGGCCTTGGCCGCCGGGCGGGCGATCACGCGCCCGACACCGCAGCCACGCCGCCGTCTTCCGCGTGGTGCTTGATCGACTTCCCTTCGACCAGGAAGACGACGTCCTCGCCGATGTTGGTGGCGAGGTCGGCCACCCGCTCGAGGTTCCGGCTGACCAGGAACAGCTCCATGCCCGCGCCGATCATGTGGGGATCCTCCATCATGTGGGTCAGCAGGATGCGGAAGACCGAGCGGTGGAGAGCGTCCACCTTGTCGTCCCGCAAGCAGACCTCGCGCCCTGCGGCGGCATCGCCCCGGATGAACGCCTCCAGGGCGTCCGACAGCATGTCCCGGGCCAGCCGGGCCATCTCGACGAGCTCGGGCTCAGGCGCGATGGGCCGGGCCCGGGACAGCCGCTCGGCGCTCTGGGCGATGTTGACCGCGTGGTCGCCCACCCGCTCGAGGTCGTTGGCGATCTTGAGGGCCGAGGTCAGCATCCGGAGGTCGCGGGCCATCGGCTGCTGGAGGGCGAGCAGGTTGATGCACTGCTCCTCGATCTCGATCTCCATGGTGTCGATCACCCGGTCGCCGGCGATCACCCGGCGGGCCTTGTCCTCGTCCCGCTCGAGCAGCGCATCCACCGCCAGGCCGAGCGCCGCCTCGGCCTCGCCCGACATGGTGAGCAGCCGGACCTTGACGTGGCTGAGCTCGTCGTGAAAGTGCCGATGGGCGTCGAAGCTCATCCGAACCTCCCGGTAATGTAGGCTTCCGTGCGCTCGTGCGCCGGGGTGGTGAAGATCCGGTCGGTCTCGCCGAACTCGATCAGCTCGCCGCGGTCGAAGAACCCGGTATAGTCGGACACCCGGGCGGCCTGCTGCATGTTGTGGGTCACGATCACGATGGTGTACGCCTGCTTGAGCTCGACGATGAGCTCCTCCACCCGCTGGGTGGCGATCGGGTCGAGCGCCGAGCAGGGCTCGTCCATCAGCAGGACCTCGGGCTGGTTGCCCAGGGCCCGGGCGATGCAGAGCCGCTGCTGCTGCCCGCCCGACAGTCCGCTCCCGCTCTGGTCCAGCCGATCCTTGACCTCGTCCCACAGGGCGGCCTGGCGGAGGCAGCGCTCGACCAGGTCGGGGAGGTCGCGCCGGGCCGCCAGCCGGTTGAGGGCCGGGCCATAGGCCACGTTGTCGAACACCGACTTGGGGAACGGGTTGGGGCGCTGGAACACCATGCCCACCCGCTGCCGAAGGGCGACCAGGTCGGTGCCCCGGGAGAACACCGAGGTCCCCTCGACCAG
>DATAOR010000397.1:0-3093 GCA_036265635.1 Gemmatimonadales bacterium
GCGATACCGGCCTGGGCCGGCAACGCCAACGCGATCACCGGCTGATTCACCTGGTCGAATCCCGGCAGCAGCTTGAGCATGAGACCCAGCAGCGAGAGGCCCGCCACCACCACCGCTACCATGGCCCACCGCCGGGTGGAGCTGCGACCACGGACCGCCGCGAAGCCCGCGGGAGCCAATGCCAGCGCCAGCGGCTGGAGCTGCAGCAGATTCTCGTTGCGGTAGGCCATGACGTGGTCGGTCAGGCCCCAGAGACCCGCCAGCACCAGGCCGGCCAACCCCGCCACCACTCCCCATCCCCCACAGAGCACCAGAAAGCCGAACCGCCCGGCCGCGCTGGTGCGAGCCCCCCGCGCGAACAGCCAGGCGCCGGCCCCCACAGCCGCACCCAGCCCGCCGTACCACCAGAGCCAGTCCGGCGGGGCGTCCGCCGGCGCCGGCGCGGAGGACTCGAAGATGGTCCGCTCCTGACGGACCAGCGGGACAGGGCGGCCATCCGGGCCGGGCACGGTGACCCCGCGCACCCAGTCGCGGAGCTTGAGCGGCAGGAACATCTCCTCCCAGGCCGTGAGGGGGCGATCGACCCCTTGGCCCAGGGCGACCAGCAGGCCCGTGAAGATCAGCGGATCGTTGGCGGTCAGCCGCTGGGTGTGAAACCGATAGGTACTGCCGGCGGCCACCCCGGCCGTCTGCCGCCGCAGGGCCCCGCCCACGACCCGATCGATGGCGTCCCGAACCCGGGTTGAGCAGTTGTCGCGATAATAGTCGTAGTGATAGAACCGGTGCTCCGGTGTCGCGTTCCACTCGAGGTAGGCCTGAAGCTGTCGGGCGGCGGCAGGCGTGAGGTCGAGCTGCTGAATCCAGACCGACCGGTTGTCGCGCTGGTACTGGGCGATGTACTGGTCCGCGGGAAAGCCCGCCATCCAGTACCACATCTGCCCCCGGACGAACCGGAGCACGAAGTTCTGCTGGTGGAAGTCGAACAGGCCGTAGTTGTAGGCCTCGTCGCTGCCTTGGACCGGATCGTGTACCCAGATGGCATTGTGACCGAACCGCTCCCAGACCTGGCGGCCGGGGCCGAAGGTCATGAGGAACACCTCGAGCGTCGTGTCAGCAGGCGCGGCACGTGCCTGGGGCGGGGGCGTCGCCGCCCGCGCGGAGACCGGAACGATCCAGACCATCAGGGCGAGCGCCCGCCAGCAGCGCTCCCGGATTCGGCCTCCGGTCAAAGCAGCACGTCCCGACCATCCTCCGCCGACTTGTAGATCGCGTCGAGAATCCGGTGCAGCACCAGGTGCTCCTGGAGGGGCGCCACTTTCGCCTGTCCCGCCACCGCGGCTTCGAAGTGGGCCCATTCCGCCCGATACGAGGCCGTGAAGGCGTTCTCGCGGCTGCCCGAGCCCGTGGGCGACACGTCCACCGGCATGCCGTGCATCTCCTTCCACACCACCAGGGGGTTGATCGCGGCCGATCCCTTGGAGGCTCGCACGCCGACCCCGAACCGCTCGCCTTCGCCCAGATGGTGCCAGGTCACGTCCACGAAAAGCGACAGCTCGTTCTCGCAGATCACGAAGGCACTCCCGCTCTGCTCTACCGCCCGCTCCTTGCCCGCGGTGTCGAGCGAGGCGCTGACCCGGACCGGCGCCGGCCACCCGCCCAGCCAGAGTCCGAGGTCGAGAATCGACAGCCCGAGGTCGAACATGGCGCCGCCACCAGCCTGGTCCCGTCGCTGCCGCCAGCCCAGCTGGTTGCGACTGGGCCGGAACACGTGCCAGCTGCCCCGGACGCTCTCCAGCCGGCCGAGCTCCCCGCTCTGGACGAAGCTTCGGACGATCTGGACATCGGGGCGGTAGCGGTGGTTCATCCCGACCATGACCACCCGGTCGCGCTTCTCCGCCGCGCGCATGATGCGCTGGACGCTCGCCGCTGTCATGGCCAGTGGCTTCTCGACCAGGATGTGCAGATTGGCCGACAGGGCGGCCAGAATGTGCGACTCGTGGAGGTGGTTCGGCGAGCAGATGACCACCGCCTGCAGCTCGGGCAGCCTGAGGACATCCTCGATGTCGTCCACCGCGTCCGGCACACCGAAGCGGGTGGCCAGGGCGCGCGCCTTCGGGAGGTCGCTGTCGCAGATCGCCTGCACGTCCACCGTCCTGAGCTTCTTGAGCGCCGGAAGATGCGCTACCTGGGCAATGGCTCCGCCTCCGATGATGCCGACCCGGAGCCGATCGGCGCCCGCGCGGCTTCCCGTCATGGCCGTTCCTCCTTCCCTGTTGACCGGCTAGTAGAGCCGCTCCAGCACCGCACCCGGATAGTAGGCGGCCAGGATCCGCTCGTAATCCTGACCCGCCCGCGATCGTCCCACCGCACCCCACTGACAGAAACCCACGCCGTGGCCCGCGCCGGCCCCTTCCGCGACGAGTCGGGTGACCCGGCCACCGTTCCGCGAGACGGTCAGGCTGAAGGCTGCGCTGCGGAGCGGCTCGCCCGAGGCGGCCCGCAGGACCTGGCGGACGCTCGGCTCCTCCACCGTGACATCGCCGCGCGGGAGCGCGATGGTGAGGCGACCCACTCGGCCCGACGGCGTCCGGTACGATACCCTGACGTCGCGCACCTCACCGACCTCCGTTCTCGGTCCGGTCACCGGGGCGGCCGGCGGCAGGGCAGCCAGCGCCCGCTGCAGGGTGAGCCGGAGTGCCTCACCGGTCCAACTCTCGTGCCAGCGGTACCGAGGCGACAGGCTGCAGTAGGCCGTCCCGTCCTCCGCCAGATCGGGAACCGACCGAAGGTAGGGACGATCGGCTCCCCGGAAGACTTCCGTGCCCTCGGCGGTCCGGCCGCCGCAGGTCGAGTAGAAGAACGCGTCGATCGGCGCACCGCCGTAGGTGAGGATGCGGCCTCGGGTCGCCTCGACCGCGGCCCGGCCCTCCGGCGTCTCGGCGGCCGCGCCGCCGTAGACCTGGTCGGCCACGCCGGCGTAGAGGTCGAACCCTTGAGCCCGCCACCGCCGCAGATTGCGGAGGGCGAAGGTGCGGGACACGACCGCCTGGGCCCGGAGCGCCTCCTGCTCGGCCGAGCTTCGGCGGCCCATCT
>DATAOR010000398.1:0-14549 GCA_036265635.1 Gemmatimonadales bacterium
AGAAGTCCGCCGTCCCGCGGAGGACGAGAAAGCCGTCGCGCGCGAGCCAGGCCGAGTCGCCGGTGGCCAGGTAGTACTGCCACTGGGCGACGGCGACGTCGCCGTTGACGTGGATCTCGGAGCTGGCATTCTGGGCCGCGAAGTGCGGCGTGGTCTCGACCCCGCGCTCGTCGGCTTCCCAGGGGTACATCGCCCCGCGGAAGCCATTGGCCTGCGCATTGGCCCGGGCAGCGGGCAGGGTGCGGGCGCGGAAGGCCACCATCGAGCGGGCGATATCGGGATGGGTCAACACCAGCGACGGGAACATCCAGGTGTCCGAGTCCCAGAACACGTGACCGTAGTAGCCGCCACTCGACAGGCCCATCGGCGGGATGCCCATGGCCGTGCCCGAGTCCGCGCTGCAGAGGAGATAGAACATCATGGCCCGGGCCACCCGCTGAAGCTCCGGGGCGCCGTCGAGCACCAGGTCCGTCTCCCAACGGCGGGCCCAGGCGCGGGCGTTGGCGGCGGCGACGGTGGTGTATCCGGCGGCCCCGGCGTCCGCCACCCGTCGGGCGGCCAGGTCGACGGGCCGGCCGGTCTCTGCCGTTGTGGCAAAGGCCGTAAGCTGGGTGAAACGGTACGAACGTCCGCCCACGGCGTCCAACGTCAGCTCGAACATGGCCGTGTCACCGGCGGCCCGGGTGACCGAATGGGCGCGCAGGCCCATCGGCCAGCGTACCTCGGCGGCCTCGGCGAACTGGAGGGCCCGGCCTTCCGGGACGGCGGTGATCGACAATCGGGCGGTATTCCCGTCCACGGTCGCCATGCGATTCACCACCTTCATATGCCCGGGATACCACAGCTCGCGCGGTCCCCACGACGGGTCCGTCTGCTCGAGTGTGTCGAGCGGCAGGCGCGGCGGGGACGACCACCCCGCAAGGGCGAAACGCACCCGCAGCGGCCCCGCCTGCCGGGGCGTCACCGTCAGGCTGATCGCGGCGGGAAGGGGCGACGCCCGAGAGACGAAGGTCTCCACCTCGATGCCGCTGGTGCGGTCGCCGTCGATCCAGTCGAACGAAGTCCTGGACACCGCCGTCCGCATGTCGACCGTTTGGCGGTAGCGGACGACTGAGTCATGCCCCGGACCGAGCCATCGGTCACCCACCGCTACACCAATGCCATTCCAAGCCGGGGCCGCGGCCACGCGCGGCACGTCGCGTGGCCCGTGCTCGTAGATCCCGGCGGCGATGGATGGGGTGGCACCGATCCCCAGTGGCGGGATGACGACGCCGATCCGGCCGTTACCGATGAAGGGCGACGGATGACGACCGGGATCATCCGTACCAAGCACGAAGCCGTCGGCGGCCGGCGGCACCTGGGCCGCGACAGGCACGGCCAGCAGAATGCCGACGACCGACGCGACGAACCCAACGCCGCGTCTCACGGCTGCGCGGGCGTGCCGGCTCCTCCGAAATCGTAGGTCAAGGCAACCTGGAGCCGCCGCGGCAGGAGCGGACGGGCCAGGAAGATGGAAGTCGTGCCCGCCGAGGACAGCCGCGGGTTGCCTTCCTCCAGCCCCTTGCTCTGGAAGGCGTTCAGCAGATCGACGCTCAGTCGGGTGCCGGCTCCCGGCAGAGCGAAGCCCACCCCGAAATTGAAGTAGTTGTAGAAGGGCAGTATCGCCGGATTGGTCTCGGGGCGTGTCACCGGGTCTTCGCTGAAGCGCGCGCCGACCCAGTGCCAGTCGGCCTTGAACTGAAGCCCGAGGTTCGAGCGGGGCACCGAGTAGATGGCCGTCACATTGCCGAGGTTGGTCGGTGCCACCGCAATACGGCGACCCTTGAAGCGGGCCAGGCTGTCGACTCCCCCTGCCAGCTCGGCCTTGAGCACGGTCGCGTTGCCCTGGAGCTGCAGCCCTTCCACCGGGCTCACGACCGCTTCGACCTCGGCGCCGTACGACTGGTTGTCCGGCGAGGACCGAATGACCCAGGTGGTCACGCCGTTCACCACCTCGAGACCCTGCCCGGTGATCTTCTTGAGCTTGGTGAAGAAGCCGTTCAGTGTGAGGGCCCAGCGGCCCATCTGGGTCTTGACGCCTCCCTCGATCGCCTGCACCTGCTTGGCCTCGGCCAGGTTCACCTGTTCCTGCGCGGCAGCATTGAGCAGAAAATCGAGCTCCGGCATCTTATAACCGCGGGAACCCGACGCGTAGAGTGAAACATTGTCGTTCATTCGGTAATTGAGTCCGAGGGACCCGGCCCAGTCGGTGATGTTCCGCGTGAAGTGGCGGAAGCTGCCGTTACCGAACTGCTCGTTGTCGTACTGAGTGAAGGGATTGTTGTCCAGGTCGAAGGTCGAGACTCTTTCCGAGCTCTGGACATACGCGTCGTATTCGACCCGGCCTCCTACGTCGGCACGCAGGCGGTCAGTGAGCTGAACCTCACCGCCCAGCACCCCGCTGACGATGGAGACTTGTCCCGATCCGTTGGCGTAGGTCGAGAGAAAGTGCCGGAAACCGTTCTTGGTCACCGAGTCCGGTGTACCGCCCGGGGGGGTGATCACGAGGTCGAGAAAGCGGGGATTGTCCCGGACATCCATGAGCACGTCGGTGAAGTTCCAGTGGTTGTCCTGGGTGTAGTTGGCGAAGTACGCGCCCATGGCCAGTGTGTGACGGCCGAAGCTCTTCCGCAGTTGAAGCTGGTCCTGAATGGCCGAAATTGGCTTCGACACGTGCCATTCGATCGCGGGGGCGACCAGGCCATTCGGCGTATCGAACAGCAGCTTGTTCCCCGCGGGATCGAAGTGATTGGTGAACACGAACTGGAAGGCGCTTCCGTCGGGGGCGAGCGAATCGCTCAGGCCGGCCACGTAGTCGGCCGCCGGCTGTGCAGTGCCCGGCACGAGCGCGTTGTGCTCCTGGTTGTTCTGCATGACCTGGGCGGTATTCTGGAGGTTCCAGCCCCTGGCCAGATCCAGCGCCGCGTCCACCGTGAACCAGGTCGCCTGGGTCTTGAGTCCGTTGTCGAGCGGGAGCGTCAGGTCACCGGCCGGGGTCGGCACTCGCAGGTCGAGTCCCTCGTTGGTGTTGAACGCGCCATAGTTGCCGAAGCCGGAGACGTACCCGGGATCCGCCGGGTCGGTGAACGGCAGCGGCAGGATGAACTGGTTCCGATCGTCGATGTACTTGACCGAAGCGCGGATGTACCCGTTCGAGAGCCGCCGGGTCACGTTGGCCTTGAGCTGGCCCCCGCGCACACCGGGATACCCCGGGTCGCGCACGCCGTGGTCGTAGCGATAGAAGCCACCCACGTTGAATCGCCAGTCGGACCCCAGGGGCCCGCCGGCATTGACGTCATAGCGCGCGAGAGCCTTCGTGCCGGCGGTGGCACGCATGGTGCCCGCGAACCGGTCCCCGCCGGTCTTGTTGATGTAATTGATGATGGCGCCAGGAGTGTTGGAGCCGAACAGGGCAGAGGCCCCGCCTCGGACAACTTCCACCCGTTCGATGTTCTCATCGAAGCGGAACAGGTTGTCGGCGTTCATGAAGTAGGTATGCATGGTGGGAAACACCGGCATCCCGTCTTCCATGAACATCACATATTCGACGCCGAGGATCCCGCGCATGGAAATATTCTGGTTGACCTCGCCGCCGGAGCTCTCCACTCGGGTGAAGCCGGGCACGTAGCGCAGCATCTCGGTCGTGCTCCGGGGGGCGGCCCGCTCGACCTCCTGGGCCGAGAGGGTGGTGACCGCCACGCTGGCGTCGAGATTCATCCGTGGCGTCTGGGTGCCGGTCACGACCAGCGTCTGCAGCTGCAGCGGGTCGCGCCGCAGGCTGAAATCCTGGGCGGACGCCCCATCAGCCGCGACGTCCACGATGGCCGAGTCGGGCCGGAAGCCCAGCATCCGCACGTGGACGGTCTGGGAGCCGGGCGGCACTCTGGTCAGGCTGTAGGTCCCGCCGGTGGCAGTGGTCGTGGAGATGGCCGGGGTGACCAGAAAGATCTGTGCCCCGGCCACCGGAGCGCCGTTTTCGTCCGTCACCTTTCCCCTGACGGTCCCGGTCCCGGCCGGCTGCTGGGCCCAGGCGCCGGCGGTCCCGGCCACCGGGAAGGCGAGCAGCCATAGCCAGGCAAGCCTGGCGAGAGGACGCAGGTGAAGCAGGCGCGAACGGATTCCCTGGATCATACGACCTCCAGATCGGACACCGACCGGGCGTAGCCCGAAGCGGCCGCGGTGTTGGGAGCCAGGTCGGATCGTGGTGAGATGGGACGAGCAGAGGGACGGCAGGGACCGACAGCGTAGGGATACGGCGACAGGCAGACAGGTGCGGCCGGGGGGACACAGCCTGCTCCGGCGTGGCTCCGAATTCGGTTGGTATGCTGTCCTGCGTCCGGCGACGCAGCGGTCCCTGGCGGAAACCGTGGACTCAAGAACGACATGTGACGATCCGATGCAGGAACGGACGCCGACCCGCGCCTTTGGCACCACACAGTTATGCCGCCCGGCCACCAGCGCAAGAGGGCGGACGTATGGCACGCGGTCGCGGGACGTGTTACCCTGGAACCGCCCGCCGACGAATCGCGCCGCGGGCCCGGATCACCGATCGTTGCCGGGATCGCGCCGGGTCAGTCCCGACGTGCTCCCAGGTCGGGAGGAGTACACCCCACGCCCACCTCTGCACTCCGGCGCGGTGCCCCCGCGCTGCGGCTCGCGCTCTGCCTGCTCACGGCCTGCGGATCCGCCCCCTCGGGCGGGCCGGCCGTGGTGACCTTTCCCGGCAGCGCCCTGGGCGCCGAAGGGCGGGTGCTCCAGCGCCAGCTGGCCAGGTTCATGGCCCGGCACCCGGAGATCCGGGTGGTCCAGCGCCCGACTCCCGACGCCGCCGACCAGCGGCATCAGCTCTATGTCCAGTGGCTCAACGCGCAGGCCAGCCAGCCCGATATCCTCCAGCTCGACGTGGTCTGGACGCCGGAGTTCGCGGCTGCGGGGTGGATCCTCGACCTCGACCGCTTCCGCCCGGCGACCGACTCGTTCTTCCCCGCCACCATCGAGGCCAACCGGTGGCGGGGTCGGCTCTACGCCATGCCCTGGTTCGTGGACGTCGGCATGCTCTACTGGCGGACGGACCTCATGGCGGCGCCGCCGAAGACCTTCGCCGAGCTCGACCGGATCGCGTCGGAGGCCCGGGCCCGGCGGGGCCTCCGCTATGGCCTGGTCTGGCAGGGCGCCCGCTACGAGGGGCTGGTGGCGGTGTTCAGCGAGTATCTGGGGGCGTACGGCGGACGGCTGCTCGACGGGGGCCGGGTCACCCTGGGCTCACCTCAGGCCGTGCAGGCGCTGACCGCGATGCGCAACCAGATCTACCGTGATGGCATCGTGCCCCAGTCGGCACTCACCTGGCACGAGGAGGAATGCCGCTTCGCCTTTCAGAACGGCGAGAGCGCGTTCATGCGCAACTGGCCATACGCCTACCCGCTGATGGAGGACACGGCCGCGTCCCGCGTCGCGGGCCGTTACGCCGTGGCCGTCATGCCGTCGGCCCCGGGTGGCCGGCCGGCCGCCACCCTCGGCGGCCAGCAGCTCGCCATCAACGCCCGCAGCGAGCACCCCGAGGCCGCCTGGGCGGTGCTCGACTACCTCACCCAGCCGGCCCAGATGCTCGAGCGTGCCCGGGGGGTAGGGCAGTTCCCGACCCGGACGGCCCTGTACCACGATCCGGCGCTGGCCGGTGCCCTGGCCGTCCCGCCGGCAGAGGCGCGCGCGGTCATCGAGCATGCGCTCCCTCGACCGGTCACGCCGGTGTATACCCAGCTGTCCGACATCCTGCAGGTCTACCTCCACCGGGCCCTGACCCGGCAGCTCGAGCCGGCACCTGCTCTCGCGGCCGCCGCGGGCGAGATGCAGGCGCTGCTGGATCGGGTGGGACTGGGACAGGGGGCAGTCCATGCCGCGCGGTGAGCCGAGCGCCGGGGCGGCCGGATGAGCCGCGGCACTCCAACCGCGGAGGGGCGCGAGGCGCGACTCGCCTGGGGGCTGGCGGCCCCGGCCGTAGGGACCATCCTGCTGGTCGCCCTGTTTCCGCTGGGGTGGACCTTCTGGGAGTCGCTCCACCAGCACGACCTCAGGATGCCGTGGCTCGGGCGACCGTTCATCGGCGCCGGCAACTACCTGGAGGCCCTCCAGGACGACCGGTTCCGCGACGCGCTTGGCCACACCCTGCTGTTCGCGGCGGTCACGGTCACCCTCGAACTGACCCTGGGTTGCCTGCTCGCCTTGGCGATGAACCGCGCCTTCCGCGGCCGGGCCGTGGTCCGCGCGGCCGTGCTGGTGCCGTGGGCCATTCCTACCGTGGTCTCGGCCCTGCTCTGGCGGTTCATGTTCGAGGGCCGCGCAGGGATCATGAACGCGCTGCTGGTGGACCTGGGTGCGGTCGCCGAGCCCCCGGTATGGTTCATCCACCCGATGCTGGCCTGGGTCCCGGTGGTCCTGGCCGACGTGTGGAAGACCACGCCGTTCGTGGCTCTGTTGCTACTGGCGGGCCTTCAGAACATCGACGCCTCGGTCTACGAAGCGGCCCGGATCGACGGGGCGTCGCGCTGGCGCCAGTTCATCCACGTCACCCTGCCGCTGCTCAAGCCGGCCATCCTGGTGGCGCTGATCTTCCGCACGCTGGACGCCTTCCGGGTGTTCGACCTGATCTACGTCATGACGGGCGGGGGCCCCGGCACCGCCACCGAGCCGATCGCGCTGTACAGCTTCAACGCGCTGCTCCAGAACCTGCGGTTCGGCTACGGCTCGGCGCTGTCCATGATCGTCTTCGGGGTGACCTTCGCGCTGGCCTTGGGCTACATCCGCTTCCTTGGGGCCGGCCTCACGGAGGCCCGCCCGTGACCGCCCGGCCCCGCTGGGGCAACGTGGTGCTGATCCTGCTGGTGGTCGCCACGGCATTCCCGTTCTACTGGGCCATCGTGGCCTCGTTCACGCCCGAGGCGCGACTGTTCCAGTCGCCCTCGCTGCTGCCCCGGAACCCGGTGCTGGACCACTATCGGGCGCTGTTCAGCCAGCGCGACTTCTGGGTCCCGATCCGGAATTCGCTGATCGTGGCCGGCACCACCACCGCCTTCTGCGTCGCCGTCGGCGGGGTCTGCGCCTACGCCCTGGCCCGGCTCCGGTTCCGCGGCAAGGCGCCGCTGCTCGGCCTGATCCTGGCCGTGAGCGTGTTTCCCCAGATCTCGGTGGTGTCGCCGCTGTATCTCGTGCTGCGCCGGCTCCACCTGATCAACACCTATCCCGGCCTGATCCTGCCCTACCTCACCTTCGCCATGCCGCTCACCGTGTGGCTCCTGGTCGGCTTCTTCCGCCAGCTGCCGGCCGAGCTGGAGGAGGCGGCGATGGTGGACGGCGCCAGCCGGCTCCGGACCATGCGCGAGATCATCTGGCCGCTGGCTCTGCCGGGGCTGGCCGCCACCGCCATCCTCACCTTCGTCTACAGCTGGAACGAGTTCCTCTTCGCCCTATCGTTCACCCTGGGCCCCGAACGCCAGACCGTGCCGGTCGCCATCGCGCTGTTCCGGGGCCAGTACCAGGTGCCCTGGGGCCAGATCCTGGCCGCGGCCGTGGTGGCGACTGCGCCCGTCGCCCTGCTGGTGCTCACCTTCCAGCGGCGAATCGTCCAGGGGCTGACCGCCGGCGCGGTGAAAGGCTGAGACGATGGCGTCCGTCAGGCTCGAGCGGGTGGACAAGGTCTATCCCAACGGCCACGCGGCGGCGCGGGCCCTCGATATCGAGATCCGGGACGGCGAGTTCATGGTCCTGGTGGGCCCTTCGGGCTGCGGCAAGAGCACCGCGCTACGGATGATCGCCGGGCTGGAGACGCCGACCGCCGGCCGGGTGCTGATCGGCGAGCGCGACGTGACCGCCCTCGGCCCCCAGGACCGCGACATCGCCATGGTGTTTCAGAGCTACGCCCTGTATCCCCACATGACGGTGCACCAGAATCTGGCCTTCGGGCTTCGGATGCGCGGCGCTTCGCGCGAGGCGATCACGGAGCGGGTCGGCGCGGTCGCCCGGCCGCTGGGGCTCGACGCCGTGCTCGACCGGAAGCCGAGCCAGCTCTCCGGCGGCCAGCGGCAGCGGGTGGCGCTGGGCCGCGCCATGGTGCGTGATCCGCAGGTGTTCCTGTTCGACGAGCCGCTGTCCAACCTCGACGCCAAGCTCAGGGTCGAGACCCGGGCCGAGCTGGCCCGGCTCCATCGCCGCCTGGCGGCGACGATCGTCTACGTCACCCACGACCAGGAGGAGGCGCTGACGCTGGGGAGCCGGGTGACGGTGATGCGGGACGGGCGGGTGGAGCAGGTGGGGCCGCCGATGGAGGTGTACCGCCGGCCGGCCTCGATCTTCGTGGGCGGGTTCGTCGGCTCGCCGGCGATGAACTTTCTCGACGGTGAGATGGCCGCGGGTCGGTGGACTGGCCCCGCCAGCCTGGCGCTGCCCTTGGGCCCGGTGCCGGCCGCGTCGCTCCCGGCCTCGGTGACGCTGGGGGTCCGGCCGTACGACATCCTCATCGTCGCCTCCGGCCAGGGCGACATGCCGGCCCTGGTGGACGTGGTCGAGCCGCGCGGCAACGAGGCCCTGGTGCACGCCCGCCTGGGCCCCGAGGGCAGTGGCCCGGAGGTGAGGATCGTGACGCCGCCCGAACCGCTGCCGCCGGTCGACACCGTGGTGGGGTTGCGGCTCGATCGCGATCGGCTGCACTGGTTCGATACCGTGACGGGGCGCCGGATCGGCCCCTAGCGCGAGGCCGATCCGGCGAGTGGGTGGCGGGAACCGGCGGGAGGATGCCGGTGATGGGGCAGGCTTACCGGAAGGTGCACTCCGCGCGCTGGGTCGCCACGACCTGGCCGCTGGCGTTGAGGATTCTGGCCGTGACGTCGGGCCCGGCAAGCGCCCGGATGAAGTTCGCGGCGATCCGGGTCGCCCCCGCGGCGACGTCGTTCGGATTGCTGTCGAAGTCGAACTCCGCTTCCCCGGCGACGGCGCGCTGGAGCGGCGAGGTGACGGTCCCGCCGGCCGCGGTGACCCGAGCCCGGAACCGGCCCGTCCGCGGGGTGAGCCCGCGGCCATCGACCGAGATCGACGAGCGATTGGACCGGCGCTCGCAGCGGAGCCGGATCGACGCCACCTCGGTGCCCACCAGCAACGCCGAGCCGGTCTGCGCCGCGCCCGCCACCGCGCCAGGCTCGGACGAGGGTGACGACGGTCCGTCGGCGCAGGCGCCGAGACCGATGACTGCCGCCAGCGCCAGCCCGCCCCATGCCATCGAAATTCGCTGCATGACGTGCCTCCTGTTCTGCCTGATGAGTGGTCTGTCCCGCGTGAGTCGACGGCCTTACGCCGTCGCCGTGCGGGTAGCTCACAGGGCAACCGGTGCGCCAGCTTGCACTCCGAGAGGAAGTCGTTGAATCGCAGGTGTTTGGCGATCAGTCTCGGGCCGAGGAGTGTAACGAGGCGAGTCAGCACTGCAGCGTTTCGATGCGATCGAGAGCGGCCAAGTCGAGGCCTGTATGGCGGGCAGCCTGAGTCGAGCCGCGCTTCGACCAGGCTGCGGTATTGCGTGGGTGGGGCGGCACCGACCAGAGCAGCACTGACCAGAGCGGCCCCGACCAGAGCGGGACTGACCAGCGCGGCACTGACTAGAGCGGCACCGGCCCGAGCAGCACTGACCAGGGCAGCACCGATCAGAGCAGATCGGAGGGCGGGCGGCTCCTACCCTCGCGCCGCCGCCATGATCAGCAGTGCGCCACCGACCGCCACCACGTCCTCGGCCAGCGCGACGACGTAGTCGGGCACTGACAGCCGCCGCACCAGCCCCGTCCGCGCCCGGTACCCGGCCAGGGTTCCGAGCACGCCTCCCGCTCCGCCCAGGACGGCGCCGAGGAACCAGTCGCCGCCATGCCCGGCGATCAGCGCCGCTCCCGACAGTCCGCCGGTCACGACCCGGGCCAGGAACGGCCCCGGCTTCGTCCGGCTGGGGACGAACGGCAGCTTGTCGGCGATGAGCTCACCGATCATCAGCCCGGTCGCAACCCAGCGCACGGTGGCCGACCCCAGGAACGCCAGCGGGGTACCCTCGAGCGGGAGCCACCCGAGACCGGCCGCCCAGGCGGTCACCGCCGGCGCGGTCATCGAGCGTAGACCCGCCACGATCCCGATCGCGACCGCCAGAACGAGCAGCATGGTACCGCCTTTCAGATCCGAGGTGAGCGGCGCACGGCGGTGGAGGAGAGAACCGAGGGGCGGAGCCGGACACGCTGCCGGGGACCACTTCGCGAGGTCCCCGGTGCCGTACTGGCTGGCGGCGGTCGTGCCGCTTGCGTGCCCGCCCGGGCCGCGCCTTGGCGACCCGCGAGCGATTTCAGGTGACGCTGGTGTCTGCGGTAGCTCTGCGGTGGACTCGATTCATGGGGCGGCGGCCGCTTCGCTGGGTACCCGGAACTGGGCGAGCGCCGATGGTCCTCCTCTCCCGCGGGGTGCCTCACATGTGTAGGACTCGGTACCGTGGCTGTCAACCTGGATGGCGCTCAGGGTGCGTGGCCCCTGTGGGGAAAGCGGCCGTCAGGGAACTCGGGAGGTTGAGGGCCGGCCAGGACCAATTCGCGGCGGGGTCCCCGGGAACCGAGTCCGCGCCATCGCCCAGGTGCTGCCGGAGACGACCAAAGCGCAGCAGCACTGCCAAGCCGGGCCAAGCCCGGATCAGGGCGACGCAAGTAGGTCGGAGGAAAACGGTTCCATCGCGGGAGCGGGAGCCCCCACAGCCGGCCCCGGCGGCCCGGTCGGCTAGCCGGCAGATGCGGTGTCTTGCGTTGTCGCTAGGTCGTCATATACCTAGAGTCACGCACAACCCCATCACCAGGCGGCCGGGACCATGCGCCTCACCCTCATCGAATCGGACCGCGGCTTTCTCCAGACCGCCGAGTCCGCCGCCGTCAGCATCGTGGCCCACGCCGGGCTGGTCTGGCTGATTCTCGCCTCCACCACCGGCGGCGTCCAGCTCCCCGCCACCGAGCGGGACGCCATGGCCTTCTTCCTTCTGCCGCCCGATCGGATGCCCTCGCACGGCGATGCGACCGACATTCCGCGCGTCGTGCCGATCGGCTCGGGGCTGGACCAGGTCGCACCACCCCCGGGACCCTCCGCCGGCCCCCAGCTCCAGGGATCGGCCCGAAAGGGACGCCACCATGGGGAGCGGGGCGGCGCCAAGGGCGACCAGCCGCTGGGGGCCACCGCACCGTTCGTGGCGGAGAGCGTGTTCAGCGTGCTGCAAGTCGACCAGATGGTCGAGCGGTTCGAGAGCAGCGCGGCGCCGGTCTATCCCGAGGAGCTGATGCGCCGGGGAACCGAGGGCCAGGTCGAGGCGACCTATGTGGTGGACACCACCGGCATGGTGGACACCACGACCTTCGAGGTACTCCAGAGCGACGATCCCCAGTTCACCCAGTCGGTCCGCACCTCGCTGGCCGGCATGCGCTTCCGGCCCGCCAAGCGGGCCGGCCGGGCGGTTCGTCAGCTGGTGGCCCAGCGTTTCCGCTTCAAGATCGCGCCGCCGGTCATGGGGGTGGGGACGGGCAACTGAGCCCGCCGACGCCTTGCCCGTCCGCCCCGGCGACCAACGTCCCTCGCCAGGCCCGGATTGCGACCACTCCCCACCGGCTTACCTTGCATCCACCTTCTTCCCCGGATGCCACCGTGAAGACACCGCTCGCGCTCGCCGTACTGGCGCTCACCCAGATCGGCCCGGCTGCCGCCCAGGCGCCCGTGGCCGACGCCTTCAGGACGCTGGCCCAGGAGGCCGCCACCAACCTGGTGGCCGCGGCCGAGGAGATGCCGGCCGACAAGTACGGCTTCAAGCCGACACCGGCCCAGATGAGCTTCGGCGATATCGTCGGTCACCTGTCGAGGGGCAACGACTTTCTCTGCGGCAAGATCGCCGGCGCCACGCCGCCCAAGCGGACCGAGCTGGACAAGACCGCCTCGAAGACGGCGATGGTCGCGCGGCTGAAGGAGACGTTCCAGTACTGCGCATCCAGCCTGGCCAAGGTGGACGACAGCAAGCTGGCGGAGAAGATGACCCTGTTCGGCAGCAAGCAGGTCACCCGGGCGGAGACGCTGTTTATTACCGCTCAGGACTGGGCCGACCACTACAGCCAGGCCGCGATCTATCTCCGGCTCAACGGCCTGCTGCCGCCCACGGCGAAGAAGAAGGAATAACGCTCGGCGCTCAGCCGTAGCGCCGGGCGGCCCGGGCCCGGGCCTTGGCCGCCTCGACTTCGCGGTTCTTGGGCGGGGCCGAGGTCACCAGCGAGTCGAGCAGCTGCTGGACCACCGCCGAGACCTCGCCCACGGCGCGGTCGAACGCTGCCTGGTTGGCAGTCGAGGGCTTGGTGAAGCCGCTGACCTTGCGGACGAACTGGAGCGAGGCGGCCTGGACTTCGTCCGGCGTGACCGGCGGGTCGAAGTGGTACAGGGGACGGATGTTGCGGCACATCGGCGGCTCCTGGCGGTGGCGGACCGGAAAAGTCGCCGCATCGGCGGGGGAGGCCAGGGTCGGAGGCCAGGATCGGAGGCCGGGCGGCCAGGGCGAGCCCGGCCCGACGTAGCGAAGGGGGCATGCGCCAATCGCATGCCCCCTCCAGGCACGGTAGTACCCGCCAATATTGTCTCACCGGTTCACAGTCACCCGCTCCGTACGGCTGCCAACCCCATCCGACACCTCGAGGTCGAGCGTCCGCTGGGACGTGGCCACGATGACCTGGCCGCCCCGGGCGAAGGAGACGATCTCGCCGGTGGCGGGGTCACGCACCATCACCATGGGACGCGCCGCCGCATCCCACCCCAGGGCGACGCCCCCCGCTGCGATCCGCGCCTCGACTGGGGGCTCCGTCACCGCCGCGCCCACGGGCGCCGGGGCCCGCGCCGTCGTCACTCGCCCGCCGGGACCGTCGAGCCGGAGCGTCGCCGCCCGCTCCGCCGTCACGGACCCGAGAGGGACGGCGAAGGCGAAGTGCCGCGCGTCGCCCCGGCCGTCCTCCACCGGCGACGCGTCGAACGACAGGGCGAACAGGCGGGTCCCGCCCTGGCTGACCGCCTCGACCGAGTAAGGGCCAGGCCGGGGGGGGAGGCTCGGCCGGGTGACGATCTCGAAGGCCGGCTCCAGCACCGGGCGGCCTTCCACGATCCGTCCCCAGACCAGCAGACAGCGCTGCGGCCCCGCCGCCTCGGTCCACCCTTGGGCGGCCTGGGCGCCCTGGGCGGTGCGGAACGCGATCACGCCGTCGTAGGTGTAGTCGCTGATCCAGGGATTGGCACAGTAGCCCATGATGTCGGCCAGAAACGGGCTCTTCAGCACGTCGTCCTGCAAGTCGTAGCCGTATGAGCCGGTGAGGCCGCCGGCGTAGGGGTAGCCAGGGTCTACACCCGACGGCTGGCCGCAGGGAGAGTGGAACCGGTTGAAGTTGTGCCCCATCTCGTGTGCCATCACCCGGCTCCGATCGCTCTCGACGTCGTAGCCGATGGCGGTGGGCTGGCCCAGGTAGCCCAGTCCCGCCACGCCGCTGGCATAACCCAGCTTCACCACGCCGTAGTAGATCCGCCCGCTGCTCTCGGCGATCCGGAGCGCGTTGACCTCGCTGAGGATCGTTTCCCACGCCCCGTTGGCGTCATCGCTCTGCAGGGGAGCCGATGTGGTCGTGCTGTAGATCGCGTGGACGTCGCCATCCGCCGTGGAGATCGGGTATATCCGTCGGGCCAGGTCGAGGAAGCGCGACTTGTTGGCGGTGGTGACGTCGCCGGTGAGCCCGCTGGTCTGCTGGCGCACCGGCACGAACCGGACGGCGAGCGGCGGGACCGGCCGGGTGGACTGCGCCTGGGGCGTGCCCGAGGCGGGATAACTGTTGTCGCCCTCGTTCTTCTCCGGGACGGTGTTCCCCGGGTCCACTTCGGCCGACAGCGATAGGCCGGGGGCAAACAGGGCCCGCGGGATCTCCACGTTCCACGAGCTGGATAAGGTCGCTTCGTCCCGGCTGAGCGGCACCGAAGGGCCCGGCGCGGTGATGTCGATCGTCTGGGCCAGGGCCCCGTTGCGGAACAGCCGTACCCGGACCGACGGCCGGGCGGTGTTTTCCTGGTCGGCCAGGACGAAGACTCGAAGGAAGCCCTGCCGGTCCTCGATCAGCGGCACGTCGCCCGCCGGCGTCTGGATGCTCTGGGTCAGGAACCAGCCGTCGATCCGCAGGTTGAGCGAGGGCCCCGTAGCCGGCCCGTAGCTCACCGCCGCCGTGGCGGTCGCCCCGGCGACGACGGCGACCGTACTGCCGGCGGGCGTGGCCACGTACTGACTGCCGCCCCCCGACACGTCCGCCGCCGCCACGGTATAGCTGCCCGGGTCCAGCCCGGTCAGGGTGGTGGTGGCGGCGACCGGGACGGTGAAGTTGCGGGGCCCGGTCACCGTGACCGCCGCGTTGATGCCGGCGGGGAGTCCGCTGACGCTGATGACCAGCGAGCCGGTG
>DATAOR010000399.1:0-37692 GCA_036265635.1 Gemmatimonadales bacterium
CACCGCGTGCTCGCGGCCGCTGCCGGCCCGGGCCAGGTTCCTCGCCAGCCGCCGCACCCGCGGCCGGCTGACATCGGCCGCCACAGTGCCGGCCATCCCGCGGCCGAGCGCGATGGTCTTTCCACCGGGCGCGGCGCAGGCATCGTACAGAACCGCCTCCGGCGGCAGGTCGGCGAACCACGCCAACAGCGCCTGGGCCGGGTCCTGGACCAGAAAGGCGCCCTCATCGAACCCGGGCAATTCCTGCGGCCGGGTCCGGTCGGTCGTGAGTCCGGCCCCGAACGGGGCCGGCGTCGCGGCGATCCCGGCCTCCCTCCAGCGTCGCTCCAGCACGTCGAGCGAGGCCCGGGCCGCTTGGAGGACCAGCTGCGGCCGACCGTTGTTCCACCGGAGCAGCGCGGCCGTCTCGTCGGGGCCGAACCTGGCCAGCCAGCGCTCGACCAGCCAGGCAGGATGGGACGAGGCCTGGGCCAGCGCGGCGAGGTCGGTCGCGGCCGGGCGCTCCGCCACCGTCGTTGATGCCGGGAGGTCACCCGGCTCGGTGGCGGGCGCGCTCGTGAGTTCGCTGCCCGGACCCGCCGGGACCCGATCGAGCCGGCGGAGGACTGCGTTGACGAAGCCGCCCGCGCGCGGCCCGCCGGCCAGCTTGGCCAGTGCCACGCTGGTGTCGACGGCGGCGTGGGCCGGGACGCGATCGAGCTGGGTGAGCTGGAGCGCCCCCAGGCGCAGCACGTCCTGCAGCTCGGGCGAGACGCCGGCCCAGCCCCGGGTGACCAGCGGGGCCAGCCGGGCGTCGAGGCTCGACCGGCCCCGGAGCACGCCGGCGGCGAGCTCATGGGCCAGGCGCCGGTCGGGCCCCGACAGGGCCGCCAGGGCCCGGTCGAGCGCCGCCTCGAACGGCTGCCCGGCCCGGACCTCGGCCAGGACGGTCCAGGCGGCCCGGCGCGGCGCCAGCCCGGCCACCGGGCCGCTCCGGTCGACCCGTCCGACCCGCATCCGGTCGTGCTCCGTGCCGGCTGGTGCGGGCACCGCTACTCCAGCATCCCGCGGGTGGGGCTGGACGGCACGGCGACTTCACGTCGCGGCATCCGCCCCGCCAGATACGCCAGGCGGCCGGCCTCGACGGCCAGGCCCATCGCCCGCGCCATCGCGACCGGCTCGGCCGCCTCGGCCAGCGCGGTGTTCATCAGGATGCCGTCCACGCCCTGCTCCATGGTCAGGCAGGCATCGGAGGCGGTGCCGACTCCGGCGTCGACGATCACCGGTACCTGGAGCCGGCGTTTGATGGTGCGGATGCTGAACGGGTTGATCAGACCCAAACCGCTGCCGATGGGTGAGGCCAGCGGCATCACCGCCGCGCAGCCGGCGTCTTCCAGCCTGAGGGCGGTGATCAGGTCGTCGTTGCTGTAGGCCAGCACCTGGAAGCCCTCGCGCACCAGCGTGCGCGCGGCCAGCAGCAGGCCCTCGCTGTCGGGCAGCAGCGTTTCCCGGTCGCCGATGACCTCGAGCTTGACGAACTCGTTGAATCCGGCCTCCCGGGCGAGCCGGGCGTAGCGGATGGCTTCGTCGGCCGTGTAGCAGCCGGCGGTGTTGGCCAGGAGGAAGTACTGGTCGGGGCTCAGGTGATGGAGCACCCCCTCTTCCCGGGTTCGATCGAGGTCGACCCGGCGAACGGCGACCGTGACCACCTCGGCGCCCGACGCCTCGATGGCGCTCACCATGTCGGCGTTGGAGCGGTACTTCCCGGTGCCGACCATGAGCCGTGACCGGAAGGTGCGGCCGCCGATGGCCAGGGGTGCGTCGGTGAGCGTAGCAGGGGCAAGCGTTCCGGTCATGGTCGGGCTCCGTGATGTCGAAAGGGCGCCCGGGAAAGATAACGGCGCGTCAGCCGCCGCCGACGAAGTGAACCAGCTCGACGGCGTCGCCGTCGGCCAGGGCGACCTCGCCCAGCCGGGGCCGCCGGACGATGACCCTGTTGTGCTCGACCACGACGGTCCGGGGATCGAGCCCCAGCTGGGCCAGCAGGTCCAGCAGGCTCGCCGGCCCCGGGATCCGCCTGGTCTCGCCGTTGACGGTCACCGCCAGCGTGGTCACGCTGCCTCCAGCCATGGCCGCAGCAGCGCGAGGGCGGCAGCGGCGGGATCGTGGGCCCGCCACAGCGCGCCGATGGCGGCCACGCCGTACGCCCCGGCGGCCTCCAGCTCGGCAGCCCGGGCGGGCTCCACTCCCCCGATGGCAATCACCGGCCGGCCGAGCCGAACGACGCTTCGGAGCGCGTCGAGCCCGATCCCGGGTCGGCCGGGATGGCTGGGCGTGGGATAGATGTTGCCCAGCATCAGGTAGTCGGCCCCGGTCCGCACGGCCGCCTCGGCCTCGGCCGGGGAATGGACCGAGCTTCCGATCCAGCCTGCCGGGAAGAGACGGCGGGCGTCAGCCGGCGCGAGATCCCCGGATCCGAGCTGGACCCCGTGCGCGGACAGGGCCGCGGCGAGGTCGGGCCGACCGCTGATGAACACTGCCGCCTCGGGGGGCCGGGCCAGGGCCATGAGCCGGCCGGCTGCCCGGGCCAGCGCGCCGCCCCCGGCGGCGCGATCGCGGGCATGCAGCGCGACGGGAGCGCCCGCCGCCGCAATGGCCGCGGCCCGGATGCCGAAGTCCTCGTCCGCGAGCACGGATGCGTCGGTCACCGCATGCAGCCGCGGGAGTGGTCTCATGCCGGCAGGGTGGCGTGCAGCCAGGGGAGCGGCCTCATGCCAGCAGGGTCCCGACGGCGACACTCCGGCCCCGCACCCAGTCGGCCACCGGCAGCCGGTTCCGTCCCGCCGGCTGAACCTCGGACAGCGACACGGCGCCCTCGCCGCACCCGACCACCAGGCGGTCATCGGCCGCCAGCACGCAGCCTGGCGCGCCGCGCCGCTCGATCGGCACCGCGCCGAACAGCTTGAGCGGCGCCCCGTCGTGGCTGGTCCAGGCGCCGGGAGCGGGGTCGAAGGCGCGGACCTGGCGGGCCACCGCCACCGCCGGTCGAGCCCAGTCGAGCCGAGCCTGCTCGCGGTCGATCTTCGGGGCCAGGGTCATGGCGGCGGCGTCCTGGGGTTCGGCCCGAGCGGACCCGGCGGTCAGCCGCGACAGCGCCTCGATCAGGCTGGCGGCGCCGAGTTCGGCCAGCCGGGTAGCCAGGGCACCGGCGGTCTCGTCCGGGCCGATCGGCGTAGCCGCCCGGTGCAGGACCGGGCCGCTGTCGAGCCCCTGGTCCATCTGCATGATGCTGACCCCGGTCTCGGTGTCGCCGGCCAGGATGGCGTGCTGGACCGGCGCGGCCCCGCGCCAGCGGGGCAGGAGCGAGGCGTGCACGTTGATCATGCCCAGCCGAGGCAGCCGAAGCACCTCCGGTCGAAGAATGTGCCCATAGGCGACCACTACGCCCAGCTCGGGCTCGAGCCGGCGAAGCCCGGCCAGAAACACGTCGCCGAGGGGGCGGACCGGCTGGAGCACGGTCAGGTCGGCGGCCTGGGCGCCGAGCTTGACGGGCGGGGCCACCAGCCGGCTCCGCGAGCGACCTTGCGGGCGGTCGGGCTGGGTCACCACGCCCACGACCTGGTACTGCTCCCGGAGCAGTGCTCGCAGCGAGGGTACCGCGAAGGCGGGGGTACCGAAGAAGACGATCCGCATCACTCCGAGCGGGCGGACTCCGGCTGCACTTCCTTGAGGTAGGTGGTGTCGTCCTTGTGCTCCCGGCGATAGCGGGCCAGCAGGATCTGCCGCTTGACCAGACTCAGGTGGTCGAGGAAGAGAATCCCGTCGAGGTGATCGAGCTCGTGCTGGATGGCCCGGGCCTTGAGCCCGGTGGCCTCCTTGCGGTAGCGCTGGCCCTGACGGTCGGTGGCTTCGAGGACCACCCGCTCGGGCCGGCTGACCTCGCCGTAGATCTCGGGTATCGACAGACAGCCTTCCTCGGCGGTGGCCCGGCCCTCGCTCTCAAGGATCACGGGGTCGATCATCTCGAACCGGTCGTCGTCCGCGTCCACCACGGCGACCCGTCGGGCCACCCCGACCTGGTTGGCGGCCAGCCCGACGCCGCGGGCCGCGTCCATGGTCTCGTAGAGGTCGTCCAGCAGCCGGAGGGTCGCCTCGTCCGGGACGCCGACCTCCGCGCTCCGCTGCCGGAGGACCGGGGAGCCCAGCAGGTGCAGCGGCAGGAGGCTCATGCCGCGGGGGCACCCGGCGCGCCGGCGCCACCCACCCGGACGATGCGGGAGCGCTCGACGACCACGCTGGCCGTGCCGCTCTCGACGGTCACCCGGGTCTCCTTGATGCCATCGGCCTCGACTTCCTTGATGTCCCGGACCTTGCCGATGATCCCGCCGCTGGTCATGACCTCGTCGCCCTTCTTGAGCCCGCTCAGCAGCTGGGCGTGCTTCTTCCGGGCCTGGCCGGACGGCCGCAGGATCAGGAAGTAGAACACCAGGCCGATGGCCGCCATCTGGAGCAGCAGCATGGTGAGTCCGCTGCCCGTACCGGTCTGTCCCTGCAGCATCAGCTATCCTCGCTTCCACGAGTATGGTAGCGGCGAAGCCAGGCGCGGCTCCACGCCGCGAAATCGCCGGCCAGGATGTGGGCCCGGGCCTGCTCGCCGAGCCGGACCAGGAACCTGATGTTGTGCAGCGAGACCAGCCGCAGCGCCAGCATGTCCTCGACCACGAACAGATGACGGAGGTAGCCGCGCGGGTAGCGGGTGCAGGTCTCGCAGTCGCAGTCGGGGTCGAGCGGCGCCGTCGAGCCCTTGAGCGCCGCGCCGCGGACGTTGATCCGCCCCGTCGGCAGCCACGCCGTCCCGTGCCGTCCGTTCCGGGTGGCGGCCACGCAGTCGAACAGGTCGATCCCGCGGGCAATGCCGTCGAGCAGGTCCGGCGGAAAGCCGACCCCCATAAGATAACGGGGCACTTCCCGGGGCAGGGCGGGCTCGAGCGTCTCGAGCACGCGATGCATCACCGGCTTGGGCTCGCCCACCGAGAGCCCGCCGATGGCGATCCCGGTCCAGGGTCCGAGTGCCAGGGTTCCCTCGAGCGAGCGGAGCCGGAGCTCGTCGTGGGTGCCGCCCTGGACGATGGGCCACAGCGTCTGGCGGCCGTCGTCCAGCTGCCGGTGGCGGTCACGGCAACGGTCGAGCCACCGGAGGGTCCGCTCCATCCCCTCGCAGGCGAGCTGGTGCGGTGCCTGGCCCGGCACGACATGATCGAACGCCATGGCGACGTCGGCGCCGAGGGCGTGCTGGATCTCGATGGCCCGCTCGGGCGTGAGGGTCCGGTGGGTGCCGTCGACGTGGCTCTGGAAGGCGACGCCATCTTCGGCGATGCGTCGGAGACCCTCGAGCGAGAACACCTGGAAGCCGCCTGAGTCGGTCAGCATCGGCCCGGACCAGGTGGTGAAGCGCTGCAGCCCACCCATCGCTTCGACCACCGCCTCGCCCGGACGAAGGTGGAGATGGTAGGTATTGCCGAGCACGATCTGGGCGCCCGTCCCGGCCACCTCGGCGGGACTCAGACCGCGGACGACGCCGTGGGTCCCGACCGGCATGAACGCCGGCGTTCGCACTACCCCGTGGGGCAGCGCCAGCGTGCCGGCCCGGGCCGCGCCCTCGACGCCGTCGAGACGAAACTCGAACATCAGGGGCTGGTCGCGGTGGCGGCGGCGGCCGAGCCGGCGGGATGGCTGAAGCTCATAGCACCACCATCGCGTCGCCGTAGGAGTAGAACCGGTAGCGCTCCGCGACCGCGTGCGCGTAGGCCGATGTGGTCAGCTCGTAGCCGGCAAACGCGCTCACCAGCATGAGCAGGGTCGAGCGGGGCAGATGGAAGTTGGTCAGCAGCCGGTCGACCACCCGGAAGGCATAGCCCGGGGTGATCATGAGGCGGGTCTCGCCCGGGCCGGCGGTGACGGTGCCGTCCTCCCGCGCCGCGCTCTCGAGGGCCCGCACCACGGTCGTGCCCGCCGCCCAGACCCGACCGCCCTGTTCGCGGACCAGCTCGATCAGTCCGGCCAGGCGCGGGGGGATGTCATAGCGCTCCGGATGCATCGGGTGATCGCGGGGATCCGCCACGTCCACCGGCTTGAAGGTGCCTGGGCCGACCTGCAGATCGAGCCCGGCCACCACGACGCCTTTGGCCGACAGCGCGTCGAGCAGCTGCGGAGTGAAATGCAGCCCGGCGGTCGGCGCCGCGACGCTGCCTTCGCCCCGGGCGTAAACCGTCTGGTAGCGGTCTTCGTCGGCCTCGGTCGGATCGCGGGTGATGTACGGCGGCAGCGGGAGCCGGCCGAACCGGGCCATGGCCTCGGCGGCGGAGGCGCCGAGGAAGCGGACTCGCCGGTGGCCGTCGTCCAGCACCTCCACGGTCTCGATCTCGACGCCGTCGCCGAGCGCGATCCGCTTGCCGGGTTGCAGGGCGCTGCCCGGCTTGCCCAGGGCGATCCAGCTGTCGTCCGCGGCGGGCCGGACCAGGAGCACCTCGGCCGGTGCGCCCGACGGCCGGACGCCGAGCAGCCGGGCGTGGCGCACCCGGGTGGTGTTGAGCACCAGCAGATCGCCCGGAGAGATCAGCGAGGGCAGCTGGGCGAACCAGGAATCCACCAGCAATCCTCCCTCCACCGCGTGCCCGCCGCCGGGCGCCGCGGCCGGGCGGGGACCGTCGAGCGTGCGCCGGCCCGACGAGGCGGCGGGGCGGTCGGCGCCGCGGCGCGCGCTGGTGGCGGTACGCCGGTCGGCCCGCAGCACGACCAGCATTCGGCTGGCCGAGCGCTCGGGCAGGGGCTCCTGGGCGATGAGCTCGGGCGGCAGGACGTAGTCGAAGTCGGCCGTGCGACGGAACTCAGCCGTCAAAGATCGTCGCCTGGGCCGGAGCCGGCGGGGTGAGGCCGAAGCGACGGTAGGCCAACGCGGTGGCGCAGCGGCCGCGGGGCGTGCGCTCGAGGAATCCCTGCTGGATGAGGTAGGGCTCGTACACATCCTGGAGGGTGCCGGCATCCTCGCCTACCGCCACGGCCACGGTGCCCAGTCCGACCGGGCCGCCGCCGAACTTCTCGATGATGGTGGTGAGGATCCGGCTGTCCATGTCGTCGAGCCCGAACTCGTCCACGTTGAGCCGCGCCAGCGCCTCGGTGGCCACGCCGACCGTGATCCGGCCGTCGGCCCGGACCTGGGCGTAGTCCCGGACCCGGCGGAGCAGCCGGTTGGCCACCCGCGGCGTGCCCCGGCTCCGCCGGGCGATCTCGGCGGCGCCAGCCGGCTCGATGGGGACGGCGAGAATGGCGGCCGACCGGGCCACGATCTGCTGCAGCTCCTCGGCGGGGTAGAAGCCGAGCCGCTCCACCAGGCCGAAGCGGGCCCGCATCGGCGGGGTCAGCAGACCGAACCGGGTGGTGGCGCCGATCAGGGTGAACGGCTCCAGCGCCATGGGAATGGTCTGGGCGTTGGGGCCGTCGGCGATGCGGACATCGACCCGGTAGTCCTCCATGGCGGGATAGAGGAACTCCTCCAGGGCCGGCTTCAGCCGGTGAATCTCGTCGATGAACAGCATGTCGCCCGACCCTAGGGCCGTGAGCAGGCCGACCAGGTCGCCCGGTTTCTCCAGCACCGGTCCCGATGTGATCCTGAGCTGGACGCCCATCTCCTTGGCCATCAGCATCGCCAGAGTCGTCTTGCCCAGGCCCGGCGGACCGAAGAACAAAGTGTGATCCAGGGTGTCGCCCCGGCCGCGGGCGGCGTCGATGGCGATCTGGAGGGAGCTCTTCACCTGTGCCTGGCCGACGAACTCGTCGAGCCGGGAGGGCCGAAGGGCGGCGTCGGCGCCGGTTTCCTCGGGCAACGGCTCGGGGGTGGTGACATGAAGCTTGGTCATGGGCTGCCTGCGTGGTACGTGAATCGGGCGTGGTCCGAGCGACGCGTCGGCCTGACTGCGGCGGACCTACTCCTCGAGCCGGGCGCTCCAGCGGACCGGCCGCTCGCCGGGCTCGATGACGTGCCAGGCGCGGCAATGGGCACAGCGGTCACGGGAGCGGAGCGTGTCCGCCGGCACCAGCTTCCGGTTGGTGGTGCCGCAGCGGGTGCAGTTCCATTCGGCGGTCACGGCGGGCACGCTCATCACGGTCAGCGCCCTCCCCGGGCGGTGGCGAGGCGCTGGAGCGCCCGCCGGATCAGTTGCGCCGTCTCCGCCGGGCCGCCTTCGGCCAGGGCAGCCCGGACGGCGTCGTCGGCCGCGGCCGGCCCATAGCCCAGCCCGGTGAGGGCCTGAACCGCTTCGTCGGTGCCGGCCAAGCGCGGCGCCGGGCTCTGGAGTGACAGGTCGCCGAACTTGTCGTGCAGCTCGAGCACCAGCCGCTCGGCCTTCTTCCGGCCGACCCCGCTCACCGTGCTCAGTGCCGTGAGATCGCGCGCGGCGATGCTCCGGACCGTGCGCTCGGGCCCCAGGGCGCTGAGGATGGCCAGCGCCAGCTTGGGACCGACCCCGCTGGCGCCGAGCAGCCGCTGGAACACCGCGCGGTCGGCCGGGCGGTCGAACCCGAACAGCGACCAGCCGTCTTCCTTCACCACCAGCTCGGTGTGCAGACTCACTCGCGTCCCCGGGGCCGGCAGGCGCTCGGCGACGCCGGCCGGGACGGTGACGGCGTAGCCTACTCCGCCGTCGGTCTCGATCACGATCACGTCGCCGGCCCGCTCCGCCAGCACGCCCGTCACCCGGGCGATCACCGCGCCCCCGTGACCTGGCGGAAGAAGGCGCCGCGCCGGGCGGCGATCAAGACGTGGGTCAGCGCCACCGCCACACCGTCGGCCGCGTCGGCGGGCTGGGGCGGCGTCTTGAGCCGGAGCAGCTGGGCCACCATGTAGGCCACCTGCGGCTTGAGGGCGGCGCCCCGGCCCACCACAGTCTTCTTGACCTGGGCCGGCGAATATTCCGCGATGGCGATGCCCGCCTGCTCGGCTGCCAGCAGGATGACCCCGCGGGCGTGACTCAGCACCACGGTGGTGCGCACGTTCTTGCCGTAGAAGGCGGATTCGACCGCGATGGCGTCGGGCGCGTGGCGGGAAAGCAGGGCCGCGGTGCCGTCGTAGAGCACCCGGAGCCGGGCCGGGAGGCTGTCACGGGCGGCGGTGGTGAGGGTGCCGCATTCGACCAGCCGGGGCTGCAGCCCGGGACCGCTCTCCACCACCCCGTAGCCGAGGACCGCGGTGCCCGGATCGATGCCCAGGACCCTCACCGCCGAGCTCTCAGGCCTCGGCCTCCGCCAGCTGCGCGGCGTCGATATCGAAGTTGGAGGAGACTCGCGAGACGTCGTCCAGCTCCTCGAGCACTTCCATGAGCTTGAGGATCCGCTCGGCGTCGGCACCCTCGACCTTGACGGTGTTCTTCGGCACCATGGTGAGCTCGGCCGATTCCACCGCCAGGCCCTTGGTCCGGAGCCCGTCCTGCACCGCGTGGAAGGCGGCCGGCGCGGCGGTGACGATGTACTGGTCGCCCTCGCGCGCGAAGTCCTCGGCGCCGGCCTCGAGCGCGGCCTCGAGGGTGGCGTCCTCGTCCGACTTGCCGGCCTCGAGGTAGATCACGCCTTTCCGGTCGAACATCCAGGCCACCGAGTTGGTGGCGCCGAGGTTGCCGCCGTTCCGGCTGAAGGCATGGCGGATCTCCGCCACCGTCCGGTTGGGGTTATCGGTGGTGGCCTCGATGAAGATGGCCGCGCCGCCGGGACCGTAGCCCTCGTAGGTCAGCTCGTGGTAGGTCTCGCCCTCGAGCTCGCCGGTTCCCTTCTTGATGGCGCGCTCGATGTTCTCCTTCGGCATGTTGACGGCGCGGGCGTCGTCCATGGCCAGCCGGAGCCGGGGGTTGCCTCCCGGATCGCCGCCGCCCGCCCGGGCGGCCACCGTGATTTCGCGGATGATCTTGGTCCAGGCGGAGGCGCGGCGGGAATCGGTCACCGCCTTCTTGCGCTTGATCTGCTTCCACTTGCTGTGGCCGGCCATGGCCGAACTCCTTGACGCGGGCGAGGTTGATGCGCGGAAACATAAGCGCGACAGCCGCTTGCGGCAAACCGCCGGGTTGACCTGTTCCCCCTCAGCCGCTAGTCTCCCAGCCCTATGCCTGCCATGACCTTTCGCCTGTTGGGGTTGGGCCTGTCGCTGACCTTGGCGGTAGCGGCCTGTGGGGACGAGCCACCCGCCCGGGTCGCGACGGTCCACGAAACCCTCCCCACGCTGCTGCTGCCGCCCAGTCCGACCTTCGTGAGCAAGTCCGGCAGCGCCGACGCCCTTCAGATCACGGTGCGGACGCCGGTGGCGCCGGACGAGGTCGGCGACTATTACCGCAAGCTGCTCAAGGCGGGCGGATGGACGCTGGCCAGCGATGCCAAGGATCGCGACGGCGCCACCGTGCTCCTGGCGCAACATCAGGGGCCGCCGCTCTGGGTCCGGATCCAGCGATCGACCGGCGCGGCGGGCTCGCTGGTCCAGCTCACCGGCGCGGTGCTCAGCAAGGCCGACAGCGCCCGGCTGACCATCGCCAAGGCGGCCTACGCCCGGGCGGACAGCGTCGCCAAGGGCCAGCTCAGCAATAAGCCGCGGCCCGCCCGCACGGACAGCGCGGCCCCGGCGCCACGCTGACCCAGCGGCGGACCCAGGCGGCTCACTCCGGATCGAGCATGTCCTCCATCCGGAGCAGCCGGGGCCGGAAGTAGAGGTCCACGAAGCCGGTCGGGCCGTTCCGATTCTTGGCGACGATCAGCTCCGTCGCTCCTTCCACCCCCTGGCCGGGGTGATACATCTCCTCCCGGTACACGGCCAGCACCAGATCGGCCGCCTGCTTGATGACGCCAAGCCCGCCGAGATCGTCGAGCGTGGGACGCGGGTCGGGGCGGTCCCCCCGTAATCCCGGGAGCTGGGAGGTGGCCAACACCGCGAGATGGCGCCCGACGGCCAGGGCCTTGAGCGCCCGCACGGCCAGCGCGATCCGCTCGTCCAGCCGGGCGGTCGGCTGCGGCGCCGGCGTGAGCTGAAGCGAGTCCACCACTACCAGGGCCCGGCCCGGCACCTGGTCGAGCGAGTCGGTCACCTCGTCGAACCGGTCGCCCGCCAGCGGCTGGAGCCGGAGCGGGAGCCCCCGCAGCCGTACGGCCGCCGCGCCGACCGCCGCCCGGCTCTCGGGCTCCAGCCGGCCCCGGCGGAGGTCGTCGATCGCGACTCCTCCCTCCATCGCCAGGGCCCGCTCCAGCATCCGGTCCGGGCTCATCTCGCCTGACAGCACCAGGGTTGGCGCGCCGGCCCGGGCGGCCCGGATGGCGATCGCCAGCGCCAGCGACGACTTGCCACTGCCCACGTCGCCTGCCAGCACGATCAGGTCTTCGCGCCGCAGGCCGCCGCCGATCATCCGGTCGAGCGAGGGGAAGCCGGTGGGCACGCTGTCCGGTGCCAGGCCGCCGGCCGGCACGGCGTCGATCCGCCCGATCAGGCCTTCCAGCGCCTGCTCCGGTGTCGGGCGATGGGTCAACGGTCGGCTCGGGCCGCCGTGCGGGCCGACCGTGCCGCCAGCGCCAACGCCTCGCCGGCCTCGGCGCCGCCCGCTTCGCGGGCCGGCGCGACCAACTGGCTCAACACCTGGGCGGCGGTCTCGGGCCCGGCCTCACGAAGCTGGCTGATGGCGGCGACCAGGGCCCGACGGAGCGGCGGCGGCACCGTCAGGCTGGACAGCCGGTGCTCCAGCGCCTGCAGCCGCCGCCGATGGGCCCGTTCGGGCGGCGGCGGGTCGTGGAGGAGGTCCTGGGCCACCCGCACCGTAAGCCAGAGGGCGAAGATGCCTTCCCGGCGGGGACCACGCGCCGTCCGGGGCAGCACGCCGAGCAGGGCGGTGGCCGCCGGGTCCCAGCCGCTCACGCCAGCGTCCGGGTGAGCGTGGTGAAGACCATGTCGGGCTGGATCTCACGCATGCAGAGATGGTGCTCCAGCGGGCAGGCCTCGCTGCCATGGCTGCTGCACGGCCGGCAGGGCAGGTTGCGCTCGACCACGCTGGCGTGGGCGTTGTAGGGGAAGAAGCCGAATTGCCGCACCGTCGGGCCGAACATCGCCACCACCGGCGTGCCCACCCCGGTGGCCATGTGCATCACGCCGGTGTCGCCCGCGATCAGCGCCGCCGACCGCTTGAGGACGGCACCGGTCTCCTGGAGGCTGAGGTCGCCGGCGGCGCTGGCCACCTGGCTGCCGCCCCGGGCGGCGATCTCCGCCCCCATGGCCGAGTCCTCCGGCCCGCCGAGGGCGACGATGTCGGCCCCGGTGCCGACGATCTGCCGGACCAGCTTGATCCAGTGCTGCACCGGCCACCGCTTGGTGGCGTGGGCCGCACCGGGCGCGACCGCCACCAGCGGGCGCCGGGTGCCTACCCCTGCCCGGGTCAGCCACCCCGCCGCCTTCTCCTCGGCCCCGGAATTGATGAAGAACTCGGGCGGGCCACCGTCCGGTTGCACGTCGAGATCGGCCGCGGCCTCGAAGTACCGCTCCGCCACCGGCACGTGCTCGGCGTAGGCGTTGTGCTTGAACCGGATCAGCAGGGCCCGGGCCAGCCGGCGGTGGGAGAAGCCGCTCCAGTTGCCGCGCACCAGGAGCCGGAGCGGCGTGGACCTGGGCTCGCCTTGCAGGTCGAGCAGATGAGTGTACTTCACCGTCCGGAGCTGCCGAGCGATGCTCCGGGTGGTGTCGTGCGGCGCCACTCCGAACACTTCCGTCACGTTGGGATTGTCGCTCACCAGCGGGACGTATTGCCGCTTGGTCAGGAAGGTCACCCGGGCGCCCGGCCACTTGGTCCGGATCGCCCGCAGGAGCGGCGTAGCCAGCAGGATGTCGCCGATCGAGCCGAACCGGACCACCAGGATGTCGGGGGAGAGAAAGATGCTGTAACTCACGGCGGGGAATGTATCCGTGGACGGCGTGTCCCGGAACGGGGCTGGGCGGGCCCCGCAGCGGCGGGGCGGGCGCTCCGGAGGTGACGGCGAGGCCCTATATTTCCCGCATGCCCCGCCCCAAGAGCATTCTCTGGGTGGACGACGAGGTCGAGAGCCTCACGTCCCACGTCCTGTTTCTGGAAGAGCAGGGTTTCGCCGTCGAGACCACCCCCCACGGGGATGACGCCCTGGTCCTGCTGCAACGGCAGCCGTACGGCGTGGTGCTGCTGGACGAGCAGATGCCCGGCCGGCGCGGTCTCGAGCTGTTCCGGGCCATCCGGGCGATGGACCACGGGATGCCGGTGGTGATGGTGACGAAGAGCGAGGAGACCGAGACGCTCAAGGACGCCATCGGGGCCGACATCTCGGACTATCTCATCAAGCCGGTCAATCCGCGCCAGATCCTGTCGGTGGTGACCCGGCTGCTTGACGGCGACCGGATCCGCCAGCAGCGGCTGTCACGCGACTTCGCCACCCGGTTCCGCGAGCTGGAGGCCCGGCGGGGCGGCCCGCTGGCCTGGCGCGAGTGGGTCGAGCTGGTGGCCGAGCTGGCCGAGTGGGAGGTCCGGCTGGGCCAGGCGGACGAGCCCGGCCTGCAGGACGCCCTCCGGACCCTGCAGGAGAGCCTGCGCCAGGACTTCGCTCGCTACCTGCAGCGCAACTATGCCCGCTGGCTGCACGACGGCGACAGCGACCGGCCGCCGCTCTCGGTCGACATCGGCGCCGAATTCCTCCGTCCGGTGCTGGACATGCACCGCCGGGCGCTGCTCGTGGTGGTGGATTGTCTCCGGCTCGATCAGTGGGCCATGATCCGCCCGCTGATCAGCGCCCGGTTCGACATCGAGACCGCCCACTACTTCTCGATCCTGCCCACCGCCACACCGTTCGCCCGGAATGCCATCTTCAGCGGCCTGTTCCCGGCCGAGATCAAGTCGCGCTACCCGCAGTGGTGGACCGACAGCGAGGAGTCGAGCCTCAACGCCCACGAAGCCGAGCTGCTGACCGAGCAGCTCAAGGAGCTGACCGGCCGGGCGGTGCCGGTCCACTATGAGAAGGTGTTCACCGCCGCCGATGGCGACGGCCTGCTCAAGCGGCTGCCGGCCCATCTGGCCCAGGACGGGGTAACCGCCCTGGTGTTCAACTTCATCGACCAGCTGACCCACGGGCGGACCGAGAACTCCACCCTCTACGAAGTCGCCCGCGACACCTCCGCGCTCCGGAACCTGACCCGGACCTGGTTCGAGCGCTCGCCCTTGTGGGACGCTCTGCGTGAGGCCGAGCGCCGTGGCGTGCCGGTGCTGCTCACCACCGATCACGGCTCGATCCACTGCCACACTCCGGCGACGGTCTACGCCAAGCGGGACACCACCTCCAACCTGCGCTACAAGTTCGGCGACGATCTCCGGGCTCAGGAGGCGGACGCGGCCCTGGTGGTTGACGACCTGCCCAGCTTCGGGCTGCCCGCGCGGGGGCCCGGGACCCGGCTGCTGCTGGCCACGGGCGACCGGTTCTTCGTCTACCCGACCAAGCTCCGCGAGTACCAGGCCCGCTACCGGGGCGCCTTCCTGCATGGCGGGGTGTCGCCCGAGGAAGTGATCCTGCCGATCGCCCTGCTCACTCCTCGCCACGGCTGAGGTCCGGGGCCATGCGGACCGAGCTCCGCCTGCTGCGGCAGGTGCGGCCCTACCGGGGGCTCCTGGCGCTGGGCCTGGCCACCACCGCGCTGGCCTCGCTGCTGGACGGGTTCACCCTGGTCATCCTGATCCCGCTGCTCAAGCACCTGTTCGGCACCACGGCCGGCCTGCGCCCGGGCTCCACCCAGCTCGAGGCCCTGGTCGAGCGGCTGACCGAGCCGCTGGTGGCCGGCCTCAGCCCGGGTGCCGCGGCCGGGCGCCTGGTGGTGCTGCTGGCGGTGGGCCTGCTGGTCAAGAACCTGCTCGGCTACGCCTCGAGCCAGATCTCGGTCGGGGTCCAGGAAGGGCTGGTGCGCGATCTCCGGACCCGGATCTTCGATCATCTGCTCACCCTCGACCTGGGCTACTTCCAGCGGACCCGCGCTGGCGCGCTGATCTCCGGGATCATCACCGAGGTCGACCAGACCAAGACCGTCATCACCGCGTCGCTGCTGGCGCTATTCCAGAACATCGTGGTCGTGGCGACCACCCTGGTGGTGCTCAGCCAGATCTCGCTCCGGCTGACCCTGCTCACCCTGGCCTGCGTGCCGGCCATGGTGTATCTGCTCCAGACCCTGCTCAAACGGCTGCGGGAGCACTCGCGCGCCCGGGCCCGCGAGCGGGGCGAGGTCACCGCCATCCTCACCGAGCGGATCGGGGCGGTGCGGCTGATCCGGTCCTACGGCGAGGAGGCCCGCGAGAGCAAGCGGTTCGCCGCCCAGGCCACCAGGTACCGCAAGCAGGTCATCCGGACCCAGCGCTTCTCCTCGCTGACCAGCCCGCTGACCGAGATCTTCTCGGGGTTCCTGGTGATCCTCATCATCTGGGCCGGCACCCGGCCGGGGCTGATCGGACTGAGCGGCCCGCTGGCACCCGAGACCATCATCGTGTTCCTGATCGCGGCCCTCAAGCTGACCTCGCCGCTCAAGACCATCGCCTCCTACCCGGCCGTCATGGCCGTGACCCTGGCCAGCGCGGAGCGGGTGTTCGAGATCCTCGACGAGCCGAGCACCGAGGTGGACCGCCCGGGCGAAGGACCCGCCCGGTTCGAGCGGGAGGTGGCCTACGACCAGGTGGGCTTCCGCTACGGCCAGAATCCGCCGGTGCTGCGCGACGTCTCGTTCCGGCTGCCCAAGGGGAAGGTGGTGGCGCTGGTCGGACCGAGCGGGGCGGGGAAGACCACCCTGGCCGACCTGCTGCCTCGGCTGCACGACCCCACCGGGGGCACGATCACGATGGATGGCGTGCCGCTCACCCGGCTCACCCGGCGCTCGCTCCGGAGTCTCATGGGGGTGGTCAGCCAGGACACCGTGCTGCTCAACGATACGGTCGAGGCCAACATCGCCTACGGCTCGCCTGGCGCGACCCGGGAGCAGGTCGAGGCCGCGGCGCGGGCCGCCAACGCCGACCTGTTCATCGCCCAGCTGCCGCAGGGCTACGACACGCTGCTGGGGGAGCGCGGTACCCGGCTGTCGGGCGGGCAGCGGCAGCGGATCGCCATTGCGCGGGCCCTGCTCCGGTATCCGCCTATCCTGATCCTGGACGAGGCCACCAGCGCGCTCGACACCGAGTCGGAACGGCTGGTCCAGCAGGCGATCGACCGGCTGATGGCCGAGCGGACGGTGCTGGTGATCGCTCATCGGCTGGCCACGGTCCGGGACGCCGACGAGATCGTGGTGCTGGAGGACGGCCGGGTGATCCAGCAGGGCACCCATGACCAGCTGTTCCGGGCCGGCGGGCTCTATCGCCGGCTGTACGACCTGCAGTTCCGCGATCAGGAGCCCGTCCTCTCGCTCGAAGTGTGACCGGGTTGTCATCGACCACCCAGGCGCTACTTTGGTCACGTGGCCGCTCCCGAGACTCGGGTCCTGCTCGTCGGCGCGTTCGACGAAGCGCTCCACGCCCACGCCGGCCTGCGCCGGCGCGCGCTGGAGCGGCTCGGCTGTCGTGTCACCACGGTCAACCTGATCGGGACCGGCGGGTGGCTCAGCCGGCTCCGCCGGGTCGGCCTGCACGATCGGCTGGCGCGGGCCATCGCCGGCACCGCCCCGGTGCTGGTGCTGGTGCTCGAAGGGGCCCAGGTCGACGCCGACATGGTCGCTTCGCTCCGGCAGGGCGGCGGCCCCTCCTGGGTCAACTGGTTCTGCGACGCCCACCGCTCGGCCGAGGATATCCGTCCCATCGCGGCCGCGTACGATGCCGTCTTCGTGGCCGATCACGCCGCGGTGCGGGCGCTCGACGCCATCGGCCAGCCGCCCGTCCACTACCTGCCGGCCGGCTGCGACCCCTCGATCCACCGCCCCATGCGGGCCCGGGACCGGTTCCGGGCCAACGTGGTCTTCGCCGGCACCGCGACGCCGCACCGGGAGCGGCGGCTGTCCGAGCTGGTGGAGTTCGGGCTGGCGGTGTGGGGACCGGGCTGGCGTCGGACCAAGCTGCGTGACTATTGCCGGGGAGAGCTCCTGAGCCACGAGGACTACATCCGGGCCTATGCCGGCGCCTCGGTCGGGATCAATGTGGCCTGCACCGACGAGCACCAGCGGCCGCGGGACCCCGGGGCCAGCCGCCGGCTGTTCGAGCTTGCCGCCATCGGGGTGCCCCAGGTGGTGGAGGACAACGCCGATGTGCATCAGCACTTCCGCGAGGGCTCCGAGATCCTGGTGGCCCGGACTCCGGAGGAGCTGCGGGCCCTCACCTCCGAGGCGATGCACGATCGGGCCTGGGCGGAGCAGGTGGCCGCCGGGGCCAGGCAGCGGGCGCTGGCGGAGCACACTTACATGCACCGTCTGGCTGTCCTGCTGCAGATGTCGGTCGGCCGGGTGCCGGCGCTGGCGGTAGGCTAGGGGGCTCCGGCCCGGTCGGCCAGGGTTCGGCCGGCCGGAAGCACGCCGGCAGCCAGGTAGGCACGGAACATCCGGACGTATTCCTCAGCCATGACCTGATGGCTGAAGTGCTGCGCCACCCACGCCCGACAGGTCTCGGGGTCGACACGCTCGATCGCCGGGCGTAACGCGACCAACTCATCGAGGGTGTCGCCCAGGACGCCCACCGGTGAGGCCACGATCTCCGGCAGGGCCCCCCGCCTGGTCCCCAGGACCGGCGTCCCGCTGGCCATCGCCTCGATCAGCGTCAGCCCGAACGGCTCGTCCCACAGCGCCGGCATCCAGAGGCAGGCGGCGCCCGCCAGCAGCTCGGCCTTCCGGGCGCCGCCGACCTGGCCGACATAACGCAGCCCGGGCCGGAACGAGAGACGCCAGCCTCCGGCGACCACCAGACGGTGACCGGTCCGCCGCGCCCCAACGATGGCCCAATGGTAGCCCTTGATCCGGTGCAGCCGGCCCAGGAACAGATCGTAGTCCGACTTGATCGGCTGGAACCGGAACTCGCTCAGGTCGATGCCGTTGTAGACGAACGCGGTGGCGCCGTGACGGGCGGCGTGATCGCGGCTCAGGTACAGCGTATTGGGCGATCCCACCACCCCGGGCCGGCGGTTGCCGTGGAGACTCCGGATCCAGGGCACGCCTGGGTCGGCCCCGAGCGGGGCAAAGGCGAGCAGAATCTCGACGCCGGCCGGGAGCCAGGGCCTGAGGTCGGCCGGCGGCGCCTTGGCGCTGGCGCGCGGGACTTCGATCACCGTCGCTTCGGGCACCGCCGTACCCGGATGCGCCAGCAAGCTCACCCGGTGGCCGGCGGCCGCCAGCCCGCGGGCGAGATAGAGCGCGATGCGCTGGGTTCCGCCGTACTTCGGCACCGGCAGACGATCGCGAAGATACAGGGCGACGTGCATGGCGGCTGGAATCTAGGCATCTTCTTCGGCCTCATGGCCATGCGCGTGCTCCAAGTGCTGCACCAGGGCGGCGGGGCGGGCTCCGTCACCTCGACGCTGCACCTCTCGCTCGGCCTGGCCCGGGCGGGGCTCGAGGTCGGGTTCGTCTGCCCGCCCGGCTCGGAGGTCGAGGCCCTGGCCCGCGCCGGCGGACTCGACGTCATCGCGCTGCCGCTGCCCCCCGGGGCGCGCCGGGCGAACGCCGCGGCGCTGGCTGGGCTGATCGCCGGCCGGAGCGTGGACCTGGTCAATTCCCAGAGCGCCCGCGACCGGCAGGCGCTCACCCTGCTGGCCCTGCGCGGCCGCCTGCCTGTGCCGCTGGTGCTGACCCGGCGGCAGATGCCCCGCACCTTCGTGGTGGAGAACTGGCTGGCGGCACGCGCGGCCGCTCGAGTGATTGCGGTGAGCCGGGCGGTCGCCGCGGCGCTGACCCGGCGAGGAACGCCGGCCCGCAAGCTGGCGGTGATCCCGAATGGGCTGGTGCGCGAGCGAGTGGACGTCCCGGTCGCCCAGGCGGCGATCGAGGCCTGGCGAGCCCGGATCGGTTGGAGCGAGGGACAGCGCACGGTCGGGATCGTAGCTCGGTCCAAGGACCAGGACGTAGTGCTCCGCGCCCTGGCGTGGGTTCGGACGCCGGTTCGGCTGGTGCTGGCCGGCGCCGGAGACGACGCCGGCCTGGTGGCGGCCGCCCGAGCGGTAGGGCCGCCCCACGCCGCCGTGGCGCTCCCGTTCGTGCCCGACGTGCGGCCGCTGTACGAGCTGCTCGACCTGGTGCTGCTGCCTTCCCGGATAGAGGGGCTGTCGCAGTCCCTGCTCGAGGCGATGGCACTGGGCAAGCCGGTGATCGCCTCCGCCGCGGCCGGCAACCTCGACCTGGTCACTCCCGGGGTCGACGGCCTGCTGGTCCCGCCCGTCGACCCCCGTGCCTGGGCGGCGGCGCTGGACCGGCTGCTGGCCGATGCCGCCCTGGCCGGCCGGCTCGGCCAGGCCGCGCGGCACACGGCGAGGGACAGCTTCTCGCTCGAGCGCACCGTGGCTCGAACCCTTGCGCTTTACCGCGAGGTGGCGGCGGGCCGGCTTGCTCGCCCCCCGCGCTCGGGTTGAGATTGCCTCACCGCCTTGCCCTCCGGAGCGCGCGTGGTCCAGGTCTCGGGCTTCACCATCGTCAGGAACGCCATCAAGCTCGACTTCCCGGTGGAAGCCAGCATCCGGTCACTGCTGCCGATCTGCGATGAGGTGGTGGTCAATGTCGGCCGGTCGGAGGACGACACCCTGGAGCTGGTGCGCGGGATCGGCGACCCGAAGATCAGGATCGTGGAGACCGACTGGGACATGAGCCGGCGCAACACGGTCCTCGGGCACGAGACGCTCCGCGCCATGCGCCAGTGCCGCGGGGCGTGGGGGATCTACATCCAGGCCGACGAAGTGCTCCACGAGCGGGGCGCGGCCGAGCTGGCCGAGGCGATTCAGCGGTACGATGGCGACCCCCGGGTGGAGGGCCTGCTGGTGCGGTATCTCCACTTCTACGGCGGTTTCGACACCGTCGCCACCCACCGGCGGTGGTACCGTCGGGAGGTCAGAGCAGTACGGCTGGATCCGGCGCTGGACATCCGGCCGTACCAGGGCGCCCAGGGGTTCCGGGTGGGTCCGGAGCACCGGAAGATCCGCGCTCGGCTCACCGCCGCCGAGATGTTTCACTACGGCTGGGCCCGCCCGGCCCAGGCGCTTCGGGAAAAGCGCGAGCTCGGTCGGACGATGTATCCCTGGCGCGACGCGGACGGGCAGCGACCGCTGCTCGACTGGATGCCCGGCATCCGGCCTTTCCGCGGGACCCATCCGGCCACCGCCCGCGGGTGGATCGAGGCGCGCCGGGTGGACCCGGATCGGGTCATCGCCCCGCGCCGGTTCCGCTGGCGGTTTCTGCGGTACTATCTGTCAGGCGCGATCGAGCGGCTGACCGGCATCCGGGTGTTCGAGTTCCGGAACTACACTCTGGTCTGAGGCAGCATGGTTCAGCTGGTATTCACCGCCCGACAGCAGCAGCTCGACCCGGTGGGCATAGGTGTGGTGCCGGAGTGCGTGCGCCCGCCCCGCTGCGGCGATCCGCCGTCGCTCGGCGGGATGGGCCAGATAGTGCCGCACCCGTTCGGCCGCGTCGGCGGGCGTGCGGTACCAGGCGCAGTGCCGCCCGTCCGCCGCGAAGGTCTCGATGTCGGCCACGTAAGCGCCCAGATAGAACCCACCGCAGCCGAGCACCTTCCACATCCGGTTGGAGGCGGAAGCGCGGTCGGCATCCTGCTCCGGCTTGGCACTCGCGCCCAGGGAGAGGGCGGCGGCGCCGATGACCTGCCGGAGTGCCCGGCCGTGGACCGGCCCGCCCACGACGGGCAGGTCGGGCGGTGCACCGCGCCAGCCGGGCCCGCGAATCTGGAGTCGGCCGACGCCGGCCACGGCCCGAAGCACCGGGTAGCGGTAGGGGTATTGGCCCGAGCCGACGAAGCTCGCCTCACAGGCGAAGGCGGGCGGGGTCGAAGGCTCGGGAAAGTCGCGAGCCGGATCGACCCCCTGCGGCAGGAAGCGGACGACCGGGATCCCGGCCGACCGGTAATGGTCGAGCTGGGCCAGGTAGGTGAGGTACATCTGCCCGACCAGGCGGCCCAGCGCTTCCACCTGGGGCCGGGGCTGGGCATCGAAGTACCAGAAGGCCGCCCGGCGTCCGCGCAGGAGGCCGCGGAGATGGGCCTCGCCGGTCAGGATCGCGTGGCGGGTCAGCAGCACGAAATCGGGCTCGAACGACTCCGCCAGCCAGCGCACCGTCCGGCCCGCCAGCGGCCCGGCGTAGCGGTGCCAGCCGACCACGTTGATCATCCGGCACCGGTGACCGAGCTGGCGGACTGCGCGGACGATGGCCGCTTCCGTCTTGTGGGCGCCGCCCGCGCCCAGCAGGGCGACTCGCATGCGCCAAGTATAACGGCCTGATGCGCGTCGCCCTGCTGACCTCGGCCAACGGGTGGCGCGGCTCCGGAGTGAGCTACGCCAAGATCGCGCGCGGACTCCAGCAGCGCGGGCATACGGCCCATCTGGTCACCGCTGCCTCGAAGCTGACCCGGCGGCTGAACGACGAGGGGCTGGAGGTCACCCAGATCCCGGGCCGCAATACCGGCCCGCGCGAGGTCTGGGCCCTGCGCCGCGCGCTCCGGCGGGTCGGCGCCCAGGCTATCATCGCCGACACGCCTCGCGACGTCCGGCTCTCGTTCTACGCGACACTGCTGCACCGGGCCCGCGTCGTCTATCGCTACAATCTCAACTATCGCCGGCCGCGGACCCACCTGATGGACCGGGTCTATCTCGGTCGCGTGGCGGCATGCGTCTACCAGTCCCGCTACATCCAGGACGATGCGGTCCACCATGCCTCCTGGATGCGGCGGATTCCATCATTCCAGGTGCCGAACGGCTACGATACCAGCCGCTATGGCCCCCGGCCCGAGGCGGCCCAGGCCTTCCGCACCCGGTACGGCATCGACCCGGCCGCCCGGGTGGTGCTGAGCGCCGCCAAGCTGACACGGCACAAGGGACAGGAGGTCGCCATCAACGCCCTCCACCGGCTGCACCGGGATGGTCTCAACCTGGTCTACGTCCTCTGCGGCGACGGTCACCGCGAAGGCGAGCTGAGCTCCATGGCGGCCGGCTACCGGCTGCCGACCGTGTTCACCGGGCTGCTGGGCACCCGGGACATGATCGCGGGGTACAACGCCGCCGACCTGGTGGTCCATCCTTCACTGCAGGAGATCTTCCCCAACGCGGTCGGCGAGGCGATGGCCTGCGGCCGCCCGGTGATCGCGGCCGACGCCGGCGGGACGGCCGAGCTGCTGGGCCGTGACGGCTCCGCGGGTGTGCTGGTGCCGCCGGCCGATGCCTCGGCGCTGGCCGACGCGGTCCAGTCGCTGTTGCACGATCCGCCGCGGCTCCTGGCCCTGGGCGAGTCGGCCCGGCGGCGGATCGAGGAGGAGTTTCCCCTCGACCGCATGGTGGATGGCTACGAGCAGGCCCTGCGCGAGGTGATCGGGCGCGGTGGATGAGCTGCGGTGGTTCGCCTCCAATCCCTATACCGCGCTCCTGGTGCCCGCGCTGCGGCAGCGGGGGTTCCGCATCGCCACCGAGGGCGACGCGCCGGCCCGGCTGGCGGTGGCGCTCTCAGGGCTCACCGCCACGGACGCCTGGCGGTTCGCCCGCCGCCGGAAAGCCCGGCTGCTGGTCTACCTGTGGGACCTGCCACCGCAGGGCACCAGCCGGGGACGGGCGGATCCCGTGTGGTGGCTCGGCGGCCGGTTCCTGCGGGTGCCCCGTCCCTGGGGCGGCTACCGGCGTCGGCGGGGACACTACAGCCGACTTCGCTACATCGCGGCCCGGGCCGACGCCGTCTGGGCGCCGAGCAGCCTGACGCGCGACACCTTGGCCGAGCGGTTCGGCGTCCACGCCGAACGGGTGCCGTACTGTTACGACTCCAACCGATTCGTGCTGCGCCCGCCCGTCGCGCCAGCGGCCCGACCCGATCCGCCGACGCTGCTGACCGTGTCCCGGCTCCGCCCCCATAAGAATCAGGCGGCGGTGCTCCACGCGGCCGCCCGGCTGCCAGGGCGGGTGCGGGTGCGGCTGATCGGGCGGGGGAGCGAGGCCGCGACCCTCGCCCGCCTGGCCGCCGCGCTCGACGTGGCGTGCACGATCGAGACGGCGGCCGACGACGCCACCGTGACTCGGGCCTATCATGAAGCCGCCGTCGCGGTCTGTCCCAGCCGGTTCGAAGGCTTCGGCCTGACCCCGCTCGAAGCCGTTGCGTCGGGAGTGCCGGTGGTGGCGAGCGACATCCCGCCGCACCGCGAGTTCGTCGGCCGGGCGGCTCTGCTCGTCCCCCCGGATGACCCCGGGCAACTGGTCGAGGCCATCGGCCGTGCTCTCGATGCGCCCGCCGCCGACCCGGCACTGATCGCCGACCTGACCATCGCCGCCGCGGCCGACCGGTTCGCGTCCTTGCTGGGCCCGATCCTCCGCTAAATTAGGACATGCTTCCCCATCTGCTGCTGAGTTACGACTTCCCGCCGATCGGCGGGGGGATCGCGCGCTGGATGGCAGAGCTTGCCCGCCGTTACCCGGCCGGTACCCTGGTGGTCTCCACCGGTCAGCAGGGGAACGACTCGGATGTCGATGCCGGCTTCCCCAACCGGATCGACCGGCTGGGCATCCCGTCGCGGCGGCTCCGGACCATCCAGGGGGTGCTGCTGTGGTCGCGGCGGGCGGCGGTACTGGCTCGCTCGACCGGCGCCGAGTTCATCTGGTGCGGCAACATCAAGCCGGCTGCCTACCCCGCCAAGTGGACCATGGAGCGGACCGGGGTGCCCTTCGGCATCCTGCTCCATGGCGGCGATCTGCTGATCCTGCAGCATCAGATCCATCAGTCGGCGGTGAAACGGAAGACGGCGGCGGCACTGCTGGGCTCGGCGGCCGTCCTGGTGGCCAACAGCGAGTGGACTCGCGACCGCTGCCTCACCGTGCTCAGCGAGCTAGAGCTGGATGTGCCCCCCGATCGGGTCCGGGTCGTGCCCCTCGGGGCCGACGAGACCTTCTTCCGGCCGGGCATCGACCCGGGCGAGGTCCGGGCGCGCTACGGCCTGGAGCCGGGCCGGTGGCTTCTCTCGGTCGCCCGGCTGACCCGGCACAAGGGCATCGATACCGCGCTCCATGCGCTCAGCCGGCTCGTGGCCCGGCATCCCGACTTGCGCTACGCCGTGGTCGGGACCGGCGAGGAGCGCGAGGCGCTCGAAGCCGAGGCCCGCGAGCTCGGGGTAGCCGACCGGGTCCGCTTCCTTGCCGAGGTGCCCGACCGCGACCTGCCGGCGCTCTACAACTGCGCCGAGATCTATCTCGGCGTGTCGCGGCTGATGGAGCAGCGGGTGGAAGGCTTCGGCATCTCGCTGGCGGAGGCATCGGCCTGCGGGCTGCCGGTCATCGCGGGACGGAGCGGCGGCATTCCGGCCGCGGTCCGCGACGGTGAGACCGGCATCCTGGTGGATGCCGAGCGGGTGGAGGCGGTGGCGGAGGCGGTCGGCCGCCTGCTGGCGGACGCCCCGCTCCGGAGCCGGCTGGGTGCCGCGGGCCGGCGCGCGGTCGAGCAGCACTACAACTGGCGCCGGGTCACCGCCGATCTGGTCCGGATCGGCCATGAGATGGGTGCCTCGGCCCGCCAGGCGGCTGGCTGATGCCGTCGGCGCTGTCGAGCCAGGCCGCCGACGCGTACGACCGCCAGTATCGCACCTGGGTCGAGCGGCAGGGCCCCCATGCCCTGGATCTCGATTGGCGGACCCGCCATCTGCTGTGGCGCCACCGGGCCCTCCTCCGGCGCTACCCGCCCGAGGGCCGGCGGGTACTCGACTTCGGCTGTATGGACGGGATCTTCACCCTGCGGCTGCAGGCACTCGGCGGGGAGGCGGTGGGTTACGACATCTCACCCGCCGCCATCGCCCAGGCCAAGCGCTTTCGCGGGGCTGCCGCGCGGCCGGTCTTCACCACCATGCCGCCGGGCCCGGGCCAGTTCGATCGGATCTACTGCCAGGAAGTGATCGAGCACGTCGAAGATGATTCGGCGCTGGTGGGCGAGCTGGTGAGTTACCTGGCGCCGGGCGGGTCGGTGGTGGGCACCACGCCGGTGGGCAGCTATTTCTGGGATCCCGACCACAAGCGGTCCTACGACGAGGCCCTGCTGCTCCGCGCGCTGGCCCCGTGGGGCCGGGTCCGGCTGCACCGATTCTACCGCAGCCCCCTGCGGAACTTCGTTCCCCTCCGGCAGCAGGGCGCCGCGGTCTTCATCTTCGAGGTTACGCCGCCGTACCCTCCGGGCGCACGCTGATGGCGTTGGTGGGGCAGCCCAGCACGTAGGCGCCCTGGAGCGGCGACCAGGTCTGCACCGGCGCCACCACCTCCGCCTTTCCCCGCGCATCGAGCCGAAACACCTTGGGCGCCTGCACCACGCAAGTGCCGCAGCCGACGCAGCGCTGCTCATCCACCAGCACCCGGAGCCGTCGGGTGGGATGAAGTCCCTGCTCCATCACGTGAAGCCGCCCTCCGACCGCGTCGAGGGTTTCGGCGGTGGCCCGGTAGCCGGCCTCGATCAGCTCCGGCGTCTTCTCGAACTCGAACATCGAGATGTGCTCCACCTTCGGTTGGACCAGCGCCAGCGCGGGACCATCCCAGTGGCGGAGCTGGTCCTCGATCTGGGTCTGCATCACGATCTCCAGGCCGCGGATGTAGGTCGCCGCGAACCCTTCGGTCTCGTGCGCCTGGCGCCGGATGCTGGTGGCGGCGACGTTGACCGCCAGCAGGGGACCGCTGCCGAGCGTCGCGGCCATCCGGACGGGCAGGTTCTCGACTACGGCGCCGTCCACGTAGGCTCGCCCCGCGATCTCCCGGGGTGGGAAGATGCCGGGGAGAGCGCACGAGGCCGACACGGCATCGGCCACCCTGGCGTCGAGCAGGCCGGGCAGGCCCCACATCACCTGTTTGCCCGAATGGAGATCGGTGGTGTTGACCAGCAGGCGGCGGCGGAGCTCACGAAAGGTGATGTGACCCACCAGGCTGGTGATCAGGGTTTCGAGCGGTTCGCGGCGGTACAGGGCCGGCGCCAGCAGCCGCCGGAAGGCGACGTCGGCCCGAGCCACCTGAAAGACGTCGCGCCGGCGGACCCGGAGCGCTCGGGCTTCCATCTCGGCCGGCGTCGCCCCGGCGGCCCAGGCCGCCCCGATCAGCGAGCCGATGCTCGAGCCCACGACGAGGCCCGGCACCAGCCCACGCTCCTCCAGCGCCCGGAAGACGCCGATGTGGGCCAGCCCCTTGAGGCCGCCGCCGCTCAATACCAGCGTGAAAGACTGGTCGGGGTTCACTCGCTTGCCCCCGTCGTGGGAAAGGGCGTAACGTTCGCCCCGACGAGGTGCAAGAATCGTGCGCCCGCCGCCGGGTTCGAGGGTGCAACGGCGTGCGCGGCTCCCCCCGCTGGTGACTTGGGCCACAGGACGACCATGGCTGCTGGGCCGTTGCGCGACCGACTCCGCCGGGACCGGCTGTTCCAGCTCGGCCTTGGCCTGGTCGTCCTGCTGGTGCTGGCCGCCCTGCTGGCACCGTGGCTGGCCCCGTTCGACCCCGTCCGCGGGGACCTCCGAACGGCGTACCTGCTGGGCCCGGGTGGCCGGTTCCCCCTCGGCACCGACTCGCAGGGGCGGGACGTGCTGAGTCGGGTGCTGTACGGCGCCCGGATCTCGCTGGCGGTGGGCCTGGTGTCTCAAACCGTCTCGGTGGTGGTCGGGGTGCTGCTGGGGCTGGCGGCGGGCTATTACGGCCGGTGGGTGGATGCGCTGGTCATGCGGCTGGCCGACGTCACCCTGGCGTTTCCGACCCTCCTCCTGCTCATCGCGGTGGCGGCGGCGGTGCGCCCCTCGCTCTTCGTCGTCTTCCTGGTGATCGGGCTGGTGGGCTGGGCCGGCATGGCGCGGCTGGTCCGCGGTCAGGTGCTGGTGCTCAAGCGGGCGGAGTTCGTGGTGGCCTCCCGGGCCCTGGGGGCACTCGACCGGCGCGTCCTTCTGCGACACCTGCTGCCCAACGTCCGCGGCCAGATCATCATCGCCGCGACCCTGGGCATCGCCGGGGCCATCATGGCGGAGGCAGCGCTTTCGTTCGTCGGCCTCGGCGCCCAGCCGCCGACGCCGAGCTGGGGAGCGATGGTGGCCGATGGGCGGGATCTGCTTCGGGTCGCGCCCTGGGTCTCGTTTGCGCCCGGCATCGCCATCGGGCTGGCCGTGCTCGGGTTCAACCTGGTGGGCGACGGGCTGCGCCAGGCCTACGAGCCGAGATTCCGTCATGAGCCCTGAGGCCGGCGGAGCGGCTGCGTCGCCCGAGGCTGCGCCATTCGACGTGGCGGCCCTCCGGCAGGCGGAGTTTCCCTGGGCCGATGGGACCATCTACCTCAATCATGCCAGCATCGGGCCGCTGCCCGAGCGTACCCGGCTGGCGCTCGACGCGTTCAACCGGCGGCGGGCGATGCCGTTCCAGCTTCCCGACCGCGACCTGTTCGGCACCCTCACCGAGTCGCGCCGGCTGATCGCCCAGCTGCTCTCGGCCGCCCCGGAGGAGATCGCCCTCACGGTCAACACCGGCTTCGGCCTGGGGGTGGTGGCCCGATCGATTCCACTGCATCCCGGTGAGGTCGTGCTGGTGAGCGACCGGGAATTCCCGGCCAACGTCTATCCCTGGCTCCGGCTCCGGGAGCAGGACATCACGGTCGAGCTGGTGCCGACCACTGCGCAGGGCTGGCCCGACGAGAGCCGTCTGCTCGAGCGGCTGGAGGACCCGCGGGTCCGGGTGCTGGCGGTGTCGCTGGTCCAGTTCAGCAACGGCTATCAGGTCGACCTGGCGGCGCTCAGCGCGGCCACCCGCCGGACCGGCGCCTGGCTGGTGGTGGATGCCATCCAGGGTCTGGGCCAGATCCCGCTGGATCTGGGCCGGACACCGGTAGACGCGCTGTCCTGCGGCGGGCAGAAGTGGCTGCTGTCGCCCTGGGGCTCGGGCTTCGTGTACGTCCGGCGCGAGCTGATCCCGCGGTTGGCGCCTCCGGTCACCGGATGGATGGCGTTTGAGGGGACGGACGACCTGACCCGGCTCACCGAATACAGCGATGCCTACCGCGCCGACGCTCGCCGGTTCGAGATGAGCACCCTGCCGTACCAGGATTTCGCCGGCTTCAACGCCTCCCTGAGCCTGCTGCTGGAGCTTGGGATCGATCGGATCGAGGCTCACCTCGAGCGCCTGCACGATCCGATCCGAAGGTGGGCCGAGCGCAGCGGCGCCCGGGTCGCCTCGCCCACCGACCGGCACCGCTCCGGCATCATCTGCCTGGCACCCGACGACGTCGGCGAGGCCTTCCGGCGGCTCAAGGCCGCCCGGATCATCTGCAGCCTGCGCGAGGGCGCCATCCGGCTGAGCCCCCACGCCTACAATACCGTCGCCGAAATGGAGCGGGTGGCGGCGGTCCTGGAGGAGCGCCGGACGGCGGGCGCCCTCTCCCAACCCTGACTGCGAGTCGTCCCATGGCCAGTTCGTTCACCGACATGCTCGCCGCCGGCTACGGCTTCTCCGATCCGGCCATCACCCTGGGCGCCGCGCTGGAGCAGGGTGGGGCGGTGCATCAGGAGCCCAAGGTCAAGGTGCCGCTGGCGATGATGAATCGACACGGGCTCATCGCGGGCGCCACCGGCACGGGCAAGACCAAGACCCTGCAGCTGATGACCGAGCAACTGGTGGCCCTGGGCGTGCCGGTGTTCGTCGCCGACATCAAGGGTGACCTGAGCGGCCTCGCCATGGCGGGCGAGAGCACCGAGCGGGTGGCGGCCCGGGCGAAGGATATCGGCTGGGCTTGGCGAGCCGCAGGCGTGCCGGTCGAGTTCGTCAGCCTGACCGGCAAGCTGGGCGTCCAGCTGCGAGCCACCGTGAGCTCGTTCGGGCCACTCCTGCTGGGGAAGACCCTGTCGCTCAACGACACCCAGACCAGCGTCCTGACCATGGTGTTCAAGTACTGCGACGACAGCCAACTCCCGCTGCTGGATCTGCCGGACCTCAGGGCGGTGCTGCAGTACCTCTCGAGCGACGAGGGGAAGCCGGCGCTGGCCCAGTACGGCGGCATGTCCGGGGCCACCGTGGGGGTCCTGCTCCGGAAGATGGTGGAGCTCGAGTCCCAGGGCGCCGGGGTCTTTTTCGGCGAGCCGGAATTCGACGTGAAAGATCTGCTCCACACCGCCTCGGACGGCCGCGGCATCGTCACCTGTCTGGAGCTGAGCGACGTCCAGGACCGGCCGCTGCTGTGGTCCACGTTCATGATGTGGCTGCTGGCCGAGCTGTATCACAACCTGCCCGAGGCGGGAGACCTGCCCAAGCCGAAGCTGGCCTTCTTCTTCGACGAGGCTCACCTGCTGTTCAACGACGCCTCGAAGGCGTTCCTCGACGAGGTGCAGCAGGTCGTGAGGCTGATCCGCTCCAAGGGCGTCGGGGTGTACTTCGTGACCCAGACGCCGAAGGACGTGCCGAATGACGTCCTGGCCCAGCTCAGCAACCGGGTCCAGCATGCGCTCCGGGCGCACACGCCGGATGACGACACGGCGCTCCGGGCTACCGTCCGCACCTTTCCCAAGACCGAGTTCTACGACTTGGAGGAGACCCTCACCTCGCTCGGCATCGGCGAGGCGGTGGTGACGGTCCTCGACGGCCGTGGCTCGCCCACGCCGGTCGTGGCCACCCGGCTGATTCCCCCCTCGTCCCGGATGGCGCCGCTCACCCCGGAGGAGCTCCAGGCCGACATCCGCCAGTCGGACCTGGTGTCGGCCTACGGCCAGGCGGTGGACCGGGAGAGTGCCCGCGAGCTGCTGGCGGCCCGGATGGCGAAGACCCAGCCCGCCTCGGGCGAACCGGCCGGCGGGCCGGGCGCCCCTCCCCCGGCGCCGGCCCGCGGCGGCCGCGCCGGCAAGACGGTGGCGCAGGTGGCGGGCGGCGCGCTGGTGGGCGCGTTGTCCTCCACCATCGGCCGAACGGTCGGACGCGAGATCATCCGCGGAGTCTTCGGCCTGCTCGGCGCCAAGCCGCCGCGGAGCGGCGGGACCCGTCGGTCGCGATGGTGATCCTCCGGTAAGGCATCGCCGAGGTGGCCGGCGTGCCGCCATGAGCTGAGTCGCTCGCGACGGCCGAGCCGAACTGAGTGTTGGATGGCCGTGGACAGGGTTTCGCGTCCAGCCGGTTCGACTACCTTACGCCACCCTCGACCCGCGGTGCGCACCCTCGCCCGGAGACCCGCCCCAACCCATGCCGCCACCGGACGCCTTCACCGCCGAAGCGCTGCTCGACGCCTATCCGATCCTGAGCGACGAGGAGCGACTCGAGGGGTTCGCGATGCTGGACGCGAACGAGGCGGCCGACTTCTTCCTCGCCCTGAGCACCCACGACCAGGCCAATCTCCTCGGCGAGCTGGGACCCGAGCGGAGCCGGCCCTGGATGCGGCTGCTGGCCCCGGACGACGCCGCCGACCTGGTGCAGGCACTCCCCGGGGACGAGCGCGCCGGCTTCATGGGACTGCTCGACCAGGTCACCCGCGGCGAGGTGACCGCGCTGCTGGCCTATGCCGAGGATGCGGCCGGCGGGGTGATGAACCCTCGCTACATGCGGCTCCGGCCCGACATCACCGTGGAAGTGGCCATCCGTTATCTCCGGCGCCAGGCCATCCGCGGGATCGAGGTGATCGACTACGCCTACGTGCTGGGCCCCGATCTGCAGCTGCTCGGCGTGGTCTCGTTCCGCGAGCTGTTCGCTGCCCTGCCCGAGAAGCTGGTCCAGGAGATCATGCACACCGATCTGGTGACCGTCGCCGAGGAGACGGACCAGGAGGCGGTGGCCCACCTGCTGGCGGAAGAAGGCCTGCTGGCCATCCCGGTGGTCGACGCCAGCGGGAAGATGAAGGGTGTCGTCACGGCCGACGACGTGGTCGGGGTGATCCAGGAAGAAGCCACGGAGGACATCCAGAAGATCGGCGGCAGCGAAGCGCTCGATGAGCCTTATCTCCAGATCGCCTTTACCGAGATGGTCCGCAAGCGGGGCCGCTGGCTGGCGGCACTGTTCATCGGCGAGATGCTCACCGCCACGGCCATGGGGTTCTTCGAGAAGGAGATTGCCCGGGCGGTGATCCTGGCGCTGTTCGTTCCCCTCATCATCAGCAGCGGCGGCAATTCGGGATCGCAAGCGGCCACCCTGGTCATCCGCGCGATGGCGCTGAGCGAAGTGCGGATCCGCGACTGGTGGCGGGTCGCTCGCCGTGAGGTGATGACCGGCTTTACCCTGGGCGTTCTGCTCGGCCTGATCGGGCTGATCCGGATCCTGGTGTGGCAGGCGGTGGGCCATGTCTACGGCGAGCATTACCTGCTGATCGCGCTGACCGTGTCCGGCAGCTTGGTTGGGGTGGTCATGTTCGGCACCTTGGCCGGCTCGATGCTGCCCTTTCTTCTCCGCCGGCTGGGGGCCGACCCGGCGAGCGCGTCGGCCCCCTTTGTGGCGACGCTGGTGGATGTGACCGGCCTGATCATCTACTTCACGATGGCGAGGCTGATTCTGGGGGGGACGCTGCTCTAGAGAGGGCGCGCGGCGCAAAAACTTGCAGCACTTTACACTAGTTGACCGATAGGATATATAGTGTAATCTGGTTCGCACCCTCGCCTCGGAGCCCGCATGAAGGCCGTTCAGATCGCCACCTCCTTGACCAGCGTCTATGCCATCGACGAGGACGGCCAAGTCCGCCGGATCGAACGGGGCGCCGACGGATTCTGGGGGCCGTGGCAGGGCACCGCCATCGCCGCCCGCCGCATCGTTCACGGAGGCAGCGTGATCGCGGTCATCGGGCCGGACGACCGGGTGGCGGCTCTGCCCCTCACCGCCGACGGCGTCTGGACCACCTGGGATCGGCAGGCCACCGACCTCTGCTCGGTCCACGTGCCTGGCCGTGGGCCGACCCTGTTGGTGGTGGACCGCGACATGGCCTGGCACGCGTGGAAGGCCTCGCCTGGTGCACCGTGGAGCGGGTGGGCGCCGCTGGGAGGACCGGTGCACCGGCTTGACGCCACGGTGCTGCCGGAGGGCGGGTTGGCTCTCTTCGGGCTCCGTGACCGAACGGTCCAAGCCCGGTGGCAGCCGTCGGCGACCGGTCCATGGAGCGACTGGACGACGCTGGGTGCGCCCGGCGCCGGAGCCACCCAGCTCCGGGCCGGCAACCTCGCCGGCGGCGGTCTCGTCCTGTTCGCGCTCGGCACCGACGGTCGGATCAGCCACCGGTGGCAGGATCAGCCGCTGGCCCGGTGGCACCCGTGGGAGGATCTCGGCGGTCCTGTCGCCGGCTTTTCAGTCGCCCGTGGACCGCGGGGCGGGCTCGCCCTGTTCGCGGTGGGGACCGACGGCGAGGTCCTCTGCCGCTGGCAGGCGAAGCCGTTCGGTGACTGGAGTCCGTGGATGGCGTTGGGCGGGCGGGCGCGGAGCGTGACGGTGCAGACCAGCTTTACCGACGGCCTGGAGGTGTTCGCCATCGGGCTCGACGGCGAGGTCCGTCACAAGTGGTGCGAGCGGCTGGACTGGCCGTGGACCGACTGGATGCCCCTGGCCCACGAGCGCTCGCCGCTCCGTCAACCCCAGGAGCGCCTGCCCCAGGCCGCCGAGTAGCCGGCCGGCCGGTCGGCCTACGGCTCCAGCACCACCCGGACGTAGTTCTTCTTCCCCTTTCGGAGGATGATGAACCGCTCGTCCGGCGGTCCCTGCAGCGCGTCCTCACCGATCATGAGCTCGACGTCGTCGATCGGGCGGCCATTGAGATAGAACCCCTTGCCCTGGATCCCCCGCCGGGCGTCGCTCTTGGAGCTGGCCAGGCCGCTGGCGACCAGCAGCTCGATCACCGGCACGCCGTCGGGAAGCCGGGCTCGGGAGACCCGGCGGAGCGGCATGTCGGCCAGGGCTTCCGGGGGCAGGGGATCGCCCTCGGCGCCTCGGGCGAACAGCGCGGCGCTGGTCTGGGCCGCGGCATCGGCCGCGGCCTCGCCGTGGACCGTGGCCGTGATCTCGCGGGCCAGGATCCGCTGGGCCTCGCGCCGGCCGGGGTCGGCGGCGTGGCCGGCCAGAACGGCCGCGATCCGGTCGAGCGGCAGGAAGGTGAACAGCTTGAGGTAGCGCTCGACGTCCCGGTCGTCGGTGTTGAGCCAGAACTGGTAGAACTGGTAGGGGCTGGTCCGGTCGGGGTCGAGCCAGACGTTGCCGCCCTCGCTCTTGCCGAACTTGCCGCCCGAGGCGGTGGTCAGCAGCGGAAAGACCAGGCCGTGGACCGCCTTCCCCTCGCGCTTGTCCACCAGGTGGGTGCCCGCGGTGATGTTGCCCCATTGGTCGCTGCCGCCCATCTGGAGCTCGCAGCCGTCGGTCCGGTACAGGTGCCAGAAATCGTAGGCCTGGATCAGCATGTAGCTGAACTCGGTGTACGAGATCCCGTCCTCCATCCGGCTCGACACCGACTCCTTCTGGAGCATGAAGCCGACCCGGAAGTGCCGGCCGGTGTCCCGGAGGAACTCCATCAGGCCGAGGTGGCGGAGCCAGTCGGCGTTGTTACGGAGCCGGGCTGCGTTGGCGCCCTCGAACGAGAGGAACCGACGGAGCTGGCGCATCAGGCCCTGGGCGTTCCGGTCGATCTGCTCCAGCGACATGACCGGCCGCTCGGTCCGCTTGCCGCTGGGGTCGCCCACCATGGCGGTGCCGCCGCCCACCAGGGCGATCGGCGTGTGGCCCAGCCGCTGGAGCCAGGCCATGCCCATGACCGGAATCAGGCTGCCGACGTGGAGCGAGTCGGCCGTGGGATCGAACCCTACATAGGCGACGATGGGGCCGCCGCGCAGCCGCTCGGCCAGGCCGGTGGTCTGGTCCTGAATGAAGCCGCGGGCCGCGAGCAGCTCGAGCAGATCGGTCATAGCGGCGTATCGTACCCGCTGGAAAGGAGCCCCGCAACCGGCTAGCTTGTGGGACATGGCCCGCCGCCAACTCAGCGTCGTGCAGCGCGTTTGGCGCTCGTCGCGCTTCCGCCGCATCGTTCTGGTCTCGTTCCTTGCGATCGTTGCTTTCGGGCTGGCCGTGCTCACGGCGCTATGGACGCGCGCCTGTGCCGGTAACAGTTGCCCCTCGATCACCGAGCTGGGCGGGTACGATCCCAACCAGGCCTCCAAGGTCTACGCCGCCGACGGCCGGCTGATCACCGACCTGGGGCTCGAGCGCCGCACCGTAGTGCCGCTGGCCGAGATGTCGCCCTACGTCAAGGCGGCCTTCATCACCACCGAGGACAAGCGGTTCTACCAGCACCACGGGATCGACTGGTACCGGGTGTTCGGGGCCATCAAGAACAACATCACCAAGTTCCGGGTGGCCGAAGGGTTCTCGACCATCACCATGCAGCTGGCGCGGAACCTCTGGCCGGAGGACATCAGCGGGCGGGACAAGACGCTGAGCCGGAAGCTGCGTGAGGCCCACGTGGCCCGGCAGATCGAGGACAAGTACCCCAAGGACAAGATCCTCGAGCTGTACCTCAACCAGATCGACCTGGGCAACCGGGCCTTCGGGGTGGAGGCCGCCTCCCAGCGCTACTTCGGCAAGTCGGTCCGCGACCTCAATGTGGCGGAGGCGGCCACCCTGGCCGCCATCCCCAAGGCGCCGTCCCGCTACAATCCGCGCCGCAACCCCAACCTCACCGTCCAGCGTCGCAACACCATCCTCAACCTGCTGCGCGACAACCAGCTGCTCTCCAGCGCCGAGGCCGAGCGGTGGAAGGCGTACCCGCTGCTGCTGTCCTCGCACTCGGATTTCAGCGGGGTGGCCCAGTACTTCGTCGAGTACGTTCGCCAGCAGCTGGACGCGCGGCTGGGCGCCGACCTCTACAAGTCAGGCTATCGGATCTACACCACCCTCGATCTCGACACGCAGCAGGCGGCCGAGCGGGCGCTCGAGGCCCGGCTCGAAGCCATCGAGAGCGGGGCGGACGGCAAGTTCACCTGGCCGAGCTACCGGCAGTATCTCGACTCCCGGGCGGAATCCCCCGACGACGGCAGCCGGACCACCACCCCCTACCTGCAGGGCCTGGTGGTGACGCTCGACGCCAAGACGGGCGACATCCGGGCGATGATCGGCGGCCGCGACTTCGAGGACAGCAAGTTCAACCGGGCCACCCAGGCGCTGCGGCAGCCGGGCTCGACCTTCAAGCCGATCGTCTATGCGGCGGCGCTGGAAGCCGGCTATCCGCTGTCCCACGTGATGGTCGACGACCCGCTCACCGTCGAGATCGCCACCGACGAGGCGCCCTGGGCCCCCCAGAACTACGACCTCGAGTTCGACGGGCCCATGACGCTTCGTCGGGCGCTGTACCTCTCCCGCAACATCATCGCCATCAAGCTGGGCATGGAGCTGGGCGAGGATGCGGTCATCAGCGAGGCGGCCAAGTTCGGCATCACCACCCGGATCCCTCCCTATCCGTCGATCCATATCGGTTCCGCCGACGTGATCCCGCTCGAGATGATCTCGGCCTATACCACCTTCGCCAACTTGGGGACCCGCACCGTCCCCAACGCCATCCTCCGGGTCGAGGATCGCAACGGCAAGATCGTCTGGCAGCCGCAGGTCCGGTCGGTCTCGGTCATGGATTCGGCCCACGCCTGGCTCATGACCGACGCGCTCCGCGACGTGGTCCGCCACGGCACCGCGGTCGGCACGGTCGGCGCCCGGATCAACTTCCCGGCCGGCGGCAAGACCGGCACCACCAACGACGGCTTCGACGTCTGGTTCATCGGCTTCACGCCAGACCTGGTGACCGGGGTGTGGATCGGGTTCGACTCGCCCCGGAAGATCAAGGCCAACGCCCAGGGCGGCGTGCTGGCCGCGCCGGCGTGGACCGCCATGATGCGCGAGGTCTACGAGCGCCGGGCCATCCCACCCGCCTGGCCCCGGCCCGATGGGCTCACCGCCCTCGATATCGACAAGACCACGGGTTACAAGGCCACCCCGTTCTGTCCCAAGGACGTCCACTACATCGAGTCGTTCATTCCCGGGACCGAGCCGGCGGCCTTCTGCCCCATTCACTCGCCCTTCGGCACGGTGGGCGGGACCGCCGGGCCCATGGGCGGTGCCGGGGTGGCGCCCGAGGGGGCGCCCCAGGCGCCGCTGCCCAACGGAGCGCGGCCGCCGCAGTCGCCGGCCGCACCCGGGGCCGCGACCCCGGTCCCGGGTGGGGCGCCGACGCCGGGCCCGGCGGGCGGGGTCATGGGAGGGACCGGACCGGCGCCGAATCCCCGCCGCTGAGGATGGAGCCTCGGCGACTGTCGGCGCAGTGGGTCGTGCCGGTCGACGGCCCGCCGCTGGCCGATGGGGCGGTGCTGATCGGCGCGGACGGCCGGATCGACGTGGTCGGGCCCGACGAGGTGGTGCCCCGGCCGCCCCACGTGCTGACGGAAGACTTCGGGGAGGCGGTGCTGCTCCCCGGCCTGATCAATACCCATACCCACCTCGAGCTGACCGGCATGACGGGCGCGCCGGGACTCGAGTTTGCGGTCTGGATCCGCCGCCTGCGAGCGGCCAAGGCCGGCCGCACGGCCGAAGCGTTCCTCGAGGCGGCGCGCCGGGGCGTGGCGGACTGCTGGGCAGCCGGCATCACCACCGTGGCGGACACCGGCGATTCCGGCGCGGTCGTACAGGCCCTGGCGGAGGCCGGCGGGTCCGCGATCGTGTACCAGGAAGTCTTCGGGCCCCATCCCGATCAGTGCGCTGAGAGCCTGCGGGGGCTGCAGCGGGCGGTGGCGGCAGGGTCCGCCTTTGCCGGAGGGCGGGTGCGGATCGGCGTCTCGCCCCATGCGCCGTACACGGTGAGCGGCCCGCTCTACGCCGCCACGGCCGCCTGGGCCCGAGCCGAGTCCCTCCCCATCGCGGTGCACCTGGCCGAATCGCCGGCCGAATCGGCGCTGCTCCAGGCCGGCGCCGGACCGTTCGCCGAGGCCTGGCACGGGCGCGGCATCCCACTGCCGAGTCCGACGGGCGCGACGCCCGTGGCTTGGCTGGACGCCCATGGGGTGCTGGGCCCGCGGACGCTCTGCATCCACCTGGTCCAGGCGGACGCGAAGGACATCGAGCTGCTGGCGACGCGGGGGGCCGCGGTGGCACACTGCCCGCGCTCCAACATGGCCCACGGCCACGGCGCCGCGCCGTTGGCCGAGCTGCGGCGGGCGGGACTCCGCGTCGGACTGGGGACCGATTCCGTCGTCAGCGTCGAGACCCTCGACCTGCTGGCCGAGGCTCGGGCCGCGCGGGACCTGGCTGGACTTGATCCGGCGGCAGCGGTGGCGCTCTGCACCCTGGACGGTGCCCGGGCGCTCGATCTCGACCAGGAGACCGGCAGCTTGACATGCGGCAAGTGGGCCGACGTGGTGGCGTTGCGCCGACCGACCGCGGCCGGCTCGTCGGCCCCGGTCGACGGCTCGGTCGAGGAGTCGGTGCTCGCCTGTGGACCGCGGGACGTGCTGGCCACCTTCGTGGGAGGACGGGACGTGTATCGCCATCTCCGGTCGTCGTGAAGATCCAGCGCCA
>DATAOR010000400.1:0-6019 GCA_036265635.1 Gemmatimonadales bacterium
GTCGCGATCCCTGGCTGACAAAGAGCGGGGGCCCTCATCGAGAGGCCCCCGCTGTCGTTTAGGAGCGCACGGCAGGCCTGTTCCGCCCGGCGGCGGCGTTTCGTTCCTGGTGCCGCCTCCCGCTCCCGGCCTGCCGCCCCCGACCGGCCGCCTGACGCTCCCGGCCTGCCGCCCGCGGCCTGCCGACTATCGCTCCGGCCTGCCCTATCGCTCCCGGCCTGCCGCCGCGGGCTCCCGCAGCGCCGCCGAGGCCGGGGCGGCCTCCCCGACCGGACGGAGAATCTGGCGGCACTGCGGGTTGACGCAGCCGGGGCAACGGGTGCGGTAGAGCGGCCCGTACGGCCGGCCCGACGCCAGGTGCTCCCTGACCACGTCGGCCAGGGCATCGATGAAGTCGGGCCGGTCGTTGAGCGCGGGGGTCCGCTTGTAGTTGGTGATCCCGACCCGGTGCGCCACCTCGCCGTACTCGCGGTCCAGCTCGGACAGGGTCTCGATGTGGTCGCTGGTGAAGGCGATCGGCACGACCAGCAGGTCCTTCTGCCCCCGCTGGCCCAGTCGCTTGATCACCCGCTCGGTACTGGGCCCCAGCCACCGGACCGGCCCGACCTCCGACTGGTAGGCGAGGATGTAGGGATTGGGCCGGCCCAGCCGCTCCACCACCGCCTGCACGCTGGCCCCGATCTCCTGCGGGTAGGCGTCGCCCCGGTCGATCACGTCGAGCGGCAGCGAGTGGGCGCTGAACAGGAGCAGCACCTGGTCGCGGCCGGCGGCGTCGAACTGCTCGAGCCCCTCGCGGACCGTGTTCGCCATGCTGGCGATGAAGCCCTCGTGCACCGGCCAGCGGTCGATCAGGCTCCAGGCGAAGGCGTCCTGCAGTCCGGTCCGGGCCGCCGCCCGCCACAGCTCGTTGAGGCTCGAGCCCGTGGTGCTGCAGGAGAACTGGGGATACTGGGTGAAGGCGACCGCCCGCTCGACCCCGTCCGCCGCCATGGCGCGCAGGGCGTCCTCGGTCTTGGGCTGGACGTAGCGGAAGGCGACATAGAACTGGTGCGGCGCGGTGGCCGGCGAGATCCGGTCCAGCCGCTGGACCATCCCCTGGCCCTGGGCCCGGGTGTATCGCAGGATGGGCGACCCGCCGCCGATCTTCTCGTAGAGTCCCCGCACCTTGGGCGCCCGCCGGCGGGCGATGAACGGTCCGAGCCAGCTCTGGAACGGGAGCTGAATGATCTCGCGGTCGGCGAACAGCTCGAGCAGGAACGGCTCCACCTCGGCCAGGCTGGCGGGCCCGCCGAGGTTCATCATCACGATGCCGGTCTTGACCTTGCTCATCGGTCCAATATACACCCCGGCTCCGGCCGGGATCCCCCGGTGCGATACCCGGTGCGACCGCCTATCACGGGACCAGGCCCGCCTCGAGCGCGATCTTGGTCAGTCCCGCCACGGTGGACACGCCCAGCTTGCGCATCAGCGTCTCCCGATGGCTCTCGACGGTCCGGTGGCTGATCCCCAGCTCCTGCGCCATCGCCTTGTTGGTCTGGCCTCGGGCAATGCCGGTCAGGACCTGCCGCTCGCGCACGGTGAGCTGCCCCAGCGGCCCCGACCGTTCGGCCAGCTCGCCCCGGACCACGGCGCCGAGCTGCCGGGCGACCGACGGGCTGAAGTAGGCCTCCCCCCGGCAGATCGACCGGATGGCGTCGCCCAGCTCCTCGGCGGCGCTGTCCTTGAGCAGGTAGCCGTGGGCGCCGGCCCGGAGGCTCTCGAGCACGTACTCGGCGTTGTCGTGCATGCTGAGGATGAGGACCTTGGTTTCGGGCGATCGGCGGTGGAGCTCGGCCGCCACCTGAATGCCCGACAGCCCCGGCATCGAGATGTCGAGCACCGCCACGTCGGGCCGGAGCTCGAGGGCCATGGCCAGGGCGTCGGTCCCGTTGGCGGCATCGGCCACCAGGGTGAAGCCGGGCTGGCTGTCGAGCACGTGGCGGATGCCGGTGCGGACGATGGCGTGGTCGTCCGCCACCAGCACCCGGATGGCGCCGTGTCGCCCGGCGGCCGGCGGACCCGCGGCTTCGCTCACGGCTGAGCCCTCCCGGCCGGGGCCGCGACCGGCCGGACGGTCGGGCCGGCCCCCTCGGACGGCACCACCACGTCGAGCGAAGCGCCCGCGCCCGCGCCGCCCCCGAAGACGACCCGGCCGCCCAGGGCGCTGATCCGCTCCCTCATCCCGGCCAGCCCCATGTGGCCCTCGTACTCCAGCCGCTCGAGCCCGGCGGCCGGCGGGCCGCGCCCGTCGTCCCGGACGCTGAGCCGCACCTGGCCATGCTCGACCGTCAGCCGCACGTCCACCCGGCCGGCCCCGGCGTGACGCCGGACGTTGGACAGCCCCTCCTGCAGGGCCCGGAACAGGGCCAGCTCGGTCTCCTTGGAGAGGGCGGGCAGCTGGGCCGGCGCCTCGAGCACCGCGCGGACCTCGCCGTGGCCGTTGAAGTCCGCCACCAGCGAGCGGAGGGCGGGGAGGAGGCCGAGGTCGTCCAGCAGCGACGGCCGCAGATCGTTGGTCACGTTCCGGATGCTCCGGATGCCGGTATCGATCAGCGCCAGCGCCTGATCCAGCCGGCCGGCCCGCGCCGGGGTGACGCCGTCGCGGAGCAGTCCCAGCTCGATCTTGACCGCCGAGAACACCTGGGCGGTTTCGTCGTGCAGCTCGCGCGACAGCCGGCGCCGCTCCTCCTCGTGTTGCGCCACCATCCGGACCGACAGCCGCTCGAGCTCCATGGTGCGGTCGTGCAGCCGGGTGTAGAGATCGGCGTGCTCCAGGGCGGCGCCGACCTGCTGGCCCAGGGCCACCAGGAACCGGTCGTCCAGCGCGGTGAACGGGTCTCTCGCGTCACCCACCAGGACCAGCGCGCCCGCGACCTCCTCCCGGCGGAACAGGGGCAGCACCGCGGCGTAGGGGAAGGCGCCGGCGCCCGGCTCGCGCCAGGCACCGGTCACCTGTGGCCGCCCACTCTCGAGGGCCCGGGTCAGCACCTCGGCGGTCGCCGGGTCGAGCGGCGCGTCGTCCTGGCGGCAGACGCCGGCGCCGCGGAGCCGCCGGGGCCTCCCGTCGCCCGTCAGGTAGAGCGCGCTGCCCCGGACCGCCGGCAAGGTGAGCGGCCGGGCCAGCAGCGCGGCCAGCACGTCCTGCTCGCCGCCGGCCAGCTGGAGGTCGCCCGACAGGGCGGACAGCGCGCTTAGGCCGCGCCGGAGGTCGTCGAGCACGAGCAGCAGGATGCCGGCGCCGACCGCGAGCGCGAGCAGGATGTCGAGGTAGTAGCCCCACGGCGCCCAGGCCCCGCGCGCCCGGAGGAACGGGTAGTCGAGGTGGTGCAGGCCCCAGAGCACGAAGGCGGCGGCCAGCAGGGTGGCCCCGCTGGACCCGACCCGCCGGTAGCGCCAGAACACCAGTCCGGTCCACAGCGTGGCCAGGCTGAGGAACAGGACCGCCGGGCCGGCGGCCCAGAGGAAGTGGTCCAGGCGGTAGATGGCGACGTAGGACCAGAGCGGAGGGAACAGCACGACGGCCAGGTAGCGCCAGCGCCAGCGGACCCGGAGCGAGAACACCAGCGCCGCGTAGAGCAGGGCGAGGGCGGTCCAGCCGGTGGCCACCTGGTGCCAGTAGAGCCAGATCCGGTGGCCGCTGAGGAGAAAGGTGGTGATGGCGCCGATCCGGAGCAGGTACAGCCCCCAGGCCGCCGCCCACCAGGCGAAGTACGGCTTGCGATAGCGCTGGAACAGAAAGGCGCACAGGAGCGCCAGCGCCCCGGTGATGGCCGCCTGCAGCAGCGCGGCGTCGAGCTCGATCTCGGTGGCGGGCGTGAGGGTGGCCTGGATCACGGTCGAAAGCAACGGGAAGAACGGGCCGGAAGCAACGGCCCACGACAGAAGGGGGTGGGGCCCAAGCCGGGGCCCCGCCGGCGCCGGGCGGGGTCCGCGGCTGGACGACCGAGCTCAGTACCAGCCGATCGGCTTCTCGTCCAGGTTGATGAACACCTGCTTGGTCTCGAGATACTCCTCGACTCCCCAGTGGCCCAGCTCGCGGCCGAACCCGGACGCCTTGTAGCCGCCCCACGGCGCCTCGACGAAGGTCGGCTGCATGTGATTGACCCACACGATGCCGGCCTCGAGCGCCTTGACCACCCGGAAGGCCTTGAAGATGTCCCGGGTCCAGACCGCCGCCGCCAGCCCGTAGGGGGTGGCGTTGGCGATCCGGATGGCGTCGGCCTCGTCGGTGAAGGGAATCACGCTCATGACCGGCCCGAAGATCTCCTCCTGGGCGATCCGGGCGGAGTTGTCCACGTCGTAGAAGATGGTCGGCTCGACGTACCAGCCCTTGTCGAACTGCTTGGGCGTCCCGCCGCCCACCGCCACCTTGGCCTCGCCCGCGCCGGTCTTGAGGTAGCCCGCCACCCGGTCGCGCTGCTCCGCGCTCACCAGCGGCCCCATCTTGGTGTCCCGGTCCATGCCGGGGCCGAGCCGGATGGTCTTCGCCTTGGCCGCGGCCGCGTCGACGAACTTGCGGTAGATGTCCTTCTGCACCAGCACCCGGCTCCCGGCCGAGCAGACCTCGCCCTGGTTGATGAAGGTGCCGAACAGCGCCCCGTCCACCGCGTTCTCGAAGTCGGCGTCGCTGAAGAAGATGTTGGGCGACTTGCCGCCCAGCTCGAGCGAGACCCGCTTGAGCTGGTCGGCGGCGCTCCGCATGATGAGCTTGCCGACCTCGGCGCTGCCGGTGAAGGCGATCTTGCGGACGTCGCGGTGGGCCACCAGCGGCGCGCCGGCTCCCGGGCCGTCGCCGGTCACCACGTTGACCACGCCCGGGGGCAGCCCCACCGCCTCGAAGTCCTCGGCCAGCTTGAGCAGGCTGAGCGGGGTTTGCTCGGCCGGCTTGATGACCACGGTGCAGCCGGCCGCCAGCGCCGGCGCGATCTTCCAGGCGGCCATCAGCAGCGGGTAGTTCCACGGGATGATCTGGCCCGCCACGCCCATCGGCTCCCGCATGGCGAACGCGACGGCCTCGGCCGGCACCGGCAGCACCTCGCCGTTGATCTTAGTGGCCAGCCCGGCGTAGTACTCGTAGCAGGTGGCCGTGTCGTCCATGTCGTACTCGGACTCGACGATCGGCTTGCCGCTGTTGAGCGTCTCCAGCTCGGCCAGCTCGCTCCGCCGGGCCCGGATCCGCTCGGCCAGGCGAAACAGGATCCGGCCGCGCTCCTGGGCCGCGACCCCGCGCCAGCCGCCGTCGTAAAACGCCCGGTGCGCCGCCTGGACGGCCAGGTCCACGTCGGCCGGCCCGCCTGCCGGCACCTTGGCGATGACGCCTTCGGTCGCGGGGTCGAACACGTCAAAGGTTCCGCCGTCCCTGGCGTCGACGAACTTGCCATCGATGTACATCTGGTACGAGGCGACCTCGGACTTCCGGGTCTTCCCCCGCGCCGCCGCCGTGCTGGTCATGCCGGGCCTCCGGGCACTGTCACGTTGTCTGTGGCTGGATGGACGCACTGGCAAGAAAATCTACCACGGAGGCACGGAGCCCTGCCTCCGCCCCCCCCCCAATAACGGCAATTTCACCACGGAAGCACGGAAGGCACGGAAGACCGCAGGTACACCCACAACAAATTGTCTTTGTGGGTGCGGACGTCGAGCTCGTCTTGCCGAGCGGTCTTCCGTGCCTTCCGTGCTTCCGTGGTGAATCTATTGTCGCCCAACGCGGTATTCGAGGCAGGCCGGCGCGTCCTCCGTGCCCTCCGTGCCTCCGTGGTGCATCTCTCCCGCCGATCCGCGGACTACGCCGCCACGATCTCGCGCGACGGCCGGAGCCGCACCTTGGGGACCTCGACCCGGGCGGTGTCGTCCCGGACGTGCCACGGCATGCCCTCTCGGGCGAGCCGGTCGAGGAACGGATCGGGATCGAGCTCCTCGGGCGAGCGCACGCCCGGCTGCCGCCAGCGGCCCTCGTGGATCAGTCGCGCGGCGATCACCG
>DATAOR010000401.1:0-4042 GCA_036265635.1 Gemmatimonadales bacterium
CAGTTCCGGCTGGAGCACGAGTACGGGGCACCCTGCCGGCTCAAGCCGGTCGCCTTCGGCTGGCCCCGCTGGGTGAGCGGACCGGCCGACGCGCTCGACCGGGCGGTCGGTCAGACCGGCCGGCTCCGGGTCTACGACACCCGGGGCCACGCCCTGCTGCTGTTCGAGAACGAGTGGGCGCTTCGCTGGGCTCTGGAGCACGAGCCGGAGCTGAGCTTCTTCGAGGTCTCGCCCTAGCCCTGGCGGGACGGACGGACAGCCGGGCCTTGCGCTCACACCTCGATCTTGCATACTTATGCATTATGCACTCCGAGCGCGGGCCCCTGGCCCTGGCCTTCTCCGGCGGCCTCGACACCTCGTACTGCGTCCCCCGCCTGGCCGAGGCGGGCTGGACCGTCAATACCGTCTACGTGGATACCGGCGGCTCGACCGCCGAGGAGCGGACCGCCATCCGCCGCCAGGCCGAGGCGGTGGGGGCCGCGGCACATCACGAGGTGGACGCCCGGGCCCGGGTGTACGACCGGTTCGTCCGCTTCCTCATTCAGGGGAATGTGCTTCGCGGTGAGATCTACCCCCTCAGCGTAGCCGCCGAGCGGACCCAGCAGGCGCTCTCGGTCGTGGACACCGCGCGCGCCATCGGTGCCCGGGCCGTGGCTCACGGCTCGACCGGCGCGGGGAACGACCAGATCCGGTTCGACGTGGCCCTCCGGGTGCTGGCCCCCGACCTCGAGATCGTCACCCCGATCCGCGATCTGGCGGTCCAGCGCGACCAGGCCATCGCGTTCCTCCAGCAGCGCGGGCTGCCGGTGCCGGCCAAGGCGGGCGCCTATTCGATCAACCGCGGGCTCTGGGGCACCACCTGGGGCGGCGGCTGGACCCACGATACCTGGGCCGGTCCACCGCCCGAGCTGCTCGACCCGCCGGCCGACGCCCCCGGCTCGCGCGAGATCGTGCTGGGCTGGGCCACCGGGCTGCCGGTGGCGCTCGACGGCGCCGCCTTGAACGGCCCCGAGCTGGTCGCCCGGCTGGGTGACCTGTGTGAGGCCTACGGCATCGGCCGCAACATCCACGTCGGCGAGACCGCCCTCGGCATCAAGGGCCGGATCGGCTTCGAGGCCGGGGCGGCGCTGCTGCTCATCGGGGCCCACCGCGAGCTGGAGAAGCTGGTGCTGACCAAGTGGCAGACGTTCTGGAAGGATCAGCTCGGCCGGTTCTACGGCGACCGGCTCCATGAGGGCCAGTACTTCGACCCCGCGCTGCGCGACATCGAGGCGATGATCACCAGCTCACAGGCGCGGGTCACCGGCCAGACCCGGGTCCGGCTTGCCCCCGGTCGGTTTCAGGTGGTGGGGACCCGCAGCCCCTACTCGATGATGGACCCGTCGGTCGCGACGTACGGTGAAGAAAACCGGCTGTGGACCGGGGATGAGGCCCGCGCGTTTGCCCGGGTGGCCGCGGTACCGTCCCTGCTGGCGGCGCGGGCAGGGAATGGGGGCGGGGCGGGGAGCTCGTCGTAGGAGCGGGGCAGGGAGCTCGTCGTCGGAGCGGGGCTGGGAACTCGTCGTCGGAGCGGGCAGGACCAGCGGCCGGCAGCGGACACTACACCACCAGGAGCACTACCGATGGTCGTCACCACCCGCGTCCGGCTGGACCGGATCAGCAGCAGCACCCGGAACGCCGCACTCCCCCCCGAGGTGATCGTGGGCGACGAGATCGTTGCCGCCGAGGGCTACGTGCTCGCCGTCCGGATCCTCGAGGACAAGTCCACCTACAACACCATCGAGGACACCACCGGGCGGATGCTCGCCCTGCGGGCCGGCGACGTGCTGGCCGGCACCCTGGGCACCCGTCGCGCGCTCCGCGGCTACGCCGGCATCGTGCCGAACCACCTCGCCGCCGGGGACACGATCGAGGTCCTCAACCTCGGCGGCATCCTCGGGCGGTGCACCTCGGTCAACCCCGACATCGGCCCGCCGTTCAAGGCCGAGGTGCTCGGGGCGGTGCTGGCCTTCCCCGAGCTGGGCGACCGGATCGGCCGGCCGGCCCACATTCGCGACCGGGCGGTCCCCCCGGCCGACGTGCTCGACAGCCGGGTGCCGGTGGTCTACGTGGCGGGGACCTGCATGAACGCGGGCAAGACGGTGGCGGCGACCGAGCTGGTCCGCGGGCTCGCCCGGAGCGGGCTCCGGGTGGCCGCCGCCAAGCTGACCGGCGTGTCCCTGATGCGGGACGCGCTGTCGATGCAGGACGCGGGCGCGACGGCGGCCCTGACGTTCAACGACGTCGGGATCGCCAGCACGCACGCCGGGGTGACCGTCTCCACCGCCAAGGGCATCTTCAACCGGCTGGCCATGGCCAAGCCTGACGTGATCGTGGCGGAGCTGGGCGACGGCATCCTGGGCGAGTACGGCGTGCAGGACATCCTGCACGACGCCGAGCTGATGCGGGTGGGGGCGGCCTACGTGATGGCGGCGCCCGATCCGGTGGCCTGCTGGGGCGCGGCCGAGCTGATGCAGCGGGAGTTCGCCCTGCCCATCACCGCCATCACCGGTCCCGCCACCGACAACGAAGTGGGTCAGGTCTACATCACCGCCGGCCTGGGGCTGCCGGCCCACAACGCCCGGCGGGACGCTGCCGGCCTGGTCAACGCCGTGCGCCAGGCGCTGGCGGCGTGGCAGGCCCGGTCCGAGGCGGCCGCGCGTCCGGAGCCCGGGGCCGACGCCCGCCCGGCGCTGTCGGCGGCCGCCCGGTGAAGATGGCGGTGGTCGGCGCCGCGGGGTACGCCGGTGGCGAGCTGCTCCGGCTGGTGCTCCAGCATCCCGAGCTGACCGAGTGCGTCGCCACCAGCCGAAGCCAGGCGGGCAAGCCGGTGGGGGAAGTCCATCCGGGCCTCGCGGCCGTGACCGGGGCGCGCTTCTCCGGCGCCACCCCCGGGGAAGTCGCCCGCGGCCGCGACGTCGTCTTTCTCTGTCTGGAGCACGGCGAGTCCTCCCGGGTGGCGGCCGCGGTGTTCGAGGCAGGGCCTGGCCTGGTGGTCGACCTGGCCGCCGACTTCCGGGTCCGCGACCTTCGACTCTATGAGCGCTACTATGGAGCCCACCCGGCCCCGGAGCTGGTCCACCGCTTCCACTACGGCCTGGCCGACGTCATGGGCTGCCGGCTCAAGGGCGCCGGGGCCATCGCCGCGCCGGGCTGTTTCGCGACCGCGGCCCAGCTGGCGCTCTATCCGCTGGCGCGGGCCGGGGTCGAGCTCTCACCCTCCCTCTTCGCCATCACCGGCTCGAGCGGCGCCGGAATCCAGCCGCGGCCGACCACCCATCATCCCGCCCGGGCGCACAACCTGTTCGCCTATTCCGTGCTGGGCCACCGGCACGAGGCCGAAGTGCTCGAGTCCTGGCGGGAATGGACCGGCCGGCCGGATGCGTCGGTGCGGCTGATGACGCACGCGGGACCGTTCGTCCGAGGCATCTACCTGACCCTCCACGCCCGGCTCGAGCCGGCGGCGGCTGCCCGCGCGGCGGGAGCCGGCGCGGCGGACTGGTATCGTCAGGCGTTCGAAGGGCGGCCGTTCGTCCGCGTACTCGATGCGCCGCCCGAGCTGACCCACGCCGTGGGCAGCAACTACGCCCTGCTGCACGCCGCCGCCACCGAGACCGGTGACGAGATCCAGGTGACCGTTGCGATCGACAACCTGGTCAAGGGTGCCGGCGGCCAGGCGGTGCAGGCGATGAACCTGGCCCTCGGCCTCGACGAGCGCGCGGGGCTCTCGGCGGCGGCCGTGTTCCCATGCTGATGCGCCCGGGCCAGCCACACCTTCGCCGGAGAGGCGTCTGCTGATGCCCGCTTCGTCCCTGTCCGACCGGTCGAGCGGCGGCGCCACCGCGGTGCCAGCCCTGCTGCCGGTCTATCCGCCGATGCCGGTCCACCCCGTCCGGGGCCACGGCTCCTGGCTGGTCGATGCCGATGGCCGCGAATGGCTCGATGCCTACGGCGGCCATGCCGTGGCCTCGACCGGCCACAGTCATCCCGACGTGGTCCGAGC
>DATAOR010000402.1:0-10258 GCA_036265635.1 Gemmatimonadales bacterium
TGAGCTCCACGAACGGCGTGTCCTGGTGGTCGGAGGCTCGCGCGACGGCGATAGCCCCGAGTCCGCCCAGCGCGATCGCGCCCGCGGTGAGCCACCCCCGCCGGCGAGCCGGTCTGGTATTCATGGTGTGCCTTCTCCTTGCTGTGGGAGGTCGAACTGCCGCCTGCAGCCTGGATACGGCCGTGGCGCGGGTTCGGATTGGCGGGGCGGGGGCACGCGACGGATGAATCCGGTTCGGGCGGGGGCGGCGTACTTGCCGCAGCAAACAGTCGAGCGGTCGAGGTGATGCGCAGACGGGGTGGGGAACGAACCCAGGTCGCCGGCTGTCGGGCTCAGAGGGTGCAGGTTCGTTCTACTGCTCTACTGACCTCTGCCGTCCGATAGTCGGCGACTGGGTCCGCTATGGCAAGCTGGGGGGAGGAGCTTCACCAGTTCCAGAAGCGGGAGGGGGAGTAGGCCTCGATGTCCTCGACCGTCGGCTCGCCCGTGAGCAGTTGGCGCACTATCACGCCGGTGATCCCGGCGAGAAGAATGCCGTTCCGGCCGTGTCCCGCGGCGTACCACAGTCCGGGCAGTCGAGGCTCGGCGCCAATGATGGGCCGACCGTCCGGGCTGACCGGGCGAAGCCCGGCCCACGTTCGGGTGGCCGCTGCGGTAGCGAGGGCGGGACAGAGCGCGGTGGCCGCCGCGAACAGTTTGGCGAGCCCGGCCGAAGTCGTTTCCGGCCGGAAGCCCACGTATTCCATGGTAGAGCCCAGGATGGCCTCGTCACCGCGGGCCAGCAGGTAGCATCCGTGGCCGTAGACGATGCCTCGGCGCGCACCGGGCGGCCAGGGGAGTGCTGCCATTTGGCCACGGACAGGGGCCACGGCCACCGGGCGCGGAAGTCCGTCGATGGTGCCGGACCAGGCGCCGGCCGCCAGCAGCACGTCTCCGGCACCGTAGCGGTCCTGTCGTCCTGCTACGCCTGTCACCCGGTCGCCCCGCTGCAGCACGCCCACCGCCGCGTCGGCCTGGACCACGGCACCGTGCCGGGTGGCATCAGCCAGCAGGGCTGCCACCAGCTTCTCCGGTTCGAGCGCGCCTTCCCGCGGGGCCCAAAGCGCGCCGGCGGTCGGCCCGAGCCAGGGCCAGCGGGCGGCCACCTCGTCGGCGTCGAGCCAGTCGCTCAGGAAGCCGTGCTGCCGCTGCCAGGCGCAGCGCGCCCGCAGCTCGGCCGACTCGGTCTCCGTGGCCGCCACGTGGGCGATGCCCTCGCGCCAGAGGCCGATATCGATCCCCGTGGCCTCCCGCAGTGCCGGAGCCAGGGTCGAGTAGAGCTCGCGCCCGGCCAGCCCGAGCTCGAGCATCGGATCGTCCGGCTGGGCCTCGATCTGCGGGGCCAACATGCCGGCCGCCGCACGCCAGCCCTGGCCTGTGTCGCCGCCGGGTTCCAGCACCAGAACCCGCCGGCCGGCGAGAGACAGCTCGCGCGCGGCCGCAGCCCCGACCGGGCCCCCACCTACCACGATAACGTCGTAGCTCTCAGCCACTTATATTTCCTATGAATCTTTTTGAAACGTCCGGTCGTAGGACGGGCTGACCTGACACCCGAGGGAAACTACCATGTTCCGTAGGCTGCTTGGTTTCGCGATCTTCGCCATCATCGCGATCTTCCTGCTCAAGCTGTTCCTGGGCCTGTTCGGGTTGCTGATGGGTCTGCTGCTCACCGTGGCCTGGTTCGCCTTCGTGGGGTTCCTGATCTATCTGGTGCTCAAGCTGGTGGCCCCGGGGACGGCGGCCCGGATCCGGGAGATGATCGCGGGCCGGCCGGCGATTTAGCCGGCGGCGGCGAGGCGCGACGGAAGGTCGAATCCTGGATCGGATCGACAGTAGGCGCAGCGACTGGCGGGCGTAGTGACCGGGGTGCGCATCGACCGGCGGGCGCAGTGATTGGCGGGCGCAGCGATTGGCGGGCGCAGCGATTGGCGGGCGTAGGGCGCAGGGTGGTTCGAGCCGAAGGGCTCCGGAGCTGAAGGGCGTCCGGGGCCCTTTGTCATCCTCGGCTGCCGCCTCAGCGCTCTCCCAGCTCGTCCAGCACTCCCCAGACCAGCAGGGGCAGCAACAGCTCGTGGTGACCGGTCAGCGAGTAGCCCGCACCGCCGGCCCGGGTCGGTCGCTGGACCACGTTGACCCGCGGCCGGTAGTGGCGCTGCATGTCGAAGTCCGCGGCGAGGAAGTGGGTCGGCCGTCCCCGATCGAGATTGCGAGCGATGGCCAGCGCCTTGAGGAACACCTCCGGCAGCACCACCGCGCTGCCCAGGTTCAGGACCGCCCCACCCTGATCCAGGGCCGGCAGCGCGCCGGCCAGCCGGCGGAAGTCACGGTGACTGGTGGCGCCGATCGCGGCGCCATCGGCCGCCGGGTGCTGGTGGGTGATCTCGGCGCCGATGGCGGTGTGGACCGTGATCGGGATGCCCAGCTCACGCGCCGCCAGCAGGACCGACACCGGTCCCCCGGGCAGGGCCGACCGGGCGGCCAACGCATCCGCCAGCCCTTCGCCCATGCCGAATCCGGCGGCGGCCGCCCGGACCACCGCGGCGTTCATCTCCGCTCCGGTTTCCTCGGCCATCCCGAAGCTGCCGTCCTCGAGGCCGCGCTCGACGTCCTCGCTGGTGCCACCGAAGGCGGCCAGCTCGTAGTCGTGGATGGCCGCGGCGCCGTTCAGGGCGAGATGGGTGATCACCCCGCGCTCCATCAGGCGGCGGAGCAGGGGACCGATGCCCACCTTGATCACATGGCCCCCGATGAGGAGGACCACGCCGCGTCCCTGCCGCGCCGCCTGGGCGAGGCCGGCGACGACGGCACGCAGATCGCGCGCCGCCAGGACGTCGGGCAGGCTGTGAAAGAAGGCGGTGAACGACCGGTCGGCGCCGGGCGGCGAGGCCAGCGTCCGGGGATCCACCTTGTTGGGCCGGTCGCCGACCGGCACGGTGGTGAGACGGTGGAGATCCGCCTCGCGATACTCCACCGCTAGCGATCCGCCGCCGCCACGCGAGGCAGCTTCATGTCCTTCATCCGCAGGGTGATGGTGCCGAAGTTGAACTTGCTGCGGATCTGGACCGGCAGGCGGCGCTCGTCGTCGGTCAGCCAGATCCGGGTGTCGGACCGCTTGGAGAACATCCCCTTGGTGTCGATCACGGGGTGGAGCACCAGGCAGTCCACCTCGCGTCCATCCGGCAGCTCCATCTTCTCGCGCTTGAGCACTTCGATGGTGACCGGGTTCTTCTCCCGGCGGAAGTAGCGGTCATACCGGTAGGTCTTGCCGACCTCGAGCGGCGTCACCCGGACGAAATAGAAGAACGCCGCGTCGTCCAGCGCGTCCGCCGGCGCCGCCTGAGTGCCGGGCTTGCCTTCCTCCCGGTAATAGCCCGAGTCCGCCACGATCTCGTAGTGGCGCCTGATCGGCTTGCCGTTCTCGACGAAGTCCTGAGTGAAGCGGCGGGAAACCAGGTCGTGCGTGCCGACGAACGATTCGAGCACGTCGTCGAGCGAGTACACGATGGTCTTGCCGGTGAGGCGGAAGCGGAAGCGGAACGTCTGGGTGCCGCGGACCGTATCGATGCCCGCCACCTCGAGCGTGCCCGAGCCGAGGGACAGCATCCCCAGCTTGGCGGTGTAGCTCAGGGTCTCGCCCACGGCCCAGGGATAGGCGGCCGGAGGCGCCGGGTCGGGAGCGCTCCCCTGGAGGAGCGCCAGCGACAGCATCAGGCCGGTCACGACGACACCGCCTGCGGCTCGGGCTCGCGCCGGGGCGCCGCCTCCGGCGGGGGAGGCGGCACCGGCAGCGCCCGGAGGATCCGCCGGGCGCCCCAGAGCGAGGCTGCGGTGTCCCACGGCTGCCGCCGGCTTGGCCGGCTGCGCAGATCGTGCCGCTCGACCGACTCCACCGTCTCGACCCGGCGGGCGTAGCGGCCGGCGCGCCAGTACAGCTCGGCGTTGGCGGCCCAGCCGTCGGTGTGCAGCAGGCGATCCGACTGGCTCCGGAGCGCATTCCGCAGCGCGACCAGCCGGATGGCGGCGAAGCCGGAGACGAGGTCCTTGACTCCCGGCACGCTCACCACGCCGCGGAGCAGCCTGGAGCCGTGGCGCCGGACCAGGCGATAGGCCCGGGAGGGCTGCCCCTCGAGCCGGCTCTCGGCCACCACCATGTCGGCCCCGCTCTCGATCCGGCGGACCAGATCAGGGATGGTGTGCGGGTTGTGGGCAAAGTCCGCGTGCATCAGGATCGCCGCGTCGCGCTTGGGCCGGTCGGTCAACTCGACCGCCTTGCGCAGCAGTTCCTCAACCGAGCCGGCGTACCCCTGCCGCCCGCTGTGGCGAATGACCGTGAGCGGCAGCACCCGGGCGTACGGCTCGAGCACCTCCGCGGTCCCGTCGGTCGAGCCATCATCGAGGACCAGCAGCTGGTATTCGCGGGGAAAGGCCGCGAAGACCTGGCGAACCTTCCACAGCAGGAGGCCTACCGTCGGGGCCTCGTCGTAACTCGGAATGCAAACGTAAATCATGATCCGTCAAGGAAATGGGCCACAGGAACGATACACCGATCGGACCGATGCTGCCATCCGGGCCGCGGTGAATTGCTGGACGACCTGGCTGGCGCGCGCAGTCACGCCGCGGACCAGGTCGGGATCGCCGAGGAGGCGGGCGACCGCTGCCGCCAGCCCCTCGGGATCGCCGGGCGGCGCGAGTAGGCCGGCGCCATGCTGCAACATTTCGGGAAGTCCACCCGCGGTGGTAGACGCAACCGGAATGCCAAGCGCCATGGCATCCAGCACCGAGGTGCCCAGGCCCTCTTCCCGCGAGCTCATGACGAAACAGTCGGCATCCGCGATCAGCCGGGCCGGCTCGGCCAGGTACCCGAGAAAGTGGACCCGGCTACCGAGGCCGAGCTCGTCGCGCAGGGCCTCCAAGGCGGGGCGGTCGGGACCGTCGCCGGCCACCACCCAGTGGAGGCGGGGCCAGGACTCGACCAGCCGGGCGGCGGCTCCCAACAAGGTAGGGTGATCCTTGTGTCCGGTCAGCGCGGCCACGTTGACGGCAACCTGCGCATCGGCCGGCAGCGCCAGCCGCGCTCGGATGCCGAGCTTGGGTGTCGCCCGCAGCTCCGCCGGAACGATGCCGCTGTGGACCACCGTGATCCGCTCGGGCGGGATGCCGTCGGTGACGAGCACGTCAGCCACCGCCTGGGAGATGGCGATGACCCGGCAGGCCCGGCCCCAGAAGCCGCGGCGCCGGAGGTGAAAGTCCACCCGGCGGGTGGCCACCAGGGGCCGGCCCGTCAGTGCCGCGCCGAGGCCGCCCAGGGTGACCGCATGGGCGTCGTGCGCGTGGACCAGCCCGCCCGGCCGCGCCAGCTCGCGGACTAGTCCGGGGAGCACCCGCGGGTCGGCCCCGGCCGACCAGCGGACGGGCCGGGTCGGGATGCCGGCCGCGGTCAGGCGCTGGGCCAGCTCGGTGCCGGCCCCTGTGACCACCGTCTGGGCGACGTCGAGCCGGGCGAGCTCGCGCGCCAGGAGCCAGACCTGCCGCTGGCCGCCGCGCCACTCCCGCCCGGACGCGAGGTGGACGACCCGAGGGATCAGGCGGCCTGAGCCACGGTGGCCAGCAGGGCGCGGAGCTCGGCCAGGCTGAACGGCTTGTGCAGATAGGGCCGGTCGAGATTCTCGAGGAAGGCCAGGGTGTCGCCCCGGACGGTGTCGCCGGTACTGAAGACCACCCGGGTGGCCAGCGCCGGATGGCGCCGGGCCAGCTCCTCGTAGAACTCGCGGCCGCTGAGCTCGGGCATCCGGAGGTCGGAGATGATGAGATCGAACTGATCCCGATCGGTCAGGTCCAGCGCCTCGCGGCCGTTGCGGGCGACCACCGGCACGTGGCCCCAGGCATCCAGTGTGGCGTGCATATAGTGGAGGATGTGCGGCTCGTCATCGACCACCAGCACCCGGAGGCGCTTGATTGGAGTACCGCCGTCCCGGCTGGGGGCGGGTGACGGGGGCCGGGTGGCCAGGGGGAGCTGGACCGAGAAGGTGGAACCGCGGCCTTCCTCGGTGGATAGCATGATCCGGCCGCCGTGCTCCCGGACGATGCCCTGACTGATCGAGAGCCCGAGCCCGGTGCCCTCGCCCTCGGGCTTGGTGGTGAAGAACGGCTCGAACACCTGGGCGGACAGCGCCTCCGACATGCCGGGCCCGTCGTCGATGACGTCGACGGCGACGCCGTCGAGCCAGCGGCGCGCCCGAACCAGCACCCGTCCCGGCCGACCGGTGCTGGCGATGGCCTGGGCAGCGTTGTTGATCAGGTTGACGAAGACTTGCTGCATCTGGTTGGGATCGATGTCGGGCATAGGAAGACCCTCCTCGACCTCGATCGAGGCCTCGACCCGGTGGGCCATGAGCTGGTTCCGGAGCAGGACGAAGGTGGCGTCGAGCAGCGGCTGGAGCGCCGTCGGCCGCCGCTGGTGCTCCTGCTTCCGGGCGAAGCTCAGCAGGTTCTTGACTATGTTCGAGGCGCGCTCGGCCTCCTCCCGGATGACGGTGAGCGGCTCCCGGAGCGAAGGCGGGACGCTGGGGACCTCGCCCAGGAAGTCGGCGAAGCCCACCACCGAGGCGAGCGGGTTGTTCAGGTCGTGGGCGATGCCGGCAATGAGCTGACCGATGGCCGACATCTTTTCCGATTGAATTAACTGGTCTTGCAAACGCCGCCGGTCGGTTTGATCATCGAAGAGGAGCACCAGGGTGGAGCGGTCGGTCGGGCTGATCGGAACGGCGGTGACGGCAAAGGTGCGCTCCCCGGTCCGAAGATCGACCTCGCGGCCCGCTCCTTGCTGGTCCAGGGCCCGCTGCAGCTCGGCGGCCCACTCGGGCGGCACAAAGGCCAGCCAAGGGCGCCCGATGAGGCTCGCCGGCGGGGCGTTGACCAGGTCGGCAAAGGCACGGTTGGCCCGGCGGATCCGGCCGCCGCGGTCCACGATGCAGAGGGCGGGCGAGATGGCATCGACCACCTCCTGCCAGGATCGCCGGCCGTCGTCGTGGAGGTCCACCAGGCGGGCGCTCTCGAGGGCGATGCTGGCCTGGGCCACCAGCCCCTCGAGCAGCCGGAGTGACGCGCTGCCGAAGCGGCCGGGCTCACCGCAGATCGCGACGGCGCCGGTCACCCGGCCGCGGGCCACGAACGGAGCCAGCAGCCAGGACTCCTGTCCGCCGGGCTGCTCGGGCAGCTCCCCCCGGGCCACCATCGGCGCCAGCCCGTCCGGCAGGACCTGGGGGCCGAGCTGCTCGACCAGCTGCAGCAGGGCTCGGCGATCGGGCCGGCCGGCCGGCCAGGCTTGGGAGAAGTCCTGGGCGTCGGCGTCCCGATGGAACAGGGTGAGGGCGATCTCGGTGGGGCTCAGGCTCTCCCGAATGTGACGGAGCAGCAGATCGATCACCGACGCCCGCCGCAGCGTTCCCGCCAGCTCCTGGCCAAAGGCGGTGACCCGCCGGAGCAGGGCCAGATCGTCGCTGGTGGCGGTGGCGGCCAGATTGTTGGTGGAAGGAGGAATGACCATGATCCGGGCGAATACGCGAGGCCGTCTGACCGCGGCGGACCTACAGCTGGTGATCCTGCTCCTGAGCCGGGGCTCTGCCCATCGGCGTGCCTCCCTCGAGCGGCGTCTGGCCACCGAAGGCCCCGATCCGTTGCTCGACTCGCCCGAGCTGCTCGAGCGGCTGCTCACCGTGCGCACGATGCTGGTGCCGTCGGAAGCGCTGTTCTTCTACGTGGCCGTCAGGCATGCGCTCCGGGGGTCCGGGGTGGACGATCGTGAGCTGGCCGATTATCTGGCGGCTCTGCTGCTCGACTTCGGCCAGCGGGACCGGGCCTGGCGGATCGATTGGCATGACGACCAGCAGCACCGGTATCTGGTCGACATCGTGGCGGATCTGGAATCCAGCGGAGGCGAGCGCCGGTTCCGGGTGATGGTCCATCTCGGTAACTACGCCTTGTGGCTGGCCGGCCTCTTTCCCGATTATATCGCGGCCCGGCACGTGCGGAAAGCGGGCCCCGATGTCACCTACTACGATGCGCTGGGGCGGCGTGGCTTCGGCATGGCGTCCGACCACGCCCTGGCCAATGAGTACGGGCTGGTGGCCGTGCTGCGGACGGCGGCCGAGCGGTTTCCCTCGCTGCGCGGCGCGCTCAACGGCGTGAGCGACCGGCTGCTGTTTCCCCACCGACGCTCGCCCGAGCGGGCCCTGCGCGACTTCGGCGTTCGCTAGGGCGGGCGTTAGCGCGGTCCGCCTCCGACCGGCTCCGCCGAGTGATGGTCGGCAGCCAGACGGGCGGATGGGTCGGCCCAACGCACCGCGGCCTCGATCAGCCCGCGAAACAGTCCGCGCTCCGGCGCGACCGTCTCGGCATGCATCTCCTCGGGATGCCACTGGACTGCCAAGAGCCAGGCCCGGTCCTCCGCCGACTCCACCGCCTCGATCAGACCATCCTCCGTCCAGCCGCTGGCGATCAGTCCCTCCGCCAGACGCGCCACCGCCTGGTGGTGGAACGAATTGACCGCCAGCTCGGTGGCGCCGAGGACGCGGGCGGCCCTGCTGCCGGGGGCCAGCCGCACCTCGTGACTCCGGGCATCCCGGGCGCCGCCGACGTCATGGCCGACGGCGCCCGGGCGCTCGCTGGGGAGGTCCTGGTAGAGGGTGCCGCCCATGGCGACGTTGATCAGCTGGATCCCGCGGCAGATACCCAGGATCGGCATCCCGCGCTCCCGGGCAACCGCGAAGAGGGCGAGCTCGGACAGGTCGCGCTCGCGACTGGGCGGGTAGAGCAAGGGAGACGGCGCCTGGCCGTACCAGGCCGGGTGCAGGTCCTCGCCGCCGCTGAGCAGGAGGCCGTCGACGCCGTCGAGGGCCCGTCCGGCCAGGGACGGCCCCAGCAGGGGTGAAACCACCAGCGGCACGCCGCCGGCCGCGACCACCGACCGGACGTAGGCGGCGTTGATCCCGGTCCGATCGGCGCCATCCCAGGTCCGGACCACGCCGCTCACCGCGATGCGCGGAGCGCTCACGGCAAGACCGAGTCGGGGAAGAAGGGACAGCGGGGATCTTCGATCCGGGCGGGATCCAGCTGGATGCCGATCAGCGGCAGGGTGTTGCTCCCGACGCTGACGGTGCCGATCTGCGGCGCGCCCTCGACTGAGATGCCCTCGAACAGCATCACGCCCCGAGCTCGCTCGGTGGTATCGAGCACCAGCACGCCGTAGCCCGGCTTGATGGTCGGCGGGATGGCGCCTTCGACCCCGATCACCAGGGATGAGTCCGTCCGGCCGACGATGGCTGGCAGGGCCGGTCCGGCCACCACCCGGGCGACCAGCCGCTCCGGCAGCGCCTTGGGCGGAGCGCTGAGAGTCTGGCGGGGGACGCTGAACTGGGTGAGCAGGGCCGTGGGCCCGGCCAGCGCGGCCAGGCCGCAGCTGGCGTTGCCGCGGTCGGCCGACTTGCCGCAGGCCGCCAGGGCCAGGCAGAGGAGGAGCACTCGGCAGATCGGCATGGGCTCAAGATAATGCCGCCGAGGGGTGCGACCGAGTTGGCACCCCTGGGTGAGGCTGCGGAGCCCGAAGCAATGGTTCACCGTTGCCTCTTGGAGGCACCTGCCTGGGGAGGCTCGGGGCTGCCCGGCGTGACAGTCAGTCCGGCCAGGCAGCGGCGGAGATTGTCTCGGGCAGCCACCTCGTACCGGGCGCGAAACCAGGGGGTCAGGTAGAGTGGTTCGCGCGCGAGCAGGCCGGCCAGCAGCGCTCCCCGCCGGGTCCGATATTCGTCCTCCGGCACCCAGGCGAACTCGGCGCGAATGGCGGCATCATAGGCGTCGAACTCGGCGGCGGGCCGGCCGAGCATGGCGAGGTCGATGTCGGTCACGAGCTGCCCGGCCGGGTCGTCTGGCGGGCGCCGGTGGGCGGTGAGCATGACCAGGCGAGCGACCTCGGCGGCGACCGCCGGGTCGATGCCGAGCCGGGTCAGGCCCTCTCTAGCCCACTCGGCGCTCCGTACCTCGTTGTCGGTCCGATGGGGGTCGTAGACGGCGTCGTGAAACCAGAGGGCCGCCTCGACCAGGTTTCGGTCAGGCACCGGCTCGGTCATCTGGTCTAGCTGCTGCAGGCAGTCGCGCAGGTGACGGAGCCCGTGGTAGTGCCGCTCGCCCCCGGACCACGCCGCGAGCACGGCGTCGGCCAGGG